>NZ_JBMJCT010000028.1:0-76663 GCF_049222185.1 Streptomyces sp. LaBMicrA B280 | reverse complement strand
GCACGCTGTTGAGTTCTCAAGGAACGGTCGCTTCCTTTGTACTCACCCTCTCGGGCTTTCCTCCGGGCTTCCCTTCGGTGTTTCCGACTCTATCAGATCTTTCCGATCCGATTTCCTCGGTGCCTTCCGGTTCTCGCTCTCGCGTTTCCCTTGCGGCGAACCAAACTTTATCAGAAGTTCTCGGGGGGTCTGACCGCCCTCCAGCGCCCCTCCGGCTCGGGCCGGTGGTGCTCGCCGGACGACCCCGACCAGCCGGCTCCTGGGGAGCCGGCTCGTGGAGAGCGAGGGGGGCGGTCAGTCGCCGTCTTCGAAGTAGGCGTCCAGGACCGCGTCCAGCTGGTCGTCCCATTCCTTGAAGCGGGAGCGGGACGCGGCCTCGATCTCGATCGGGTACCAGCGGCGGTCCGGGGTGTGCACCGTGATGGTGTAGCGCTTGCCGAAGCGGGGGGACTCCGACTCCACCGCGGCGATCTCGGCCCACTGGAACTCGCAGGCCTCCTCGTCCAGGCTGAGGCGGACGCCCTTGTGGTCGGCCTCTATCCTGGCGCGGCGGTCGGCGGCCTCGAAGACCGGGCCGTCGGCGGGGGCCGCGGGCTCGTCCTCGTCCGTGTCGCCTGCCGCGGCCTCCTCGGTGGCCTTCGGCTCCGACGGCTCGGCGGACTCGTCCGGCGCCTCGGCCTGCGGTTCCTTCGGCTCCCCCGGCTCCTCCTGCTTCGCCAAGGGCGTCGCCGGGGCCGTGATGCCCGGGATGAAGGCCGGGTCGAAGCCGGCGCCCGCGACGGGCTCGGCCTTCACCGCTTCCGCCTTCAACGCTTCGGTGTTCAACGGATTGCTGCCTGATCCTATGCGCTGCTCCACGGCGGCAGTATGGACGACTTCCCTGTGCCGGAACCAGTCAGCCCGCGCGTCGCGTCGGCGACTTAGGCCACTCCAGGGGAATCGAGCACGGCGAGCGCGTCGATCTCGATCAGCAGGCCGGGCGGAAGGCCGACGTAGACCGTCGTACGGGCGGCGGGCGGCTGGGTGAGGGCCTGGGCCTCGAAGTAGGCGTTGTAGAGGTCGTTCATCTCGGTGAAGTGGTCCACGTCCGTGAGGTAGACGCGGAGCATCATCACGTCGTCCCAGCCGGCGCCGCCCTCCTCCAGGATCGACCGGACGTTGTCGAGGGTCTGGAGCGTCTGCTCGCGCAGGGTGGGGCCGACCGGGGTCGGGGGCTTGCCCTCCTCCGCGGGCAGGAAGCCGACCTGACCGGCGACCTGGAGGATGTTGCCCTTGCGCACCCCGTGCGAGAACTTCGCGGGCGGGGTGGTGTGGGTCTTCGGGGTCAGGGCGATCTTGTCCATCGGCCAGTCCTTTACGGGCGTTACGAGCGGTACAGGTGTTACGGGTATTGCAGGTGTTACGGGTGTTACGGGTGCTCCGTCACCGGTGTTCTACCGGAGTACTCCGCGCTGATCGCGTCCGCCGTGCGGCGGACCAGCGGGAGGAGGGCGAGGAGTTCGTCGGCCGTGACGACCACGTTCGGGGCGGACACCGACATCGCGGCGGCCACCCGGCCCTCGGCACCGCGGATGGGGGCGGCGACGCAGTTGATGGACTCCTCGTGGCCGCCGAGGTCGGTCGCCCAGCCCTGTTCGCGGACCTTGGCCAGCTCCTGGAGGTAGGCGTCGGCGTTCGGGGTGGAACGGGGGGTGTACGAGGGGTAGTCGAGCTTCTCCGCGACGGCGCGGCGTTCGGGTTCGGGGAGGTCGGCGAGGAGGAGCTTCGCGACGGCGGCCACGGTGAGGGCGACCGGTCTGCCGATGCGGGAGTACATGCGCACCGGGTACCGGCTGTCGACCTTGTCGATGTAGAGGACCTCGGCGTCGTCGTACACGGCGAGGTGGACGGTGTGGCCGCACTGTTCGTTCAGCCGTACGAGATGGGGGTGGGCGATCTCGCGGACGTCCAGGTTCTCCATCGCCTCCTGGGCGAGGGCGAAGAGGCGGGCGCCGAGGCGGTAGCGGTGGTCGGACTGGCGGTAGACCAGACCGTGTTCGTGCAGGGTGCGCAGGAGGCGCAGGGCGGTGGACTTGTGGACGCCGAGGCGGTCGGCGACCCGGCCGAGGTCGGCGGGGCCCTCGGCGAGCAGCGGCAGGATGCTCAGGGCGCGGTCGACGGTCTGACTCATGGGGTGTTGGCCTCCTCGGGGGCCCACGCGGTCTGCGTCCAGCCGGGGGCGAGTCGCAGTCTTCCCCATGCGGCGTCGTCCAGGGCCGCGAGGTGGTCGGCGTGGGCGCGGGCGGGGGGCGGGGCGAGGTCGGTGGGGGTGGTGAGGGTGGCGGCGGCGAGGAGGTGGCCGTGGCGGAGGCGTTGGCGCGGGGGGAGGGCGCGGAGGGTGGCGGAGAGGTAGCCGGCGGCGAAGGAGTCTCCGGCGCCGATGGCCGATACGGCGGTGACGGTGGGGCTCGGCTCGAAAGTGCCGGGCATGTCCGTGGTTCGGGTCGGCTCGAAGGGGTCCGGTGCCTGTCGGCGGAAAGCCGTAGCTCCCCGCGCCCCCTGTTTCACCACCAGCGCCCCCGGCTCCCGCAGCACCCTTCTGATCGCCGCCGGTCCCCCTGTCACCCCCCACACCTCCGCCGCCTCGTCCTCCCCCACGAAGACGAGGTCCGCCCGGCGGGCCAGTTCCAGCAGGGTTCGGGCGGCGTTTTTTCCCCGCCACAGGGCCGGGCGGTGGTTGATGTCGAAGGAGATCAGGGGGCGGTCCGCGGCCGGGGCCGTCAGTCGGTGCAGGAGGGCGTGGCAGTCCGCCGACAGGGCCGCCGTGATCCCCGACAGATGCAGGATCCGGCAGTCCCGTACCGCGTTCATGTCCACGTTCGCCGGAGACATCGCCGATGCCGCCGAGCCCGCCCGGTAGTACGCCACCTCGTGCGCCCCCGAGCCCCGGTCCGCGGCCGTGCGGAAGTAGACACCGGTCGGGCGGGAGGGATCGCGGCGGACCGTCGAGACGTCCACGCCGTACTCCGCGATCCCCGCCACCACGCACTCCCCGAATCCGTCCGTGCCCACCCGGCTCACCCAGCGGGCCGAGTGGCCGAGCGCGGCCATCGCGCAGGCCACGTTGGACTCCGCACCGCCGGTGGCGCGGGAGAAGGTGGGCACGTCGGCCAGCGGGCCGGGGCGGGTGGGGATGAAGGTGACCATGGATTCGCCCAGCGCGACGATGTCCACTCCCGAAACCCCCAAGCGCCGGCGGTGTCACTCCGTTGACCCGTTGTCGGCGAGATGCTAGACAGCAGTGAGCACTGCATGCAATGAACGTTGCACAGGATGCAACGACAGGGGCGTGCGCCGGATGACGAAGGGCTCCCATGGACACCGAAGCGCTCGACCGGCTGGCCGAGGAACGGGTCGACCACCGCTTCAAGGGCCTCCCGCCGGGTGCCCGCGGTCTCAAGGTCGGAGAGCTGGCGGCTCAGCGGCGCAATCTGTTCGACGCGGACGGCGGCTTCACCACCCCCCTGCTCGTCCTGTCCGCCGAGCGCCTCGCGCACAACCTCGCGCTCATGGAGTCGTACACCGCACGGCACCGCCTGGCGTTCGCGCCGCACGGCAAGACCTCCATGGCGCCGCAGCTGTTCCGGCGCCAGATCGAGCACGGCGCCTGGGGGATCACCCTGGCCGTTCCCCATCAGGTGTACGTGGCGCGGGAGTTCGGCGTTCAGCGGATCTTCCTCGCCAATGAGCTGGTCGACGCCGCGGCCCTGCGCTGGCTCGCCGGTGAGCTCGCCGCGGACCCCGGTTTCCGCTTCGTCTGCTACGTCGACTCGGTGGGCGGTGTCGAGCTGATGGACGCGGCGCTCGCGGGGGCCGCCCGGCCGGTGGACGTGGTCGTGGAGCTGGGCGCGGGCGAGGGGGCCCGTACGGGTGTCCGTACGGCGGCGGACGCGCGGGCCGTCGCCGAGGCCGTCGGGCGGGCGCGGGCGCTGCGGCTCGTCGGGGTGGCGGGGTACGAGGCCCAGGTGCCGGACGCCGACCCGGAGCGGGTGCGCGCCTGGCTGGACCGACTCGTCGCGCTCGCCGTCGAGTTCGACCGGGACGGGCTCTTCGAGGGCGCCGACGAGATCGTCGTCAGCGCCGGGGGCAGCGAGTGGTTCGACGTCGTCGCCGCGGTCTTCGCCGAGCTGCCCGCGCTGTCGCTTCCCGTGCTCAAACTGCTGCGCTCCGGTGCGTACGTCTCGCACGACGATGTGCACTACAGCGAGCTGACCCCGTTCAACCGGGTGCCCGAGGAGGGCGCGCTGGAGCCCGCGTTCCGGCTGTGGGCGCAGGTGGTCTCGCGGCCCTCGGCGGCGGAGGCGTTCGTGAACGCGGGGAAGCGGGACGTCTCCTACGACCTCGATCTGCCGGTGGCGCGGGTGGTGCGCCGGGGCGGTGCCGAGCGGCCGGCGACCGGTGTCGAGGTGACCGCGCTGTCGGACCAGCATCTGTGGCTGCGCACCGGTGCCGACGCGGATCTCCGGGTGGGCGACTGGATCGGCTTTGGTCTCTCCCATCCGTGCACGGTCTTCGAGAAGTGGCAGCTCATCCCGGTCGCGGAGGCGGACGGCACGGTGGTCGACTACATCCGCACCTACTTCTAGGGCGCGGAAGCCGGAGCGGGAGAGCCACAGCGGTACAGCCGGAGCGGGAAAGCTTCTGGAGCGGTCGGGGAGGCCGGTATGGAAGACCTGGTCGTGCGGGACGCCGAGGTGGTCGACGGCAGCGGCGAGCCGTCGTACCGGGCCGATGTGGTCGTCGACGGCGGGCGGATCGTCTCCATCGTCAAGGAGGCCGCAGCGGCCGGTTGCCAACGGCCCCGGGCAGTGCGGGAGTTGGATGCCGAGGGGCTGGTCCTCTCCCCCGGGTTCATCGACATGCACGCCCACTCCGACCTCGCGCTGCTCCGCGACCCCGACCACAGCGCGAAGGCCGCGCAGGGGGTCACCCTGGAGGTGATCGGCCAGGACGGGCTGTCGTACGCGCCGGTGGACGAGCCGACGCTGGCTCAGGTGCGCCGGGCGATCGCCGGGTGGAACGGGTACGGCGAGGACATCGACTTCGACTGGCGCACGGTCGGGGAGTATCTCGACCGGCTGGACTCCGGGTTCGAGGGGTGCGGGATCGCCGTGAACGCCGCCTATCTGATCCCGCAGGGCACGGTCCGGGCGCTCGTCATGGGGTGGGAGGACCGGCCCGCGACCGCCGAAGAGCTGCGCCGGATGCGGGAGTTGGTGGCGCAAGGGCTGGAGCAGGGGGCCGTCGGGCTGTCCTCCGGGCTCACCTACACGCCCGGGATGTACGCCGACGACGCCGAACTGACCGAGCTGTGCCGGGTGGTGGCGTCGTACGGCGGCTACTACTGCCCGCATCACCGGTCCTACGGCGCCGGGGCGCTGGACGCCTACGCCGAGATGGTCGCGCTGGCCCGGGCGGCGCACTGCCCGCTGCATCTGGCGCACGCCACCATGAACTTCGGGGTGAACGAGGGGCGCGCCGATGAGCTGACGGCCCTGCTCGACCGGGCTCTGGACGCGGGCGCGGACATCACGTTCGACACGTACCCCTACACCCCCGGCTGCACCACCCTGGCCGCCCTGCTGCCGAGTTGGGCGAGCGAGGGCGGCCCGGCGGAGGTGCTGGCCCGGCTCGCGGACCCGGCGACGGCCGAGCGCGTCCGGCGGGAGCTGGAGGTGACCGGCTCGGACGGCTGCCACGGTGTGCCGGTGGCGTGGGAGACGGTCGAGGTCTCCGGGGTGGCCGACCCGGCACTCGGCGCGTACACGGGGCGCACCGTGCGGGAGTTGGCGGCGGAACAGGTGCGGTCGCCGTGGGAGGTCGCCCGGCGGCTGCTGATCGAGGACCGGCTCGGTACGACCGTCCTCCAGCATGTCGGCCACGAGGACAATGTGCGCGCCCTGATGCGCCACCGCGCCCACACCGGGGGCTCCGACGGCATCCTGCGGGGCGCGAAGCCGCACCCGCGGGCGTACGGCACCTTTCCGCGCTATCTCGGGCACTACGTACGGGAGTTGGGCGTGCTGTCGCTGGAGGAGTGCGTCGCCCGTCTCACCGCGCGGCCCGCGGCCCGGCTGCGGTTGCCGGACCGGGGCCTGGTGCGCGAGGGGTACCGGGCGGATCTGGTGCTGTTCGACCCGGGGACGGTCGCGCCCGGCGCCACGTTCGAGGCGCCCCGGACGCCCCCGGTGGGTATCCCGTACGTCCTGATCGACGGCCGCTTCGTCATCGAGGACGGCAGGCGGACGGACGTACTCGCGGGCCGGTCCGTCCGCCGGACGCCGACGCCGATGGCGACGCCGTTGCCGGGGTGAGCGCCGTACCCCCGTGCCTTACGGCTTGGGCAGGGTGCAGCCGGCCGCGCTGAGGTTCAGCTTGTTGCCGGTGGTGAAGCAGGCCGGGATCCCGTACGTCTCCTCGGCGTAGTTGGTGCCCTGGTGGACGGTGACGTTGCCGTTCGCGTCCACCTCGCACGGGTTGTTGACCGTGCAGCGCTGGCCGTCCTCGTTGCCCGTGTTGTTGACGGCGACGACCTTGCCGGTGCTGGTGTCGATGACCGGGGAGCCGGAGGTGCCGCCGATGGTGTTGCAGCTGGAGGTGTAGCGGATCGAGTCCTTCCAGGTCCAGTCGCCCTCCTTCAGCTGGTTGACGAAGCCGTCGATGCTGCAGCTGTAGGTCGTCTTCCAGTAGCCGGAGACGACCTTGATGGCGGTGCCCGCGGTCGGGTGGGTGTCGCTGAGGGTGAGCGGGCTGATCCCGTAGGAGCTCTTGATCTGCGCGTAGGTGGTGTTGAGGCGGTAGATCGTGATGTCCGTGTCGGTCATCGTGGAGTAGACGACCTGGTTGGCGCGCAGGGTGGCTATCTTGCTGCCGCTCGCGTTCAGCAGGCCGAAGGTACGGCTGGAGGACTGGCCGGTGATGACCTCGCCGGGATCCGGGAAGCCGGTCTCCAGGCAGTGGCCGTTGGACAGCACCAACGCCGGGTCGCTGTCGGCGGAGTTGGGGAAGCGGATCACCGAGCCGGAGCAGTCGCTGAGCGAGACGGTGCCGGCGAAGTTGACGGTGACGGCGGGTGTCTTCGCCTTGGGCGCCGGGGAGTCGGCGTGCGCGGCGGGTGCCGCGGTGAGTGGGGCGGCGACCGCGGGAGCCGCGCCCAGCCCGGCCAGGGCCAGGGCGGACAGCGCGGCGAGGAGAGGCTTGTTCATGTGGGGGTCCCCTCTTACGACGGCGGCGACCGGAGGGATTTCCGGTCGCCCGCTGTGTTGTCATGCGCATTCTCGGTGCAGCGAGGGGACGGGAACAAGAAGCCGGATCAGGTCGTAGGGGTTTCCCTGTGCGACGCCTGTGATCAACTCTCTTGATTCCCGGATGATTTGAGGTCCGGTCAGTGGCGGTGCGTGTCGGGGCCGTGGCCCCTGCCGCCGGGTGCGAGGTACGGGTGGGCGTGGTGGCGGCGGTCAGCGCCGGTCGTCGTGGGTGGTGGGGCGGTGGCGGGTGCCGGGCGGAGGCTGGTGGCCTTGTCGCCCGCGACCGGGGCGGCGGCGGACGCGGACTCCGGTGACTTCGCTGGCGTCGAGCCGGGCATCGGATCGATCGCCGAGGGGGCCGCCGAGGCCGGGGCACCGGCCGCGCCCACGCTCACCGTGGCGTCGGCGCGGCCGCCCTCCTTGTGCCGGAACCCGGCCGGGGCGCCCGAACCCGTCACGGCGGCCATCAGCGCGACCGCCCCGGCGACGGCCGTGAGCCGCCGTCGGCCGTCCCGGCGCCGCCGCTCCCGCCGACGGCGTTCGGCTAGATCGGAAGACTCGGCCGTCCCGGCGCCGCTGCTCCCGCCGACGGCGTTCGGCTCGGCCTGCGCCGAGGGACGGCGACGGGCCGACACCCGTACCGGGCGGACCGCGGCCGAGGGGCGCGCCGACCCCCGCCGCCCCCGCTCCCCCCGGATCCCTCCAGATCCCTCCGGATCCCCGGCGCCCCGGCCCGGGTCCGGTGACGCCGCCGCCCCCGCGCCGGGCGCGCCGGGCGCCTCCGGCTCGTACTCCCGTTCGCTGGACACGGCAGCGGATTCCAGGGAGACGCGGCGGCGACCCGGTGGCCGTAAGGGCAATCCGGGGCAAAACCCCGTCTCGCGTGGCGGAAAACACCACCCATGAGCGGCCATGGCGTCCTAAGCTCACGCGTATGCAGGTGATCCAGTCGACCAAGCTCGCCAATGTCTGTTACGAGATCCGGGGCCCGGTTCTCGAGGAGGCCATGCGGCTGGAGGCGGCGGGACACCGCATCCTCAAGCTCAATACGGGCAACCCCGCGGCGTTCGGCTTCGAGTGCCCGCCGGAGATCCTGGAGGACATCCTCCGCAATGTCTCCACGGCCCACGGGTACGGCGACGCCAAGGGGCTGCTGGCCGCCCGGCGCGCGGTCGTCATGCACAACCAGACCCTCGGCATCGACACGGACGTCGAGCACGTCTTCATCGGCAACGGCGTCTCCGAGCTGATCGTGATGGCGATGCAGGGCCTGCTGGACGACGGCGACGAGGTCCTCGTACCGGCGCCGGACTACCCACTGTGGACGGCCGCGGTCTCCCTGTCCGGCGGCACTCCGGTGCACTACCGCTGCGACGAGCAGTCCGACTGGATGCCCGACCTCGCCGACATCGAGCGCAAGGTCAGCGACCGCACCAAGGCGATCGTCATCATCAACCCGAACAACCCCACGGGCGCGGTCTACGACGAGGCCATGCTCAAGGGGCTGACGGACATCGCCCGCCGCCACAATCTGCTGGTCTGCTCCGACGAGATCTACGACAAGATCCTGTACGACGGCGCCACGCACACCCCGACCGCCAAGATCGCCCCCGATCTGCTGACGCTGACCTTCAACGGCATGTCGAAGGCGTACCGGGTGGCCGGGTACCGGGTGGGCTGGATGTCGATCTCCGGCCCGCGCGCCCACGCCGACTCCTATATCGAGGGCCTGACGATCCTGGCGAACATGCGGCTGTGCGCCAACATGCCGGGGCAGCACGGAGTGGTCGCCGCGCTCAGCGGGCGCCAGACGATCCAGGACCTGGTGCTGCCGGGCGGCCGGCTGAAGGAGCAGATGGACACGGCGTACGAGCTGCTGACGCAGATCCCGGGCGTGAGCTGTGTCCGGCCGAAGGGCGCGCTGTACCTCTTCCCGCGGCTCGACCCGCAGGTGTTCAAGATCCGGGACGACCGGCAGATGGTCCTCGATCTGCTGCGCCAGGAGAAGATCATGGTGGTGCAGGGCACGGGCTTCAACTGGCCCGAGCCGGACCACTTCCGCGTGGTCACCCTGCCGAGCGTCGGGGATCTCAAGGACGCGGTGACGCGGATCGGGACCTTCCTGGACGGCTACGGGCAGCCGTAGCCGGGGGCGTCGCCGTACGGCGGTCCGTAGTCGACGGGCTTCAATCCGTGACCCGACTCAACTTTAGACGAAATCCAAGCTAGGATGGTTTCCTGTCAGAGCACAGGAGGCCGTCCCATGTACGAACCGATCCGCACCAAGTCGGTCCACAGCACGATGGCCGGCACCTCCGACTTCCCCCACCGGTCGCGCGAGGAGGAGCTGGACATCCAGCTCGCCGGGCATCTGTCGGCGCTGCTCGCGGTCACCGACGAGCTGCGTGCGCAGGCCCCCTCGGCCGATCTGGACGCGGCCGCGGACCGGCTGGTCGCGCAGGTGTGCCGGCTGCGCGGCGGCAAGCCGCCGCGGGCAATGCCGGGTGCCGCCCCCGGGGATCCGGCGGCCCTGCACCGCCGCCCCGGGGATCCGGCGGCCCTGCACCGCCGCGCCCACGCCCTGGCCGGGCGCGCCCTGGTGGTCGCCGCGTCCCGCGCGGACACCGCGGTGGCGATCCTGGCCGCCGAGCGGATGGACGCCCACACGGCCGCGCTGGCCGCCGACCCGAGGGAACTCACCACCACCGGCTGATCCCCGGGCACCCCTGATCGGCCCCGGTCCGCGCGCACCCGCAGCGACGCGCGGACCGGGTGCCCCAGCTCGCGCGTTGCAGTGCCGGGGCCGACCCGTCACCCCGTGTTCACCGGCCGCGCCGGGGAATGTGGGGTTCCGGGAGGACGCTCGCCCGCGTGAAACGAATCGCGGGAATCGTCCTCGCGGTGCTGCTCATCGGTGGCGTGGTGGCCGCCGTCGTAGCGGGCCGGCACGGGGAGGACAAGGGCACGGCAACGAAGACCGTGCGTGGAGTGATCGGTTCGGAGAAGGCGGACTTCTTCGCCGATCCCGAAGTGGTGAAGGCCCTCGCCGCCAAGGGCTACACCGTGAAGGCCGACACCTCGGGGTCCTGGGCCATGGACGGACTGGACCTGAAGGGCGACGACTTCGCCTTTCCGTCCAGCCAGGCGCCCGCCGACCAGCTGGCGCGGAAGTACCACGCGCAGGAGCCGCTGCCGCGGCCCTTCTACTCGCCGCTGGTGGTCGTGGCGCACCGCAGCGCGGCCGAGGTGCTGGCCGCGAACGGGCTGGCCGTGCTGGACGGCGCGCACCGCGGCACCCTGAAGATGTCCGCCTATCTCGACGCCGCCCGGCACAACCGGACCTGGCAGCAGCTCAAGGGGGCGTCCGCGCACGGGGAGTTGAGCGGGACGCTGTACATCACCAGCACCGATCCCGAGTCCTCCAACTCCGGTGCCCTGTACCTCGCCGCCGCCTCCTACGTCGCCAACGGCGGCAAGGTCGTGGCGGGCGACGCCGACATCGAACGCACCGCTCCCCTGCTGCACCAGCTGGTCAGCGTCCAGGGCGCCCAGCAGTCCAGCTCGGACGGGGTGTTCCGGGACTTCATCACCGGCGTGGGCAACCCGCTGGTCCTCGTGTACGAGTCGCAGGTGGCGGCGCTGCTCGAACAGGAGCACAGCGCGGACGACCTGGTGGTCCTGTACCCGGACACCACGGTCAACAGCGACCACACCGTCGTACCGCTGGACGCGGCCGGGCGGGCGTTCGGGGAGCTGCTGAGCACCGATCCGACGCTGCGGATGCTCGCCGTACGGCACGGGTTCCGGCCGCAGGGCGACACCACCGAGTTCCTCGGGCAGACGTCCCGCCTCACCGCCTATCTCAACCAGAAGCTCACCGGCGTCCGGCAGGCGCCCGTGCCCACCTCCCCGGTGCTGCACGAGATGGCCCGCCGGGCCCGCGGATGACGGGGGAGCAACAAATGACAGACAACGAAGGGGACTTCGTCCTCACACCGCCCGAGGCGGTCGCGCCCGTGCCCAGGGAGAAGGCGGGCGGTCTCGTGCCCGTCGAGGACGGGGTACGTACCGAAATGGGCCGCAAGGCCTCCGCGTTCGTCGGGGAGCTGGCGCGACTCGACGCCAGTTCACCGGAGTTCACCGGGAAGGTCGGCGAGATCACCGCGCTGGGCGCCGGGGAGATGCGCACCGCCGCCGCCCAGTCCAACCGGATGCTGGAGCGGGCCGTGCGCAGCCTGCCCGACCGGGGCCAGGACGCTCAGGCGCGGGTCGCCGGTTCGCTGGTGGAGCTGCGCCGGGTGGTGGAGGACCTGGATCCGCGGGACCTGCCCGCGGGCCGCGGGCGCCGCTTCCTCTCCCGGCTGCCCGGCGGCAACAGGCTGCGCGACCATCTCGCCAAGTACGCCTCCGCGCAGGGCACGTTGAACCGGATCGTCGGCGGGCTGCGCGGCGGCCAGGACGAACTGCGCCGGGACAACGCCGCGTTGGGGACCGAGCGGGTCCGGCTGTGGGAGACCATGGGCAAGCTCCAGGAGTACGTGGTGCTCACCGAGGCCCTGGACGCGGCCGTCGAGGAGCACATCGCCCGGACCGCCGACCCGCAGGAGGCGGACGCGCTGCGCGCCGATGTGCTCTTCCCGGTGCGGCAGAAGCACCAGGACCTACTGACCCAGCTGGCGGTGTGCGCCCAGGGCTACCTCGCCATGGACGTGGTGCGCCGCAACAACGACGAGCTGATCAAGGGCGTCGACCGGGCCGCGACCACCACCGTCTCCGCGCTGCGCATCTCGGTGATGCTGGCCGCCGCGCTGGACGACCAGAAGAAGGTGATCGAGCAGGTCGACGCGTTGCGCGGGACCACCGAGGAGCTGATTCGGGGCAACGCGGAGATGCTCGCCACGCAGAGCGGCGAGATCCAGCGGATCGCCGCCGACCCGGCGGTCGGCGTGGAGACCCTGCGCTCGGCGTTCCAGCAGATCTACCGCACCCTCGACACCATCGACGGCTACAAGGTACGGGCGACCGAGGTGATGGCCGCCACGGTCCGCTCCCTGACCGACGAACTGGAAGGCGCCACCGCCTACTTGGAGCGCAGCCGGGCACAGGGCGCGCTGGAGGGACCGGCATGAGACGACGCGGCGTACTCGCCCTGGCCGCCGCCGCGGCGGTCCTGCTCGGCGGCTGCACCTCGCCGCCGCACCGGGACGACCCGGCGGCGCCCAAGCCCGGCACCCTGCGGGTGCTGGCCTCCAGCGAACTCAGCGACATGACGGCCGTGTTCGACCGGGTGCGCAAGGACACCGGCATCACGATCCGGCCCACCTACATGGGCACCCTGGACGCCGTGGACCTGGTGGCCCGGGGCAAGGCCGACGGGCGGTACGACGCGCTGTGGCTGTCCTCGGACGACGCGCTGCGGCTGCGGCCCGAGGCGGCGAAGCGGGTGGTCTCCGAGACTCCGGTGATGTCCAGCCCGGTCGCCATCGGCGTGAAGCCGGCCACGGTCAAGGCCCTCGGCTGGAAGCCGGAGCTGGTCACCTGGACGCAGATCGAACAGGCCGTGCGGGACGGCAGGTTGACGTACGGCATGACCGATCCGGCGCGCTCCAACTCCGGCTTCGCCACGCTGGTCTCGGTCGCCTCGGCGATGTCCGGCGCCCAGTCGGCGCTCACCGACGCCGATGTCGCGAAGGCCACGCCCCGGCTGACGGAGTTCTTCAAGGGGCAGAAGCTGACCTCGGGTTCCTCGGGCTGGCTGGCCACCGCCTACGAGCGGCGCGGCAACGTCAACGCGCTGTTCAACTACGAGTCGGTCCTGGCGGGCATCCCGGGCCTGACCGTGATCCGCCCCCGGGACGGCGTGGTCACCGCCGACTACCCTCTCTCCTCGCTGGCCTCGGCGGACGAGGGCACCCGCGAGGAGGTCCGGCGGGTGACCGCGGAGCTGCGCGGCGACGCCGTGCAGCAGCTGATCACCGACACCACGCACCGCCGCCCGGTGGTCCCGGCGGTGCCGCCCGCCGCCGGGCTCGGCACCGGCCGACGGCGTGAACTGCCCTTCCCCGGCAGCCGTTCCGTCGCCGACGGCCTCATCGCGTCGTACGAGAACAAGCTGCGCCGCCCCTCCCGCACGGTGTACGTCCTGGACACCTCGGGCTCGATGGACGGCGACCGGATCAAGGCGCTGAAGGCGGCGCTGACCGCGCTCACCGGTGACTTCCGGGACCGGGAGGAGGTGACGCTGATGCCGTTCGGCTCGACGGTGAAGAGCGTGCGCACCCATGTGGTCGACCCGAAGGACCCGAAGGCGGGCCTGGCCGCCATCCGCCGGGACACCGACGCGCTCAGCGCCGACGGCGGCACCGCGATCTACACCTCGCTGGAGCAGGCGTACGACCATCTCGGCGGCGGCACCGACACGTTCACCTCGATCGTGCTGATGACCGACGGGGAGAACACCGCGGGGGACGAGGCCTCGGACTTCGACGGCTTCTACCGGGGGCTCGACGGCGCGCGGCGGGACACCCCGGTCTTCCCGATCCTGTTCGGCGACTCCTCGCGCGCCGAGCTCCAGCACATCGCCGAGCTGACCGGCGGCCGCCTCTTCGACGCCCGGCAGGGCTCACTGGACGGCGCCTTCGAGGAGATCCGTGGCTACCAGTAGGGTCCTCGGCTACCTGGAGTCCCGCAAGAACCTCACCGGCGCCGGGTGCGGTCTCGCCGGTCTGGTGCTGACCTTCACCGGGGTCGCGGGGCCGTACTGGCCGGTGGTGGTCGCGGGGCTGTACGGCGCGGGCGCGCTGCTCGCCCCGCCGGAGCGGCCCGCGCCGCCCGACTTCCCGAGCCCGTCGGCCCAACTGGAGGGGATCCGGGCCGACTTCGAGAAGCTGGAGGGGTATCTCGCGGACCTCGACCTGCCGTCGGCCGCCGCGGGCACCCTCACCGCGCTGACCGAGCTGCTGGGCGCGCTGCTGGCGCCGGGCTGGGTCGCCGAGGCCCTCGCCCAGGACCCGGAGGGCGTGCACGCCGTCTCCCGGGCGGTGCGCAGGGACGTGCCGGAGGCCGTGGACGCGTTCGTACGGACCCGCTGGTGGACCCGGCTGACCCCGGGCACGGAGCCCCCGGAGCGGCATCTGGAGCGCCAGTTGGGCCTGTTGAAGGAGGAGGCCGAGCAGCTGGCGTCGGCGCTGCGGGACGCGGAGGCCCGGCGGCAGGAGTCGCACACGCGGTATCTGGAGGACCGTCGGCAGTAGCCCCGCGGGGGAACGCCCGAGGGCCCCGCACGCCATTGTGCGGGGCCCTCTGCGGGTTTCCGCGGCCGGCCTTCGTGACGACTATTGCTGGTCAGGGCTAGTCGGACCGGCCGCGGAGCTTCTCGGGGCTCAGCCCAGGCGCTCGACCAGCGCGCGGTACTGGTCCCACAGCTCCTTCGGGGTGTGCTCGCCGAAGGTGTCGAGGTGCGCGGGCACCAGCGCGGCCTCCTCGCGCCAGACCTCCTTGTCGACCGTGAGCAGGAAGTCCAGGTCGGAGTCGGACAGTTCGAGGCCGTCGGTGTCCAGCGCCTCCTTGGTCGGCAGCACACCGATCGGGGTCTCGACGCCCGCGGCCTTGCCGTCCAGGCGCTCCACGATCCACTTCAGGACGCGGGAGTTCTCGCCGAAGCCGGGCCAGACGAACTTGCCCTCGTCGTTCTTGCGGAACCAGTTGACGTAGTAGATCTTCGGCAGCTTGGACTGGTCCTTGTCCTTGGCCACGTCGATCCAGTGCGCCATGTAGTCGCCCATGTTGTAGCCGCAGAACGGCAGCATGGCGAACGGGTCGCGGCGCAGCTCGCCGACCTTGCCCTCGGCCGCCGCGGTCTTCTCGGAGGCCACGTTGGCGCCGAGGAAGACGCCGTGGTCCCAGTCGAAGGACTCGGTCACCAGCGGCACCGCGCTGGCGCGGCGGCCACCGAAGAGGATCGCGGAGATCGGCACGCCCTTGGGGTCCTCCCACTCGGGCGCGATGATCGGGCACTGCGAAGCGGGCACGGTGAAGCGGGCGTTGGGGTGGGCGGCCGGGGTGTCGCTGTCCGGCGTCCAGCCGTTGCCCTTCCAGTCCGTGAGGTGGGCCGGGGTCTCCTGGGTCATGCCCTCCCACCAGACGTCGCCGTCGTCGGTGAGCGCCACGTTGGTGAAGACGGAGTTGCCCCACAGGGTCTTCATGGCGTTGGCGTTGGTGTGCTCGCCGGTGCCGGGCGCGACACCGAAGAAGCCCGCCTCGGGGTTGATCGCGTACAGGCGGCCGTCCTCGCCGAAGCGCATCCAGGCGATGTCGTCGCCGATGGTCTCCACGGTCCAGCCGGAGACGGTGGGCTCCAGCATGGCGAGGTTGGTCTTGCCGCAGGCGCTCGGGAAGGCGGCGGCCACGTACTTGGACTCGCCCTGCGGCGGGGTGAGCTTGAGGATCAGCATGTGCTCGGCGAGCCAGCCCTCGTCACGGGCCATGACGGAGGCGATGCGCAGCGCGTAGCACTTCTTGCCGAGCAGGGCGTTGCCGCCGTAGCCCGAGCCGTACGACCAGATCTCGCGCGCCTCGGGGAAGTGGGAGATGAACTTGGTCCGGCTGCACGGCCACGGCACGTCGGCCTGGCCCGCCTCCAGCGGGGCGCCCACGGAGTGGACGGCCTTGACGAAGAAGCCGTCCTCGCCCAGCTCGTCCAGGACGGCCTGGCCCATGCGCGTCATCGTGCGCATGGAGACGGCGACATAGGCGGAGTCGGTGATCTCGACACCGAGCGCGGACAGCGGGGAGCCGAGCGGGCCCATGCAGAACGGGACGACGTACAGGGTGCGGCCGCGCATGGAGCCGCGGAACAGGCCCTTGTCGCCGGCGAAGATCTCCCGCATCTCGGCGGGGGCCTTCCAGTTGTTGGTCGGGCCCGCGTCCGCCTCCTTCTCGGAGCAGATGAAGGTGCGGTCCTCGACGCGCGCCACGTCGGTCGGGTCGGAGGCGGCGAGGTAGGAGTGCGGGCGCTTGATCGGGTCGAGTTTCCTGAAGGTGCCTTTGGTCACGAGCTCCTCGCACAGGCGCTCGTACTCGGCCTCGGATCCGTCGCACCAGACCACGTTGTCCGGCTGCGTCAGTTCGGCGATCTCGTTGACCCAGGAGATCAGTTCCTGGTGGCGGGTGGGAACGCTGGTAGCCGAGTTGTCGCGCGCCACGGTTGCTCCTAAGTGAGGGATTTTGTCCTTGTTCGCCCCGTGGGGGCTGCGACCCGGACGCTTCGCTGTCGCTCATCCGGTGCCGACTGCACTCATTTGATCATCCGCCCGGAGTGCCCATCTGTCCAGGGGGTCTCACAGGTGAGCGAAGTGAGGTGAACCACGCTTCCTGCGGCGTTTGCGTTTTCTTTGCGTCTGTCTTGATTTCAGCTGAACGTCTTTTTGCGCCCACCCGACCAAGGCATGCCCCTCACATCCGATTTACGGAGGCGTAGGTACCATGCGGCGCATGACTGCGTCCGTCCCCGACGCGCCCAATGACACTGCGGCCGGCGGCCGCGGTCCCCTGGCGCTCTCCCTGCCGCATCCGATCAAACCGAGGCTGCGCGGCTGGCTGCACCTCGGCATGTTCCCGGCCGTACTGATCGCGGGACTTGTGCTCACCGCCCTCGCCGACTCGACCAGAGGCCGCATCGCCTGCGGGATCTACGTCCTCACGGCCTGCCTGCTGTTCGGCGTCAGCGCGCTGTACCACCGGGGCGACTGGGGCCCGCGGATGGGCGGCCTGCTGCGCCGGCTCGACCACGCCAACATCTTCCTGATCATCGCGGGCACTTACACCCCGCTCACGATGCTGCTGCTGCCCGGCGCCAAGGGTCAGTGGCTGCTGTGGGGCATCTGGGCCGCGGCGGCGGCCGGGATCGTCTTCCGGGTCTTCTGGGTCGGCGCCCCGCGCTGGCTCTACACGCCCTGCTACATCGCGATGGGCTGGGCGGCCGTCTTCTTCCTGCCCGACTTCCTGCGCACCGGCGGCATCGCCGTCCTGGTCCTGGTGATCGTCGGCGGGCTGCTCTACAGCGCGGGCGGCGTCGTCTACGGCTTCAAGCGGCCGAACCCGTCACCGCGCTGGTTCGGCTTCCACGAGGTCTTCCACTCCTTCACGCTCGCGGCGTTCGTCGTGCACTACGTGGGGATCTCCCTGGTGGCGTACCAGCACGCGTAGCCCCCCTCCCGCCCCTCAGGCCACGGCTCATCCGAGCCGTGGCCATTTTTCATGCCCGGTAGACTCCCATCGATTGACATTGACTTGATTTTGACAGCTACTCTCATTCCTTCGCCGCGCTGATGCTCCCGGCGGGCCTGCTCGGCGACCGGTTCGGGCGGTGCCGGATGCTGATCACCGGACTCGGCGTCTTCCTGGCGGGCTCGGTGCTCGGCGCCCTGGCCGGGGACGTGAACGCGGTGATCGCCGCCCGCGCGGCGATGGGCATCGGCGCGGCGATGGGCGTCGGCGCGGCGCTGATCATGCAGCTGTCGCTGGCCGTGCTCCCGGCCCTGTTCGGCCCGGACGAGCGGGGCAGGCGATCGGCATGATCTCCGCCGCCTCCGCGCTCGGCATCGGCGTCTGCCTCCTGCTGCTCCCGGAGACCCGGGACCCTTCGGGACCGAAGGTCGACCTGCTGTCCACGGCGCTCATCGCGGCCGGCCTCGGCGCCCTGATCTACGCCGTCATCGAGGCCCCCGACCACGGCTGGACCGACCCCCTGGTACTCGCGATGTTCGCGGCCGCCGCCGTCCTGCTGCTCGCCCCGGTCCTGCGCGAACGCCGCTCGCCCCGCCCGATGCTCGACATGTCCCTGCTCGCCCGGCGCGGTTCCCTGCTCAACACGGTCGCCGCGACCCTGGTGATGTTCGTACTGTCCGGGCTGATGTTCACGGTGCCGACGACCTACCTCCAGGCGGTCCTCGGGCGCGACGCCTTCGCCACCGGGGTCCGGCTGCTGCCGTTGTCCCTCGGGCTGATGGTCGCGGCCAGGGGCGCCCAGGCGGCCGTGCTCCGGTTCGGGGCGCGCGCGGTGGTCAGCGCGGGCCTGGTGGTGCTGGCCTTCGCCGCCCTGCTCGGGACCCGTACGACGGCCGACTGCGGCTACGGCTTCATCGCGCTGTGGCTCTCGCTGACCGGGCTCGGCTTCGGCTTCGCGGTCGTACCGGCGATGGAAGGGGCGCTCGGGGCGCTGCCCGCGGACCGGGCCGGCTCAGGATCCGGGCTGCTGATGACCCTGCGGCAGGTCGGCGGCGCCATCGGCATCGCCCTGCTGGGCAGCCTGCTCGCGAGCGCCTTCCGGGACCGCCTCGACGTCGCCGGGCTGCCGTCCCCGGCCGCGCACACGGCGCGGGAGTCGGTCGTCGCCGCCCACGCGGTCGCCGTACGCACCCACGCGCCCCGCCTCGCGGCCTCCGCGGACGCCGCCTTCACGCACGGCATGAGCCTGGTGCTGCTGGTGTGCGGCATCGCCTCCCTGGCGGCGGCCCTGCTCGCGGCCCTGCTGCTGCCGGACACCCCGGTCGCCCGACGCGAGGGAGCGGGCGAGGGAGCCTCGGCCATGGCCGCCCCGGCCGCCGATGCCGGACAATGACCGGCATGACGGCCGCACGCCCCACCAGCACCTCCCCCGACCGCGCCCGCACCGAGGAACCTCGTCTCGGCCTGCGGGAGCGCAAGAAGATCAAGACCCGGGAGGCGATCCGCGGGGCGACGTACGCCCTGATCGAGGAGCAGGGGTACGACGCCACGACGATCGACCAGATCGCCGACCGGGCGGAGGTGTCGCCGTCGACGGTCTTCCGGTACTTCCCCACCAAGGAGGACATCGTCCTCACCGACGAGTTCGACGCGGTCATGCTGGAGGAGATCAGGCGACGGCCCGCCGAGGAGCCCTGGGCCGACACCATCCGGTACGTGCTGCGGCGCGCCGTCCAGGTCGGGGCGGAGGAGGACCCGGCGGTCTCCCGGCTGCGCACCCGGCTGATGGTCCAGGTCCCGGCGGTGCGCTCGCGGGTGATGGAGAGCATGTCGGTGACCGGGCACATGCTGTGCCGGGCCGTCGCCGAGCGCACCGGCCGCGACCCCGGCGACCTGGAGGTGCGGGTCTACGCCATGTCGCTGATCGGCGGCCTGATGGAGACCACCATGTACTGGGCCGAGCACGGCCACCAGGAGGATCTGCGGGTCCTGATCGACCGCTCCCTGGACGTCCTGGAGCAGGGCCTGCCGGGCGCCGGAAACCACTGAGCCCGCTCGCTGTCGGCGTGCCATGCTGACGGGGTGAACGGAACCGAGATCCGCGTCGAAGTCGCCCCCGAGCTGCACCTGTTCGTCCCGTCGGCCCGGCGCGCGGGCGCCACCGCGCTCGGCACCGACGGCGTCTCGACGCTCGGCCATGTCATCGAGTCCCTCGGCGTGCCGCTGACCGAGGTCGGCGCGCTGGTCGTGGACGGCCGCGAGGTGCCGGTCTCGCACATCCCACGCGCGGGCGAGAGCGTGCGCGTCCAGCCGGTGGCGCGCCCCCAGCGGGTGCCCGGCGCCCCGCTGCGCTTCCTCCTCGACGTCCACCTCGGCACCCTGGCCCGTCGGCTGCGGCTGCTCGGCGTCGACGCGGCGTACGAGTCCACCGACATCGGCGACCCGGCGCTGGCCGCGCGCTCGGCGGCCGAGCGGCGGGTGATGCTCAGCCGCGACCGGGGGCTGCTGCGCCGCCGCGAGCTGTGGGCCGGCGCGTACGTCTACAGCACCCGGCCCGAGGAGCAACTCCAGGACATCCTCGGCCGGTTCGCCCCCGAACTGCGCCCCTGGACCCGCTGCACGGCCTGCAACGGGCTGCTGCGGACCGCCACCAAGGAGGAGGTCGCCGACCAGCTCAAGGGCGGCACCGAGCGGTCGTACGACGTCTTCGCGCAGTGC
The DNA here is from genome assembly GCF_049222185.1 of Streptomyces sp. LaBMicrA B280. Lineage (NCBI taxonomy): Bacteria > Bacillati > Actinomycetota > Actinomycetes > Kitasatosporales > Streptomycetaceae > Streptomyces > Streptomyces sp. LaBMicrA B280. The sequence goes on along the minus strand of NZ_JBMJCT010000028.1, from coordinate 56,432 downwards.
GGGTCCTGCGGGCGCGCGTACTGGAAGGGCGCGCATCACGACCAGCTGGAGGCGGTCGTGGAGCGGGCGTTGAGCATGCGTACCCAGGGGAGTACTCAGGGCGGTTGAGTAGCCGGACCGCTGCCCCGGGCCGGGGCCGCGCGGTGGGATGGGGCCATGAACACCACGACTGAGCAGCCGGTGGCGGCCCTCACCCCGCGCCAGAAGGACCGCCTCATCAGCGGCTGGGCGATCGCCGGACTGCTTCTGCTGCTGCCGATCGTCGTCCTGTCCTGGGCGGTCGTGCTCTCCGGCGAACGCGGCACCCGGTGCGTGATGTACGGCGAGGGGTGCTCGACCGTCCCCGGTTCGGCGCTCTACGGCGCCTTCTCGCTGGCCCTCGTCGCGGGCATCGCGGCTCTGGTCTGGCCCAGGGGCCGGGGGACGTACTCCCGGGCCTGGGCCGTGTGCGTGCAGTGGGGCGCGCAGCTCACGCTGGGGGCGATGATCCTCAGCGACGCGTGACGCCGTCGGTTCGGGGGCCTTTCGGTTCAAGGGCCTTTCGGTACAAGGGCCTTTCGGTTCAGGGGCTTTGGAGGGCAGCGCGGAGCCGGTCCGGGTCGGTGGTCGGGGCGTCGCAGGTGAAGCCGCGGCAGACATAGGCGGCCGGCTGCCCGGAGACGAGTGGACGGTCGGCGAGCAGCGGGAACTCCTCGCCGTCCGGGGTGCCGACGGCGACGACCGCGCCCGGGGCGGTACCCAGAAGTGCCGTACGGTGCAACTCCGTTGTCGCCGGATCGGTGAGCGAAGGACCGACGACCGCGATCTCCCGGGGCCCGTCCAGCAGCGCCTCCGCGACGGCGAGCCCCCAGCCGATGAACCGCGGTACCCGCGGGCCAAGAGCCTGTACGACGCCCAACGCCCGCTCGGCGGCGGTCCGATGGGCCTCGGAGCCGGTGTGCGCGGCATAGCCGAGCAGCGCGCCCGCGGCGGCCGACCAGCCGGAGGGGGTGGCGTTGTCGGTGGGGTCCTGGGGACGGCGGATGAGCTGTTCGGCGTCGACGGCGGTGTCGTAGAGCGCGCCGGTCCCGGGGTCGGTGAAGCGGGCGAGCACATGGTCGACGAGCAGTCCGGCGAACTCCAGCCAGACACCCTCGCCGGTCACGGAGGCGAGCGCGAGGAAGCCCTCGGCGACGTCCGCGTAGTCCTCCAGCACACCGGCGTTGGCGCCGACCCGGCCGTCCTTGCTGGTGCGGGCGAGCCGGGCGTGCTCGTCGAGATGCACCCGCACCAGCAGATCGGCCGCGCCGAGGGCGGCCTCGGTCAGGTCGGGGCGGTCGAAGTAGGCGCCGGTCTCGGCGAGGGCGGCGATCGCGAGCCCGTTCCAGGCGGCGACCACCTTGTCGTCCCGGCCGGGCGCGGACCGCCGCGCGCGGGCGTCGAGCAGCCGGCGCTTGACGGAGGCGATCTTCTCGGCGTCGAAAACGCCTTCGTCCTGCGGGAGCTGGAGGACGGACTGGCCGTGCTCAAAGGTGCCCTCGTCGGTGACACCGAAGAACTGCGCGGCGAGCCGGGCATCGGCCTCGCCGAGTACGCCGGTCAGCTGCTCGGGCGTCCAGACGTAGTACGCCCCCTCGACATGCCGCCCGTCGGCGTCGTCGCTGTCGGCGTCGAGGGCGGACGCGAATCCCCCTTCGTCCGTGCGCAGTTCGCGGACCATGAAGTCGGCGGTCTCCAGCGCCACCCGCCGGGCGAGTTCGGAGCCGGTCGCCCGCCACAGGTGCGCGTACACACGGCACAGCAGGGCGTTGTCGTACAGCATCTTCTCGAAGTGCGGCACGATCCAGTCGCGGTCGACGGAGTACCGGGCGAACCCGCCGCCGAGCTGGTCGTAGAGCCCGCCGCGGGCCATTCGCTCGCAGGTGTCCTGGGCCATCTGGAGCGCGCCCTCGGCGCCGGTGCGCGCGTGGTGGCGCAGCAGGAACTCCAGCGCCATGGACGGCGGGAACTTGGGCGCGCCGCCGAATCCGCCGCGCTGCGCGTCGTACTCACGGGTCAGCCCGAGCAGCGCCTGGGCGAGTTCCTGTTCGCCGGGCGGCCGGGTGCCCTGGTGGCCGATCTCCCGCTGCGCGAGATCGCGCACGATCTTCCCGGCGACCTCCCCGACCTCGTCACGCCGGGTGCTCCACGCCTGCCGGACCCCCTCCAGCACCTGCCGGAAGGACGGCATCCCGTGCCGGGGCGCGGGCGGGAAGTAGGTGCCGAAGTAGAACGGTTCGGCATCCGGGGTCAGGAAGACGGTCATCGGCCATCCGCCCTGCCCGGTGGCGGCTTGCACCGCCTCCATGTACACGGCGTCGACGTCCGGCCGCTCCTCGCGGTCGACCTTCACGCTGACGAAGTGGGCGTTGAGGTAGTCCGCGGTGTCCTGGTCCTCGAAGGATTCATGGGCCATGACATGGCACCAGTGGGCTGACAGAAACGTAAGTGACAGGACGCATAGCCCACACTCAAGAGGATGGGTACGTCCCGCCGCTTCGCTTCTGTCATCGCCTCCTCTCCCCAAGGCCACCAGTCCACTGGATTGGAGGCGTGCTGGAGCAGATAAGGCGACTGGGACTCGGCCAGTCGATTCATAACGGCATCGTCGCACGATCCACAGCGTCCGGCCCAGCTTCCGAGGGGTGGGGCGACACCGAAGTCCGTCCGCGCGGCGGATACCGTCCCCCGTCGGTCGGTGAGGGGCGATGAGGGCGAACACCCTTGCGATCCGGTGCCGCACTCGGCGCCGCCCGTCACGGGCATCACGGAACCGCGGACAGGGCCATTTCGAATCGACGGCGGCCGGTGAGCTTCCGGAACGCCGGGGAGGATGTTCGATGCGACATGCGCAACGCACCCCACCTGCCTGGATCTGTGTATTTAACAGTGCCACCAGTGGGCTGACAGAATGAGTACGTCACGCGGCGATCGCCGTCCATCACCGCATCGGCAACGACTTGTCGCCGCATCTCGGCCGCTTTCGGGATATTCGTCGGCACCGCCGCCGCGCAGAACCCACGACCTGAACGCCGCCCGCGCCCACCGCATTTATCCGGATCTGCGAGCGCCGGGGCGTCCCCGTCCCGCACATCCCGGCCTGCAACTGGCGTACGCCGACATCAACTTGTGATGCACACCACTTGGAAGTTCAGTTGCGACGGGCGGACCACCCCTGTTTGATGTTCGAAGAATTGACGTATGTCCATGGAGTTCGTGCGGATAGTGTCGGCTGGGGGGCCTTGATGCAGCGCGTCATCGCGCACACCACGTCGGTCCACGGATTCCCAGGAACCCGCTCCGTAATGCGGGCTATTCGCAGTCCTGTCACTGTTCCACCCCACAGCGTTGGTGGCGTGCAATTCCAAGGACGGTCGCCCGGGCGGATTCGCGCGACGTCGGAACGCTGACTTTCCATACAGCGCCAGGAGGACAAGGTGACCACAATTTCCAGTAGCGCGGACTCCCGTCAACGCGGCACCTCGGACGCTGACCCGAGTGAGGCACTCCGGCAGGCCGGCATCGATGTGCGGCCCATTCCCCGGGCCGCCGACGAGTCGCCCGCCGGACTTCGGCGAGCCGTCAGGCAACGGGACACTCCTCTGATCTTCAGGGGCCTGGCCGAGAACTGGCCCGCCCGTCAGGCGTGGGATCCCGAGCGACTGCGCGAGACCCATGGACAGCGCGAGGTCACCGCGTTGATGGGCCTGCCCACCGATGGCGTGCTCTATCCGAAGGACCAGAAACACTACGAACGCACCTTGGGCTTCGGCGAGTTCATCGACGCCATGCTGGACGAGGATCGAGACGGGCCCTGCTATCTGGCATACCAGCGGGCCGCGGAACTCCTGGACCCCTCGGACTGCGACTTCACGTCCCTGCTGGGCTCCACCGGGCAGCAAGCCACGGACACCCGGGTATGGATCGGCTCCTCGGGCACCCGCTCCATGCTGCACTCCGATCTCAAGGACAATCTGTTCTGTCAGATCTGGGGCACCAAGACGGTGACGCTCCTGCCCTGGCGGGACAGCCGCGCCGCCTATCCCTTCCCCGACAACCTGGTCAACAGCCAGATCGACGTGGCGCGTCCGGATGTGGCCCGTCATCCCCTGCTGCGTGACGTCACGTTCTACAGCACCACGGTCGGCCCCGGCGACATCGTCTTCATCCCTCGCGGCTGCTGGCACGACATCCGCTCGCACACGCCGTCGGTGTCGGTCAACCACTGGTTCGGCGCGTCCCAGAGCTTCACCGAGTACCTGGCACTGCTGGGCCGGCTCGGGCCGTCGTACTGGCAGCGCACCGCCAAGGACTTCATCGAGCACGGTCTGCGTGGCCGCCGCGAGGAGACCCGGTTCTTCTTCTCCCCGCCGTCCACCGGCAAGCGGCTCTATGACGCACTCCGGACAGGAAACTTCTCCGAAGGCAACGACCCTTCCAACTGAGGCAGGGTGGCGGCCGCATGGTGCCGTACGCCCCGTGTCTGAATGATCAGGCCATTCATCTCTATTTCACTTACGGGGAGAGTATCTGTGCTGGAGCGGGTCGACCTGACCATAGCCGCGCACGCCGTCACACAGCCCGACTCGAAGGCGGTCTCCTCCGGCGGTCGCTGGCTGACGTACGGCGAGCTGCATGACCGGGTCGGAGGCGTGGCCGCGGCCCTGACGTCCTGCATCGAGGCCGGCGAGGAACGGCCTGTGGTCGTGATCACCGGACGCAGCGAATGGGCCGTCGTGGCGATGCTCGGCGTCTGGGGTGCCAACTGCGTCTACGTTCCGCTGGCGGCGGGCACTCCCCGCGAGCGCCTGCGGGACATCTTCGAGCGCGTGCAGCCGGCCGCGCTCCTCACCGACCGTGAGAACGCCGAGCAGCTGAAGGGCGTCTGGGACGAGAGCCCCCTGCTCGAGATCGAGCAGACGCTCGACGCGGGTGGATCTCCCCTCGCGGCAGCTCCCCTCGATCCGCGAGGGTCGCAACTCGCCTGCCTGGTGCACACCAGTGGGTCGAGTGGCCCCTCGAAGGGCGTGATGATCGATCATCGCGCGCTGCACAACCTCGTGACGAACGTCGTGGAGCCGTACACGCTCGGGGCCGGGGACCGGGCGCTGCACTTCGGCGCCTTCGGCTGGGACTCCAGCATCGAGGAGGTCATCCTCCCCCTGAGCAAGGGCGCGTCCCTGGTGATGCGCACCGACGAGGCCGACTACGGCGTGCCCCACTTCCTGCACCAGCTGGAGACCCAGTCGGTCTCGCACCTGTATCTGCCGACCTCGTACTGGCACGAGATCTGCCTTGAACTGAGCCGCGGAACGGTGCGGATTCCGTCGTGCGTACGCAGCGTGCTGATCGGCGGGGAAGCCGCGTCCCTGGCCGATCTGGCCACCTGGCGCACATACGTTCCCGGGGATGTCGACCTGTGGAACTGCTACGGGCTGACCGAGACGTGCGTGACCTCCACGGTCTACCTCGACGACAGAGGGCTTCCCGTGGAGCGGTTCCAGGGGATCCCGCTCGGGTCCGCCTGCCCGAGCGTCACCGTGGCTGTACTCGACGAAGAGATGCGGCGTGTGCCGGTGGGCGAGGCCGGCGAGTTGTGCATCGGCGGTCCGGGGGTGGCACGGGGATATTGGGGTGACCCCGTGGCCACGGCGAGGTCCTTCGTACCCGACCCCGGTGGGCAGGGGCGTCTCTACCGGTCCGGTGACCTGGTCAGGCAGGATGAATCCGGCCTGCTGCACTTTGTCGGCCGCGTGGACCGGCAGGTCAAGATCAGGGGCTTCCGCGTCAATCCCGTTGAGGTGGAAGGCGTGTTGAGCCGCCATCCACGGATCAGGAAGGCCTGTGTCCTGGCGCGGACCGAGTCTTCGGGTCTGACCGGGCTGGTGGCCTGTCTTGAGCTCGTCGACGACCGGGACGACACCGAGGATGTCACGGCATTCCTCAAGAGCCGGCTTCCCGAATTCATGGTGCCCAGGACGCTGGAAGTGCACGACGCCTTGCCGTTGCTGCCGAACGGCAAGATCGATGTCAATTCTCTGACGGCCGGTCCGACTCCCGCTGATTCCCCGGCATCGCACCGGCCGACGCACACTGCCGAAAGCGTTCAGGCCATCTGGTGCGAGGTCTTCGGTGTGGAGAGCTGTGACCCGCATGATGATTTCATCGACCTCGGCGGAAACTCGCTCTCCGGCATGCGCATCGCCGCCCGGCTCAACGAATCATTTGATGTAGAGATCCGCCTCAGGGACATATTGGACGCCCGCACGATCTCCGCGATCACCGACCTGATATCAAAGCTCCGCAAGGATGACCTCCGAGGGGAATGAGACATGGAGAATTCCATGACAGCTGGACTGGAATACGCCGTGGTCGTCAACGTCGAGGAACAGTACTCGATCTGGCCGACTCATCAGGACATTCCGGCGGGCTGGCGAGCCCTGGACTTTCGCGGCGAGAAGGCCGAATGCCTCAGTTACATCGAGCGCACATGGACCGATATGCGGCCCCAGAGCATGCGCAGCCGCTAGACGTCGACGACTGAGGGGTGAGTGGCGTGATCCGTACACTCTATGCCAACGGATGCAGTTTCACCGAGGGCAAGGAACTTGAAGAGGAAGACCCGGAGCTGCGCCTGGCCGGACAGAGCAAGGACATTCTGACGCAGACCCAGGTGCGCGCCTATCGGAACAAGAAGGCGTGGCCCAGCCATCTGGGCAGGCTCCTGGATGTCGAGACGGTCATCAACGCGGGACGCAGCGGCGGCTCGAACGCGCGCGCGGTGCGTATGACATACGACTACGTCTGCAGCTACCTCGCCGCCGGCGGCTCGGCCGAAGAACTCCTCGTCTGCATCGGTTTCACGGACCTGGTCAGAACTGAGCGCTTCGAGAGCATGCCCGGGGTCGATGTCAGGTCCGACGCGCCGTTCGATGACGGCTGGAGCCTGATGAAGACCAATCTGTCCACGAAAAAGCATGGTGCGGATCGCGCCGCACTCAAGGTGAATCGATTCTATTACCGGTATCTGTTCACCGAGGAGCAGGCCACCGTCACCTACGTCCAGCAGTTGCTCAACATGCAGTTCTTCCTGACGTCGCTCGGGGTGAGGTTCCATTTTCATGACGCCCTTGCGACGAACGCCGAACCCGTCAACCGGTTTGCTCTGATAACCCAGCATCTGCTCGACTTCATCAAGCCGGGTGCACACCGGTCCGTCCACCCCTCCGGCAAGAAGGAGATGACGTATAAGGACGGGCACACCTTCGAGGAGTGGCTGGTTCGCTCGGGCGCGCCTCGCGCATCGGCACAGCATCCTCTCTCCGAAGCTCACCAGCAATGGGCCAGGCTGCTTCACTCGGAAATGCTGGAAAGCGAAATCATTTGAACCCGTGAGGGAAAAGGGGGAACTCTAGATGCCGGAACCGCAGGGACACCACAGCCCCAGAGAGATCCATCTGACCGCTCCGGTACCGGCAGAAGTTTCGCCGGCGCTGCCCGACTTGCCGCATGTGGAAGAAAAATGGGCGTCCCCCGGACACGAGCTGCCCCTCGTCCTCGAACCCCGCTCCGCCGATGTCCGATTGGTCGACCTGGCCACTGAGTACAGGTCGGAGATCCGGCAGCGCCTGCTCCAGTACGGCGGAATCCTGTTCCGCGGTTTCGCCAACTCCACTCCCGAGACGTTTCGCACGCTCATGACCGCCCTGTCCGGCGACCCCCTCGAGTACATCGAGCGGACCTCGCCACGCCATGAGGTGGGCGACAAGGTCTATACGTCGACCGACTATCCGGCAGCGCAGGAGATCTTCCTGCACAACGAACAGTCGTACAACACGACCTGGCCCCAGCTCATCTTCTTCCACTGCGTCACGGAGCCGGGCTCGGGTGGTGGAACGCCGATCGCCGACTGCCGCAAGATATTCCAGCGCATTTCCGAAGAGACCCGCCGGAAACTACAGGAACGAAAGTATTCTTACGTACGCCATTTCGGGGGGCCGCTCGGGCTCGGCTGGCGCGAGGCCTTCCAGACGGAGGAGCGGAGCGAGGTGGAGAAATATTGCCGGAGCAATGCCATCAGCTTCAGCTGGGGCGACAAGGATGAACTCTCCACCCGACAAATTCGCACGGTCAGCACGCGTCACCCGGTCACGGGCGACGAGACATGGTTCAATCACCTGGTTTTCTTTAACATTCAGATGTTTGATCCCGGCACCAGGAAGGCCATGCTCTCGATGGGCAAGGACCGCCTTCCCAACAATACCTACTACGGCGACGGCGAGGACATCGAACCCGAGATCGTGGAAGAACTGCGTGCCGCCTACCTTGCGGAAAAGGTCGTGGTCCCGTGGCGTGAGGGCGACGTTCTGATGCTCGACAACATGCTCGTGGCCCACGGCCGGGAGTCGTTCAAACCGCCGCGTCAGATCATCGTGGGCATGACTGAGCCGCTTGCGGCCGACAGCTGAGCTCTCTTGTCCTTCGACAAAACTGAAAGGGTACTTCCGATGTCTTCTTCCACGGGTAGCGTTCCGTCTCCTGCCGAATGGACCCGCGGCCCGATGGCGAATCTTTTCTCGTCCTACGTGGCTGCTTCGGCATTGTCCAGCGCGTACCAGCTCGGGCTCCTCGACGAGCTGTCCGAAAAGGGGGAGATTCCGCTCCGCGGCCACAGCGGCCAGCGGCTCGACGTGAATGTGCTGCGCTCCATCTACCGCACGCTGCACTGGGCCCAGGTCGTGGAGATAAAGGACAGCGATCTCGTCATACCGGGCACGCGGTTCGAAGAGGCGTATGCCGCTCGCGGCTACTTCTACTGGCTGGTCAAGGGGTGCGGTGAACTCTTCAGCATCGCGCCGGACGTGACCCACGAAGACCAGCGGACGGGCGACTTCTACCACCGCGACATGAGAGCGGTGGCCATGGGGTCGCGCCACATCGGCGAGGAGGAGGTCGAGAAGCTCTTCGACAAGGTTCTCGCCGATGTGCGGCTCCGGAAGGTCGCCGACCTCGGCTGCGGTTCCGGGCAGCGGCTGATCCGGATCGTCGGCAACCATCCTCAGGCCGACGGTGTGGGTGTGGACATCTCCAACGCGGCCGTTCAGCTGGCCACCGAGTCCGTGCGGGAAGCGGGGCTCTCCGACCAGATCTCCGTGCTGCAGGGCAATGTCCTGGCGCTGACGGCACTGCCCGACTTCGCGGACGTGGACACGATCACCTGCGTCTTCATGGGGCACGACTTCTGGCCGTACGAGAGCTGTGTGAACACTCTGCGCGGACTGCGGAACGCCTTCCCCGCGGCCGAGCGCCTCTTCATCTGCGACGTCGTTCGTACGACCGAGCTGCCGGGCCCGGACACCACCATCTTCACGCTCGGATTCGAAGCGATCCACGCGCTGATGGGGGACTATCTGCCCACGCACGACCAGTGGCTGGAAGCCTTCGCCGAGGGCGGCTGGGAGTGCAGGGCGATCCATCCCACCACCACACCGCCCAACGGATACCTCTTCGAACTGGTCCCCGCGTCGGCGGAGTAACACGGCACGGGGCCGGTTCCGCCGTTCTCGCCGCAGGTCATCGCCGACCTGCGGCGGGCGCGTTCCCGGGGGGAGGCAGAGACGGCGAGCGAGGTCATCGTGCGGTGGCTGACTCTGCTGAAGGGTGCCGCCTGGCACATCGGCGCGGTCCGGGGCGGTCTGCGGCAGCGAAGGTCCCGGACAGCAGCGCCTTTGCCACCAAGGACGAGTCGGCCCGCGCGATGATCCCGCGGAAGAAGCGGAAGAAGCCGGGATCGGCCGCGTCCTGGCCGCCGTACCGAAGTCCCGGCAACCGCACGCTCGCTTCGGCCGTGCCGACCAGAGGGTTCACCGTCCCCGCCGACTTCCTGAACATGGAGCCCGGCGACGGAAGTGATGTCGCCGGGCTCGGGCGACAAGTCGGGCGGCCCCGATTGTCGCGGCACGCTAGAGACGCCGATGAACCCAGACGTTGGGCTCGACGTACGCCGCCATGTCATGGCGCAGGTCGCAGTGGACCGGGGTCAATGCCTCCGGGACGATGGTCGGACCATGCGTGTCGAAGGGGAGGCCCGTCCATTCCCGCCAGTTGTCGAGTGATCCCACCACCACCATCGACGCCGGAGCCACCCCCACGATGTCCGCGCCCAGCTTGACGTGCGCGCGAAGCAGAGGGTCCTGCGGGAGCCCGTTCCTGGTCCGCTGGATGTACTCGCTCATCGGGAGGTCCGGAACCTCTGCCTTGCCGGGTGGCCTGACCGGCGCGACGTAGTGACGAAAGCCCCTCGTCTCGGCCAGCTGGTGCATGGCGCGCAGCATCTGGGTGCCGATACCCGTCCCGCGCAGGCCCGGGCGGACCACGACCTCCAGCCCGCAGAGCGCATCACCCTTGTACCCCGCCAGCCGCGCGAGGTGGGCCTGACGCACGGCTCCGTCCCACCCGCTGTCCGGCAGGCCCTTGGGAGGCACGTCGTCGAGGCCGATGGGCACGCAGTACCCCCGTGCGAGCACTTTCCCCGGCTCCTCCGCCGACACGGCGACGAGGACGTACTCGGGATAGGCCAGATGGGCGTCGATGTGGAACCTCTCGCCGATCGGCTCGTGCCGCATGAACTCCGGCCAGCTGTCCTTGAGTGCCGAGACCGGCCCCCTCAGGTCGGGTCGTTCGGCCAACGTCAGTATCCGTATGTCCTGGTTCACAGTTCCCGTCCCCTCCACTGTCGCCACTGTCGATTCACCACGAAACCTCAGGCGTCCCCGCCGCCGGACACGCTCCGGACGTGGTCCGCGAGCGCCGCGACGCTGGGCGTGTCGAAAAGCACCCGTAGGTCGACGTCGGTGTCGAGGGCGTCGTTGATGCGGGCGATGACCTGGATGGCGAGCATCGAGTGACCGCCGAGTTCGAAGAAGTCGTCGTGCAGACCGATCGGCGAGATCTCAAGGAGCTCCGACCAGATCCCCGCGATGACCTCCTCGGACGGCGTACGGGGGGCTTCGTAGTGCGCGGCCAGCTCGGGCCGGCTCCCATCGGGCTCCGGAAGCGCCTGCCGGTCCAGCTTCCCGCCCGGCCCCACCGGCATGGCGTCCAGCACCATCACCGCGGAAGGCACCATGAAGTCAGGCAGGAACCCCGCCAGATCCTCACGCAACCGGGCACCCAACGCCACACCCTCGCCCTCATGACCGGGTGCCGCGGTGACATACGCGATCAGCCGACGATCCTCGGACGCCCGCCCGTGCGCGACGACAACAGCCTGCTCCACAGCGGCCTGCTTACGCAGCGCGGACTCCACCTCACCCGGCTCCACCCGATAACCACGGATCTTGACCTGATCATCGGCCCGCCCCACAAACTCGACATCCCCCGAAGGCAGGTACCGCACCAAGTCACCACTGCGATACAGCCGATCACCCCGAGCACCCCACGGATCAGGCACGAACCGCTCAGCCGTCAACCCGGGCCGATTACGGTAACCCCGCGCCACACCCACACCACCGATGTACAACTCACCAGACACACCCACCGGCGCCAACGCACCGTCCTCGTCCAGCACATACAGACGCACATTCCTCAACGGACGCCCGATCACCGGCCGATCACCCGCGACCCGCGCCAACGTCGCATCCACCGTGCACTCCGTCGGCCCATACAGATTGAAGACACTGTGTCCGTGCCGGGCCGAGAGGACCGAGAGCAGGAGCCAAAGGTCCGAATCGATGGCTTCGCCGCCGATCAGACTGAAACGGGGTGTGTGCTCCTGGCCGAGGACGCCCGCGTCGATGAGCGCGCGCAGCATGGTCGGCGTGCAGTTGAACTCGTCGATCCGCTGCTCGCGCACATAGGCGGCGACAGCCGCGGGGTCCCTCCGTGTCGCCTCGTTCAGAACGTGCAGCGTGACACCCCCGCACATCAGGAGCAGCTGCTTGACGGACGAGTCGAACGACAGCGGTGAGAGCAGCAGGCCTTGCAGTCCGGGCGAGAGGAGCTCGTCGCGGGCCAGTTCCTCGCGGAGCGCCGTCATGAGGTTGGCCAACGCGGCGTGGGTGACTTCAACGCCCTTGGGTCGCCCGGTGGAACCGGACGTGTAGATCACGTACGCCAGATCCCCCGGGCCCGCCGCCTCTCCCCGAACACCCGGTTCAACCTCGTCCCCCACAGGAATCTCACCCTGCGGAACACCGACCACAACCCCGCGCCCCAACACAGCCGCCGGCACATCCGCACCAGCCACCACCACATCCGCACCACTGTCCTCCAACATGAACGCCAACCGCTCAGCCGGATACGACAGATCCAACGGCACATACGCCGCCCCAGCCCGCAACACACCCAGCAGCCCCACCACCATCTCCGACTGCCGACCCGCACACACACCGACCACCCGACCAGGCCCCACACCCACCGCACCCAGACGAGCCGCCACCACACCCACCGCCGCATCCAACTCCCGATACGACCAACGCCGATCACCCTCCACCAACGCCACCGCATCAGGCGTCCGCGCCACCTGCGCCCCGAACAACCCAGAAACCGTCACCCCACCCAGCACACCGGACGGGGTCTCGTTCCACTCGGAGACCAGCTGATCGCGCTCGGCCTCACCCAGCACAGGCAACTGGGACAATCGCAGCGACGCATCAGCCGCTACGGCGCCCAGGGCCCGCACGAATCCCTCGGCCAAGCGCACGACCGTCTTCTCTTCGAACAGGTCGGCCGAATAGACGACCTGTCCCTCAAGCCCTCCTCCCGACTCCACCAAGAACATCGACAGGTCGAATCGCGTGACCTCATCGACGGGAGCGAAGGAATCCACTCGCAGGCCCGGCAGGTCCAGCTCGGGCAGCGGGACATCGTTCAGCTGGAACATCACCTGAACGATCGGATTCCGGCCCAGGTCTCGCGTCGGAGCCAATTCCTCGACCAGTTGCTCGAACGGCAGATCCTGATGCTCATAGGCACCCAACGCCGTGTCCCGGGTCCGGCCGAGCAAGTCCACGAAGCGCGGGTCGCCCGAACAATCCGTCCGCATCACCAGGGTGTTGACGAAGAACCCGATCAGCGCCTCCAGCTCCGGACGGTGCCGGCCCGAGATCGGTACCCCTACGACCACGTCCCGCGTCGCGGCGAACTTGCCCAACACCGCCTGGAACGCGGCCAACCCCACCATGAACAACGTCGCGCCGTGCGCCTGGCCCAACCGACGCAGCTGATGGCACACCTCAGCCGGCACCTCAAAGGTCCATGAGGCGCCCCGATAGGAGGGCACCACCGGCCGCGGCCGATCCGCCGGCAACTGCAGCAACGGCGGCGCACCCTCCAGCACCCCGCGCCAGTAGTCGGCCTGGGACGCGGGCCCGGTTTCCTCGAGGCAGCGGCGCTGCCAGACGGCGAAGTCGGCGTACTGAACCGACAGCACCGGCAGAGCCGCGTCCTCACCCTCCACGAACGCCGCGTAGAGCGCGCTCAGTTCCCGCATCAGGACGAGCCGTGACCACGCGTCGGCGACCACGTGGTGCATCGTCACCCGCAGCACGTGATCACCGGGGCCGAGCCGCACCACGTCGGCGCGCAGCAACGGTCCGACCGAGAGATCGAACGGCGTACGGGCCTCCTCCGCCACGAGTCGACGTGCCGCGGCTTCTGGATCCGCCTCTCCCGAAACATCGACCACCCGAAGCGTCATCGGCGCCGGGTCCGCGAACTCCTGCCAGGAGCGGCCCTCCTCCTCGCGGATGGTGACGCGCAGTACCTCATGCCGCGCGACCACGGCGCTCAGCGCCTCGGCAAGCGCGTCCAGGTCCAGCGGCCCCCGCATCCGGACGGCGTCGGGCACGTTGTAGAACGGGTTGTCCTCGACCAGCTGGTCCAGGAACCACAACCGCTGCTGGGCGTGCGAGAGGGGCATGCGGCCGGTCCTGGGAACCGGCTGGAGCACGGCGCGGGACGAGTCTGTCCTCAGGCCGTCCACATGGTCCGCCAGTGCGGCCACGGTGGGGCACTCGAAGACGACCCGCAGATTGATGTCGGTGTCGAGGGCGTCGTTGATGCGGGCGATGACCTGGATGGCGAGCATCGAGTGACCGCCGAGTTCGAAGAAGTCGTCGTGCAGACCGATCGGCGAGATCTCAAGGAGCTCCGACCAGATCCCCGCGATGACCTCCTCGGACGGCGTACGGGGGGCTTCGTAGTGCGCGGCCAGCTCGGGCCGGCTCCCATCCGGCTCCGGAAGCGCCTGCCGGTCCAGCTTCCCGCCCGGCCCCACCGGCATGGCGTCCAGCACCATCACCACGGAAGGCACCATGAAGTCAGGCAGGAACCCCGCCAGATCCTCACGCAACCGGGCACCCAACGCCACACCCTCGCCCTCGCCCTCACGACCGGGCGCCGCGGTGACATACGCGATCAGCCGACGATCCTCGGACGCCCGCCCGTGCGCGACGACAACAGCCTGCTCCACAGCTGCCTGCTTACGCAGCGCGGACTCCACCTCACCCGGCTCCACCCGATAACCACGGATCTTGACCTGATCATCGGCCCGCCCCACAAACTCGACATCCCCCGAAGGCAGGTACCGCACCAAGTCACCACTGCGATACAGCCGATCACCCCGAGCACCCCACGGATCAGGCACGAACCGCTCAGCCGTCAACCCGGGCCGATTACGGTACCCCCGCGCCACACCCGCACCACCGATGTACAACTCACCAGGCGCACCCACCGGCGCCAACGCACCGTCCTCGTCCAGCACATACAGACGCACACTCCTCAACGGACGCCCGATCACCGGCCGATCACCCGCGACCCGCGCCAACGTCGCATCCACCGTGCACTCCGTCGGCCCATACAGATTGAAGGCCACGACATCGGGTGTGTCTTTCAGGCGCTGCCACATGTCGGCGGGGAAAGGCTCTCCACCCGCCATAATGCGGAGCGGTGCGGGCAACGGTCCTGCCGCGAGCAGAGCCGCGAGCTGCGACGGCGTACAACTCACCGTGTCGACGCCGTGCTTGTTCAGGTATCGCGAGGCGGCCGTCAGGTCCCTGCGGTCGTCCAGTACGTGCAGGCAGCCCCCGGTCAGCAGAATGCCCACCGCGCGCCATGAGGCGTCGAAGGTCAGGGATGCCAGCAGCAGCACCTCGGAACCGAGGCACGGGCGCAACTCGTGCAGCATGGCCGCGAGATTGGTGTGGGTGACTTCAACGCCCTTGGGCCGCCCGGTGGAACCGGACGTGTAGATCACGTACGCCAGATCCCCCGGACCCGCCGCCTCTCCCCGAACACCCGGTTCAACCTCGTCCCCCACAGGAATCTCACCCTGCGGAACACCGACCACAACCCCGCGCCCCAACACAGCCGCCGGCACATCCGCACCAGCCACCACCACATCAGCACCACTGTCCTCCAACATGAACGCCAACCGCTCAGCCGGATACGACAGATCCAACGGCACATACGCCGCCCCAGCCCGCAACACACCCAGCAGCCCCACCACCATCTCCGACTGCCGACCCGCACACACACCGACCACCCGACCAGGCCCCACACCCACCGCACCCAGACGAGCCGCCACCACACCCACCGCCGCATCCAACTCCCGATACGACCAACGCCGATCACCCTCCACCAACGCCACCGCATCAGGCGTCCGCGCCACCTGCGCCCCGAACAACCCGGAAACCGTCACCCCACCCAGCACACCGGACGCGGGGACAGCATCAGAAAAATCGTGGAACGAACCACATGGAATCGACGTCACGTCAGCACACCTTGTCCCTTGTGGGCAAATAACGATTCAGAGCCCGATCAAACTACGCGCCGTTGCATCGACGATCTCGATTACGTCTGATGATTTTGTCTCTACAAAGAAGTGGCCGCCGTCGATCTCGACGCTGCGAAAACCACCCGTTGTAAAACGCGCCCATGGCCGGACGTAACTCGGCGGCGTACCCTCGTCATGCTGGCCGTAGAGACCGATGACCGGAATCCGCACAGCGCGCTCACGGATTCCGTGCGCCGCGTCCGAGAGGTGCAGATCGGCCTTCAGCGCGGGGAGCATCAGCCGGGCGAACTCCGCGTTGGACGCGAGTTCGGCCCTGGGCCCTCCCTCGGACCCGAGCCGCTCGAGGAGTTCACCGTCCGCGAGCCACCGTGTCTCCGATGACACCGGACCGCTCCATGGCGAGCGTCGCCCGGACACGATGAGCACCGCGTCGGACTCGCTCCGGTCTCCCAGCAGTTCCTGTGCCACCCGGGCTGCGAGCACGGCGCCGAGGCTATGGCCGAAGAGTACGAGCTTCGATGTGGCGATGGGTTCGATCGCCGCGCACAGTTCGGCCACCAGGCGCTCGGGGTCGGACTCGGGTGCCTCCGAGAGCCGCTCCTCGCGGCCCGGTAGTTGGACCGCGAAGGCGTTCACCAGTCGTGACAGATTCCGCTGCCAGCCACGAAATACCCGAGCTCCGCCGCCCGCATAGGGAAAGCAGACGACGGTGCACAGGGAAACCGGGCGATCGGGAGTCAGGTTCTTGAGTACTGGATGCTCAGTCGACATATGTATCGAGCGAGCCGGATCGACGCACGTCCAGGGTGGCGCAGTGGAAGGAGCCGCCGAAGCTGTTGAAGTTCCGGAAGTTGCAGGGAATCGGGGTGAACCCCCAGTCCTTGAAGAACTGGATCATCGGCTCGTCCTGAGCCTCCACGATGACGCGCTGCTCGTCGAGCATGAGGATGTTCATGTTGATCCACTTGCTCGTCATGTAGAGCGGCTGTGCGTCAGGGATGATCGGCGCGGGCGCGGACCGCACCTCCCAGTTCCTGAACATCTTCGGGACCTCGGGCACTCGCTCAGGGTTGATGAGCAACTTGCCCGGTGCCAACGGAGCCAATGTGGCATCGATGTGCATGGGGTGGGGGTCGTCGAACTCAAGGACGCTGACCCGGAACTCATCACCCAGGGTGCGGCGCAGCCACTCGATGCCGAACTCATTGGTGACATTGCTCTTCTGGCCGATGATGTCGCGCCCGAGGCGAAGGAAGTCGGCAGCATCGAAGGTGGGCTCGAACTCGGTTATCGCGAAGCGGGTCGGCTCGCCCTCCGAGGGCTCTTTCCAGTCAAGGTCGAACAGCTCGTCCGTGAGTTCCGGCTTGGGGCCGGCGATCCACTGCGCTCCGTTGCGGAAGTACTCCTTGAGCAAAGGACGATAGGCGAGGTTCTCGTAATAGCGTGAACGCCAGGCCATGGGGCACTCGATGATCTTCTCGCCCACTACCAGGATGGCGTCACGCGGCATCGCGGCGTACATCCCGGTGGTCGCCCAGGCGCCCGTCGAGTAGAGCTGCCCCTGCGGGATCGGCTCGGGGCGGCGCACGGTGACGCCCTCCGCCTCCAGGATCCGAACGAATTCTTCGAGTTCCTCGTTGGCGGCCTTGACGATCTCCGGCGGGAACTTCTCGCCGCCACGCTGCCGGAATGTCTCATGCTGTTGAGCGGGTATCACCGATTCCAGGGACGGATGCCATTCGGGAAAACGTGCATCGTCCAGGATTCCGACGATCACTTCTTCCAGCGGGTCCCATTCAGTGTAGGAACTGACCTGACTGCCCTCGTACTGCTTCCTTGCATCTCGCACCTACCTGCCCCCAAACAGTTAAGGAATCTTTTTCATTCACAGCGCATGGATCTGCGCCATCGGATTCAAGGAATGATCGCGTCAGTCGTAGATGTACGCATCTTTTTTGGCGAGACGCTTGGCTCGCCGACGGAAGGAGATGTACCGCCGCAGCGAACGGATCGGCCAGGTCAGCTTGGCTGCGAGGCTGGATTTAGAAGACATTGACTCCGTATTTCTCTGTGAACCTCTGAGCATCTTGGGCAGAATCCACCATCGGTTCGCCCTTGATGTTCAGCGAGGTGTTCAGGAGCATCGGGACGCCGGTCGCCTCGTACCATTCCTCGAGCACGTGACGCAGCACCGACGAGCAGTCTTTCTTTACGACTTGAACACGAGCAGTTCCGTCGACGTGCGTGACACTTGAGTAGTCGTGCAACGCGCGGCTGGTGAACTGCATATACTCGTTCATAGGGCCCGTGAAGTACTCGCCGGCAAACTCTTCGAGAATTGCCGGGGCGAACGGCCTGAAGAGCTGACGGCGCTTGATGTTGTTCACCGTGTCTTTGACGTCGTAACGACAGTCGGCGAGCAAGCTCCGATTACCGAGCGACCTCGGTCCAAACTCCGCCTTCTCGGAAGCGACACCGCACACCTTGTTGGTCAGCAGTTCCTTGACGATGTCCGATGGATTTGCCCTCGGCAGCTGCGTCCCAAGATATGGATCGACCCACTGCAGCTTGGCGCGCCGAACCAGTGCCGCAGCGCCCAGGGCACTGCCGGCGTCGCCCGGGTTGGGCATGATCCACAGGTTCTTGCCCTGGATGCGTGAGTTGGCAACGCAGTTGAGGGCACAGCCGCCCATGAGCACCAGGTTCTCTTTCGGACAGAGCGCGACCAGCTCCAGCAGCTTCTCCTCGAAGAGCTTCTGCACGGATGCCGCCAGGTCCTCGGGGCGAGCGTCGGGATACACATCGTCGCACCCGAGATGCAGATTCTCTTCGAGGAGGTGACTCAGGTCGTAACGCGGCTCACCGTAAGCCGCCATACCCATGGTGATGTATTCGTCCGAGTTCGGCTGAAGTCCGACTCGCTTGGTGATCGCCGAATACAGGAGACCGAGCGAGTAAGGGTATTTCCAGCTACGCACCTTCCGCATGTTGTCCCATATGGAGATCGTGTCCCACTCGCCGATCGCGTCGACAACCAATATGTTGCAGTCATCGAAAGGCGCCGTGTAATACCCGGCGGCGGCGTGGGTCTCATGATGGGAGAAGCAGACGTCAGCGGGCGTGCGTCGCCGTGCGAGCTTCTGTCCTGAATACAGACGTCTGGTGGCCTTGAGCCAGGGCCGCTCGTAGTAGGCGGTGGTCTCGGCCTGTTTCATCAGTTCGAGTTGCTTCGGATGCAGCCAGCGGTCCCCCTTTTCCCGGGAGTAGCGCTCACTGTGCGAGGCATGAACGATCACCGTGTCGTCGAGCAGGCAGAGTGCCGCATCGTGAAAACCTTCGGAGAAGCCGGCGATGAGGGCCAAATCCATACTCCTTAGTCGGCAATGAGTTCACGTATCGAGCGGTCCGGCGCCCGGAGGCCGCCGACCAGGATTTCCCTCCACAGAGACAGCAGTTCCACGATTTCGGACCGGGAATACATTCCGTCACGGCACAGGAGCGCGGCTTGCATGCCGTTGTCGTCCGCGCTCACATCGAGGGTGAAGTCGTGCCGAACGCTGTCGCGGTCCTGCGTGTATTCCTCGGTCGAGACCGTGATGTCTTCCAGCGCCCTTTCGAAATGCTGGCTCCGGTTGAGGGCGAACCAGACTTCCGTGTACGGGGTCCGATCGGGGTGGCGTCGTGGCCGGGTGGCGGCCACGACCATGTCGAAGGGCAGATCCTGGTGATCCTGCGCGTCGAGGACGGTTTCCCGGACCCGCCGCACCACCTCACGAAAACCGGGCTCACCACCGAGATCGGTGCGTCCAACGACGGATGATTCCGCCCCGCGACCGGAGTCGCCACCACAATGTCCGTCTCACCCGTCAAACGATGCAACAAGACCTTGTACGCGGCGAGCAGCACCATGAAGGGAGTACACCCCTCATCCCGCGCCAACACACGCAAACCCGCGACCAGTTCCGCATCCAACGTGAAACTGTGGGTGTCCCCTTCCCACCCCGCACCCGCCGCCGGCTCCCGGTCGTACGGCAACCTCATATACGCGGGCGCCCCCGCGAGCCGCCCACGCCAGAACGACTCCAACTCCCCACGCCGCTCCCCCGCCAACTCCCCCGCCTGCCACAACGCGTAATCGGCATACTGCAAAGGCAACTCCGCCAAAGGCGCCGCCTCCCCCCGACAGAAAGCCGGATAGAGAGCCAGCAACTCATCCTGCAGAACACCAACAGACCAGCCGTCCACCACAATGTGATGCATATTCAGCACCAACACACTGTCATCCGCATCCGCCAGGATCAGACAACCCCGCAACAACGGACCACGCGCCAGATCGAACGGCACCGACAACTCTTCACGAACCGCCGAATCCACCGCCCCCCGACCCCCACCACGACAGTCCACAACCGGAAGAGCCACCTCGAACGGCGCCCCCACCACCTGAACCGGAACACCACTCTCCACAGCGAACGTCGTCCGCAACACCTCATGCCGACGCACGATCTCACCCAAACACGCCCGCAACACATCAGGACGTACCCGTCCCCGCAACCGCAAAATGAACGGAGTGCTATAAGCCAAACTCCCCGGCGCAACCTGATCAGCAAGCCACAACCGACGCTGCCCGAACGACAACGCAACCTTGGACGACGTCGAAGTCCTCGGCAGGGGTGCGGTCTTCGCGCCCACGCCGCGCAAACCCTCGATATGCCGGAGGAGGCCATGCGCCGTAGCGTTCCGCAGGAACTCGGAGAACTCGATCTGCACCGAGAACGCCAGCTCCAGCTTGGCGATGATCCGGATTGCGCCCAGAGAGTCGCCGCCGAGCTCGAAGAAGTTGTCGGAGACTGCGATCGGGCTGTGACCGAGAACTTCCTCCCACACGTCGAGAACGATGTTCATCGCCTCGGAAATGGTTCCCCGGTCGCCACTCTTCTCTTCGGAAGCCGAGATCTCCAGCAATCTGGCGCGGTCGACCTTGCCATTCGTGGTCAGCGGGAAGGAATCGACGTACACGATCGAATGCGGGATCATGCTGGCGGGAAGAGCGGCTTCTATGAGCGTGCGCAGTGCCCTTGTGTCGATCGTCGGATCCTTCATGATCACGTACGCTCGGAGAATCGTCGCTCCGTGTTTGTCCTTGTCCGCGGCCACCGCGCAGGAAGATACCCCCGCAAGAGCGCTGACAGCCGCTTCGACCTCTGCGGGCTCGACCCGGACACCTCGGATCTTCACCATGTCGTCGCAGCGGCCGACGAACTCCACTTCGCCACCGGGCGATATACGGCCCAGATCGCCGGTGCGGTACATCCGGCTGCCGGGTACGTCACTGAACGGGTCGGGCAGGAACTTCTCCGCGGTCAGGGATCGCCGCTCGAAATACTCCTGCCCGACGCCGACGCCGCTGATGAAGATCTCGCCCACGGTTCCCGCGGGCAACGGCTCCAGCGTCTCCGACAGAATGCGGATGGACGTGTTGGGCAGCGGCCGGCCGGCCCGATTGGCCGGTGTGCCCGCGTCGAGTACGCCGATCGTCGTGGACATGGTGCCCTCGCTGGCCCCGTACACCTGGCCCACGGCCGCCTGCGGCAGCCACTTCTCGACCAGGGCGTCCGACAGGACGTCGCCGCCCACGACGATTTTGTCGATCAGCGGTACGGTGCCGGGCTCGATCACCGTGAGCGGCCCGGGTGTGCCCATGTAGAGCGTGACGCCCTCACGCCGCAAGGCCTCAGCGGTGACGCTCGCACCACGTCGCTCCTGGCGGGGGATGACGCTGAGCCTCGCGCCGGTCAACAACGCCATCCACACCTCTGCGGACATGACGTCGAACGACGGGGTGGCCAGCTGGGCAACATTCGTATCAGGACCGACGCGCATGGCCTCGCCCATCCCCAGTGCCCAGTTGCACACCGCGTCGTGCACGAGGACGACGCCCTTCGGTTCCCCGGTGGAACCGGAGGTGTAGACGATGTACGCCGGGCGCCTGGACGCGGGGAAGTCGTCCCTGTCGCTCCACGGCCTTCGTTCCTCGGACAGCCGGTCATAGGCGAGGGACGCCCACTCGTTGGGTGCCGACGCGTCGGTGTGCGACACCACGACGGAGCATCCGGCGTCATCGAGCAGCCAGGCGTTGCGCTCCTCGGGCGCGGCCGTGTCCAGGCACATGTAGGCCGCGCCGATGCGCACGGTGGCGACCAAGGCGATCACGAGGGCGAGCCCTGGTTCCAGGGAGAGTCCGACCACATGGCCGTTGCCGACCCCCGCGGCTCGGAGGGCGGCGGCCACCTCGTCGCTCGCCGCGATCAGTTCGGGGTACGTCAGGCTGTCGCCCGCGCTTTGCAGCGCGGTCGCGTCCGGGTGCCGTTGGGCAACGGCGTCCAGTGCTCCGCCGAGATCGAGGTCCAGCAGATCGGTCCGGGTCGGGCCGACGAGGACGGAGGTGGGCTGCTCCGCGACCTCCGAGGCTCGTAGGTCGCGGTCCGCTCCCCTGTCACCGGATACGCCCAGGCGCAGCACTTCGACGAACTGGTCACTGATCGATTTCACCGAGTCGGCGTCGAACAGGCCACGCCGGTAATTGACCTGGATATCTGTGGAGGCTCCCTCGAAGACAGAGAAGACCAGGTCCACCGGGGCACCGGGCAGAGGCGCCTGGGTCGGTGTGGCCACAAGGTCGCCGATGCGGTATTCGGACACCGATTCCGGCTGGTGAACGAGTGTCGCCTGAAGGTACGGGGTCCGACCGGGTTCGCGTGGTGGCCGGGTGGCGGCCACGACCATGTCGAAGGGCAGATCCTGGTGATCCTGCGCGTCGAGGACGGTTTCCCGGACCCGCCGCACCACCTCACGAAAACCGGGCTCACCACCGAGATCGGTGCGCAACACCAGATTGTTGACGAAGAACCCGATGAGCTGGTCCAACGACGGATGATTCCGCCCCGCGACCGGAGTCGCCACCACAATGTCCGTCTCACCCGTCAAACGATGCAACAAGACCTTGTACGCGGCGAGCAGCACCATGAAGGGAGTACACCCCTCGTCCCGCGCCAACACACGCAAACCCGCGACCAGTTCCGCATCCAACGTGAAACTGTGGGTGTCCCCTTCCCACCCCGCACCCGCCGCCGGCTCCCGGTCGTACGGCAACCTCATATACGCGGGCGCCCCCGCGAGCCGCTCACGCCAGAACGACTCCAACTCCCCACGCCGCTCCCCCGCCAACTCCCCCGCCTGCCACAACGCGTAATCGGCATACTGCAAAGGCAACTCCGCCAAAGGCGCCGCCTCACCCCGACAGAAAGCCGGATAGAGAGCCAGCAACTCATCCTGCAGAACACCAACGGACCAGCCGTCCACCACAATGTGATGCATATTCAGCACCAACACACCGTCATCCGCATCCGCCAGGATCAGACAACCCCGCAACAACGGACCACGCGCCAGATCGAACGGCACCGACAACTCTTCACGAACCGCCGAATCCACCGCCCCCCGACCCCCACCACGACAGTCCACAACCGGCAGAGCCACCTCGAACGGCGCCCCCACCACCTGAACCGGAACACCACTCTCCACAGCGAACGTCGTCCGCAACACCTCATGCCGACGCACGATCTCACCCAAACACGCCCGCAACACATCAGGACGTACCCGTCCCCGCAACCGCAAAATGAACGGAGTGCTATAAGCCAAACTCCCCGGCGCAACCTGATCAGCAAGCCACAACCGACGCTGCCCGAACGACAACGCAACCTTGCGGTCTTCCGAGTTCAACTCGAGCCCCCCTCGCATCCCCTATAGGGGTTACCTGCCGAACAGCCCTTCGCTTATTGGACCTTACCAGCGAGTCCCGAGTTGCAAGAGTGCTTTGTGAGACGAGTACGAGGTGAGTGCCGAAGGAGACCCGGTCCCTCCACATACAGCCTGAACAGAGCGACTGATCCCGGGCGTTCCGCACATCATGAGCAGTCAATGGAGTGACCTAGATCACTTCGCTTATTCGGATCTCTTAGCCTCTGCGATCTACGACACCTTGACAGTCATCGGAGCCGAGAGTTTGATGGCTCGCGGCCTCGCTGACAGGGCCGTCATCGCAAGAGAGTCGAGCAGACACGGCCCGCGAGGGAGCGCAGCGAGTGCAGTTCCTTCAACTCTCCACTGTGCAAGGCCCTCTACAGAGTAGAAATTTTCGGCTGCTTGCGTCGTGCAATGCCATCTCGGTCGCGGGGTCATCGATTGCGACTGTCGCAATGCCGTTCGCGGTCCTCGATGTCGGCGGTTCTGCGGGCGATGTCGGACTCATCGCGACTGCCAAACTTGTCCCTCTCATCGCCTTTCTCCTGATCGGCGGAGTGATCGCGGACCGCTGGCCCCGTCACCGGGTTCTGGTCGCCGCGAACATCGTGCAGGCCGCCGCCGAAGGTGCCGCTGCCGGTCTGGTTCTCAGCGGCCATGCCGAGGTTTGGCACCTGGGCGTACTGTCCGCGATCGGCGGCATGGGCGTGGCCGTCAGTTATCCGGCCGCGCAGGGGCTGCTCCCCCACACCGTGCCGGCCGAACTGCGTCAGCAGGGCGTCGCGTTGGATCGCATGTGCCGTAACACGGCATCGATCGGCGGTGCCGCACTCGCCGGTCCACTCATCGCGTTCTGGGGTTCAGGGCTGGGTCTCGGCATCGACGCCGCGAGTTTTGCGATCGCCGCGGCCCTCAGGTTTCGGATGAGCTTCTCCAACCTGCCTCAGGTCCAGAAGTCCGACATGATTTCCGAACTCCGGCAGGGATGGCGGACGTTCACCTCTCGGCGCTGGCTGTGGGTCACCGTGACGCTGTCCGGGGTCGTCACCTCCGCGAGTTCGGCCCTGATCGCGGTATTGGGGCCACTGGCCGCCGATCTGCATCTCGGCGGTGCGCGCAGTTGGGGATTCATCGTCGCCGCATATGGTTTTGGAGCGGTTGTCGGTGGCCTGGTACTGCTCAGATACCGGCCGCGCCGCATACTCCTGGCGGGGCTCCTTTCCTTTCCTGCCCTGTCTCTGCTGTTCTTCGCACTCGCCATTCCCCTGACGACGCCGGTCGATATTGCCTTGTCCTTCCTGGCGGGGGCATTCCTTGAAATCTTCGAGGTCGGCTGGGCCATCGCGCTCCAGCAGGAGATTCCACCGGAAGAGCTGTCTCGTATCTCCTCGTACGACGCACTTGGGAATTACGCCCTCAGCCCGGCGGGAACCGCGGCGGCCGGTGGGTTGGCCGGGGCATTCGGTCTCCCGATCGTCCTTGTCTGCAACGGAGTTCTCATTCTGCTGCTCAGCGCTGCCGCCCCGCTGGTTCCCGAGATCAGACGCCTCCGCAGGCGGTCACCGGACGCTTCCACGACCAGGGCGGTGAAGGGTGGGCAGGGAGATGTGCATGCTGGACGTTCAGACGTGCAGCATGATTAGATGTGATCGTCAATAGACTTGCCGGGTACAGTTGGAGATTTACGTGAGGCATGCTCTACCCGTGGATATTGCCGATGCGGAATTGGCCGACGAGCTGACCCGAGGCATGAAGCTGGTCGAAGAACAGCTATTTGCTGCGGCGGAAACAGACAATGAGCTGTTGGCCGCCTCCGCACGCCACCTGATCAGTGCCGGCGGAAAGCGACTTCGGCCTTTTCTGGTTCTTCTGGGTGCCCAGTTCGGATCTCATCGGGACGAGCGCATCCTGTCGGCCGCGGCATCCATGGAACTCACCCACATCGGGACGCTGTACCACGACGACGTCATGGATGAGGCCACCATCCGGCGCGGGGTGCCGAGCGCGCACGTGCTGTGGGGCACCAGAGTCGCCGTACTCACGGGAGACTTCCTCTATTCGCGCGCGTCCCAACTCCTGGCAGGACTTGGGGATGAGGCGATCCGTCTGCACGCGCGGACCTTCATCCGACTCTGCGAGGGTCAGTCGGCCGAGACGGCGGGCCCGCAGTCCGAGTCCGACCGGCTCGATCACTATCTCGACGTCCTCGCCAACAAGACCGCGTCGCTGTTCGCCGCCTCGGGCGAGCTGGGCGGCCTCCTCTCGGGTGCGCCGGAGGAGATCGTGGCGCGGATCGCGCGGGCGTGCGAAGCGTGGGGAATCGCCTACCAGTTGTCCGACGACCTGCTCGACATCACCAGCGAGGCCGACGAGAGCGGCAAACCCCCGGGGGCCGACCTCCGCGAGGGTGTCCCCACCCTGCCGATGATCTACGCCGCTCGCTCGGCTCTCGCCACAGATGCCCGGCTCGTGGAGCTGATGCGGTCCGGCCAGCTGACCGACCCCGCCCTGCACGCCGAGGCCCTGAAACTCCTCCAGGAGCATCCGGCCGTCGACATGACACGGGCGGAAGTACGGAAGTGGGCGGGCGTAGCCAGGCAGGAGATCGCTGATCTGCCCGACTCACCGGCGCGTGACGTGCTTGAGGGACTCTGCGATTTCGTCGTGGACAGGACCAAGAACGGCTGACTCAGCAGGGGGTTGTCGCCGACACGGTCGTACGCGGCGAGGGTTCCGGCGCGGCCTCTCGCAACGCCCGGCCTGGTCGGCGAGGCCCGCACCGGCTCACTGACGTGGTCAAGGCTGCCGCGGACTTCTCCGTCGCCATGCGCCTGGGAGTCGGCGGGCCGCGTGGACGGATACGCCGTCCACGCTCTCGTCACCGCGCTTCGGAGCCCGCTGGAGCCGAGGTCGGGCCGGGCACGGTGAGCGGGGATGCCGCTCAGGCGGTGGGCGGTTCGGCGGCGATCGGTTCCGCGTCTTTGTCCTCCGCCGGTTCCGGGACCGCGTAGTAGCGCATGAGCATCGGGCGCGCGCCCTCCGGCGCCTCCTCGCGGGAGTGGCCGTAGCGGTCGAGCAGGGCGTGGTAGTCGCGCACGAAGGCGAGCAGTTCCTCGCGGGTCATCCAGGTGCCGTGGCGCTGGACCTGGACCCAGCCCTCGGGACCGCGGTAGTCGTGGTGGGCGCGGTGGTAGAGCGCGGTGTCGAACTCGATCTTGAGATGGGCGAGTTGGGCGGCGGCCGCGTACTCGTCCGGCGCCATCGTGGCCGGGTCGGGCGTGGTGTGCCGGAAGGGCAGCGTCCGCCACCAGCGCTCGCGGCCACCGGACTTCTCCGGTATCTCCTCGATGAGCCGCTGCTCGGCGAGTTTGCGCAGGTGGTAGCTGGTGGTGCCGGAGCTCTCGCCGAGTTCGCGGGCCAGCACCGTGGAGTTCGCCTCGCCGTGCCGGCCGAGGTACTCCAGGATCCGGCGGCGCAGGGGGTTGCCCAGGGATTTGTAGAGCGCGGTGCGCTCCAGGCTGGTCATCTCGGGCATGCCGTCGGTCATGCGGAAACCGTAACCCTGAGAACCCTGAGACGTCCCTGAGGTTTGCCGAAGACTGCCGAATTCTCTTTGCAGAATTTTCTCTGCGGTCTACGGTGGCAGAGCCGGATCGAGGACGACTGCGGCCCTGGGAGGGGCCGAGAGGGGGACGGGGCGTGACAGCGAAGAAGAAGTGGACGTTCATCGGGCTGGCCGCGGCGGCGGTCCTGCTGGTGCCGTGGATGGTGATGCTCGCGATGACACTGCCCGGCCGCACCACGGTGGACCACTGGCCGCTGGCCTGGACAGGTCTCGACGTCCTGATGGCGGCGGGCTGCGCGGCCACGGCCCTCCTCGGCCTCCGCGCCGACCCCCGGGCGCGCCTCACCGCCTCCGCCACGGCGTCCATGGCCGTCCTCGACGCCTGGTTCGACATAACCACCGCCGACTCGGGCTCGGCCCTGCTCCAGGCGGTGGGGTGCGCGGTCGCGGAGGCGGCGCTGGCGGGGGCGTGCGTGTACCTGGCGGTGGGGAAGGGGCGGTGCGGGACGCGGGTGCCGTCGTAGGCGCGGGGACCGGGGCGGGGCGGCTGCGCCTGCCGCCGCGCAGGCGGCGCTCGTCCGGGCAGCTCGTCCGGGCAGCAACTGTGTGCCTGCCGGGCCCCTGTCGCTTGCCTCGACGGCAACATGCGGGACGGCGGCGTGCGGTGCGGAGGTTCGCGGAACGGCGCCACGGCGGCACGCGCCACGGCGGCACGCGGGACGGCGGCTCGCGGTACGGCGGCTCGCGATGCGGGTCAGCGGCCGAAGCCGTCCCTCATGAGGAACCCGCCCTTGATGAGAAACCCGCCCTTGCGCCCGCGCCCCACGCGCCGCGATCCGGATACGCGGAACTCGCCAGCCCGCCCCCGCGCACGCCCGCCGCTCAGGAGCGGGGCGCACGTCCGGGGACCGGTCGGCAGGGGCCCTGCGGCCGCGCACGGCTGCGGACCGTCGCGCCCGTGAGGTGACGGGGGCGACGGCTTCGGCGGGCGGCCGGTTTCCACGGCCCCGGGCCGCTCCGGCAGCCGGAGCCGAAGGCCGAAGTCTCGCGGACCGAGCTCCCGGGGGCCGACGTCCCGCGGACCGGGCACTCAGGGCCGAGGTCCGCGGAGACGGAGACCCGGGGCCATCGGCCGAGGGCCGGGCCCGGGGTCAAAGGGCCAGGTCAGCCCGGGTTCAGCTGCGCTGGGCCGGGGTGTCGGCCGGCTGGCTGTCCGTGCCGGGGTCGGCGGGCTCCTTGAAGTCGACCTTCCGCATGTGCTTGCTCATCGACTTCATGAGGCCCCACACCGCCACCGCCATCACCGCGAACACGATGAAGCCGAGGACACCGGGGGTGACCTTGTTCTGGTCGAGATCGGCGAGGGAGACGAGGTCCGTCGCTGCCAGGCTCACGCTTGCGCTCATGTCAGGCATTGTCCCGGATGCCCGCGAAGAGGTCGTCCTCGGGGAGGGAGGTGTCCACGAGCGACTTCGCCAGCTCGTACTCCTCCGTCGGCCAGACCTCCCTCTGGAGGTCCATCGGCACGCGGAACCAGCCGCCGTCCGGATCGATCTGTGTGGCGTGCGCAATCAGCGCCTTGTCGCGGATCTCGAAGAAGTCCGCGCAGGGAACATGCGTGGTCAGGGTGCGTTCGACCCGCTCGATCTCCTTCCAGCGCTTGAGCCACTCCCCGTACGGCGACTCCAGGCCGCGGTCGAGCATCGCCTGGTGCAGGGCCTCGGTGCGGGGGCGGTTGAAGCCCTGGTTGTAGTAGAGCTTCTGCGGCCGGTGGGCCGGGCCGAACTCGTCCTCGGGGTACTTCTCGGTGTCCGCCGCGCCCTCGAACGCCACCATGGAGATCTTGTGGGTCATGATGTGGTCGGGGTGGGGGTAGCCGCCGTTCTCGTCGTAGGTGGTGATCACCTGCGGGCGGAAGGAGCGGATCTGGCGCACCAGCTCGCCGGCCGCCTTGTCGACGTCCTCCAGGGCGAAGCAGCCCTCAGGCAGCGGCGGCAGCGGGTCGCCCTCGGGCAGCCCGGAGTCCACGAAGCCCAGCCACTCCTGCTTGACGCCCAGGATCTCGCGGGCCTCGTCCATCTCCTTGCGGCGCACCTCGTGGATGTTCGCCTCGATGTAGGGGTCGCCCTGGAGCTTGGGGTTGAGGATGGAGCCGCGTTCACCGCCGGTGCAGGTCACCACCAGCACGTCCACCCCCTCGGACACGTACTTCGCCATGGTGGCCGCGCCCTTGCTCGACTCGTCGTCGGGGTGTGCGTGAACGGCCATCAGTCGCAGCTGGTCAGTCAAGACTCAATCCTCGGTAGGTCGGCGCCCCCAAGGCTCAGGGCGCAATCGAAGGCTTCTATAGTGACCGAATCGGGGGGCGATTAATTCCGCGGAGAGGACGATCATGAGTACGGCGAGCACGGGGCTGCCCACGGGCCGCTACGGCCGCTCCTCTGACGAGCGCGCCGACCGCAAACTCAAGGTCGCCGCCGTGGTGCTCGGCGCCGCCCTGCTGGCCCTGGTCGGCTACTTCGCGTACCACTACATCGTGCAGACGCGGATCAGCGCCCAGGTGATCACCTTCGACTCCACGGACACCGCGGTCAAGGCCCACCTGGAGGTCCACAAGGACGCCGGGACCGACGGCTACTGCACCCTGCGTTCCCAGTCGGCGGACGGTACCGAGGTCGGACGCGCCGACTTCCACTTCACCGGCTCGGCCACACGCATCGACAAGGTCGTCACGCTGCGTACGACGGCTCGCGGCACCACGGCCGAGCTGCTGGGCTGCCACAGCGGCTGACCCGCCGGGAGCATCACCGGCCGGAACCCGGCCCGGACAGTGGTCCACCGCGCCGGACGCGCCGCCCCGCCGCTCCTTCACCCGGAATGCGGACGGCCCGACCTGCGTTGATGTGATTCTGATGGCTTATGTCCTCCCCCTTCCCCGGATGAATTGTTAGGCTCGTGGTTTCGCCCATCCAAGAGGGAACATTCTTCTGGGTAGGGCGATGCTTTGTATTCCCAGTACCGACGAGGAGCACCCTGTGACCCAGACCAGCGAGAACGTCACCTGGCTGACCCAGGAGGCGTACAACAAGCTCAAGGTCGAGCTTGAGTACCTTACTGGTCCTGCGCGCACGGAGATCGCCGCCAAGATCGCGGCCGCGCGCGAGGAGGGAGACCTGCGCGAGAACGGCGGGTACCACGCGGCCAAGGAGGAGCAGGGCAAGCAGGAGCTGCGTGTGCGGCAGCTGACCCAGCTTCTCGAGAGCGCCAAGGTGGGCGAGGCCCCGGCCTCCGCCGACGGCGCCGTCGCGCCCGGCATGGTCGTCACGATCGCCTTCGACGGTGACGAGGACGACACCATGACGTTCCTGCTCGCCTCCCGCGAGTACGCGAGCTCCGACGTGGAGACGTACTCGCCGCAGTCGCCGCTGGGGGCCGGTGTCATCGGCCACAAGGTCGGCGAGGACGCGGAGTACGAGCTGCCGAACGGCAAGACCGCCTCGGTCCGCATCCTCAAGGCCGAGCCCTACAACGGCTGAGCCCCAGAGCTTTCCCACCCGGGACCCCCGGCGTCCGCAGCGGACGCCGGGGGTCCCGTCGTATCTCCCCGTCGTACGGTCGTACGGTCGTACGGCTCGTGGCGAGGTCTCAGGCGAGGTCTCAGGGGAGGTCTCAGGAGGGGATGACCAGGTAGCCCGCGTCGCCCAGGCACCGGCCGACCTCGGCGCAGTGGGCCGGGCCCTTGGTCTCCAGGTGGAGTTCGACCTCCACCTCGCTGAGGCCGAGCCGGGGGTCGGTGCGGACATGGCTGACGTCGAGGACGTTGGCGTCCACCCCCGACAGCACCCCGAGGAGATCGGCGAGGGCGCCCGGGCGGTCGGTGAGCCGCAGTCGTACGGCCAGATAGCGGCCCTGCGCGGACATGCCGTGCCGCAGCACCCGCTGGAGCAGCACCGGGTCGACATTGCCGCCGGACAGCACGCAGACGACCGGGCCCTCGAAGGTGTCCGGGGACGCGAGCAGCGCGGCGACCGGGCTCGCGCCGGCCGGTTCCACGACCAGCTTGGCCCGCTCCAGGCACAGCAGCAGCGCGGCGGACAGCTGGTCCTCGGTGACCGTGCGCGTCTCGTCCACCAGCTCGCGGATGATGCCGAACGGCACCACGCCGGGCTTGCCCACCTTGATGCCATCGGCCATCGTGGCCGGGTTCGCGACCGCCACCGGGTGTCCGACGGCCAGCGAGGGCGGGTAGGCGGCGGCGCCCTCGGCCTGGACGCCGATGATCCGTACGTCGGGCCTGATCGCCTTCACCGCGACCGCGATCCCGGCTACCAGTCCCCCGCCGCCGACCCCGACGAGGATCGTGCGCACCTCCGGGCACTGCTCCAGGATCTCCAGGCCGACCGTGCCCTGCCCGGCGATGATGTCCGGGTGGTCGAAGGGGTGGATGAACACCGCGCCGGTGCGGGCCGCGTAGTCCTGGGCGGCGGCCAGCGTCTCGTCCACCACCTGGCCGGTGAGGCGCACCTCGGCGCCGTACTCCCTGGTCGCGCTGACCTTGGGCAGCGGGGCGCCGTGCGGCATGAAGACGGTGGCGTGCACGCCCAGCAGCGAGGAGGCCAGGGCGACGCCCTGCGCGTGGTTGCCGGCGCTCGCGGCTACCACTCCGGCGGCGCGTTCCTCCGGCAGCAGCCCGGCGATGCGCACATAGGCGCCGCGCAGCTTGAACGAGCCGGTGCGCTGGAGGTTCTCGCACTTCAGCTGCACCGGCGCGCCGACCAGCTGGGACAGGTGCCGGCTGCCCTCCATCGCGGTCGTCCGCGCCACGCCCGAGAGCATCTTCTGGGCTCCGCGTACGTCGTCCAGGGTGACGGAGCGCAACGGATGGGCGGTGCGGTAGTTCATGACTCCAGCATCGCAGCTCGCGGTGGCGGACGACGGTGGTGACCAAGGTCCAAGACGGGTTTGCGCAGCGCCGGTACGGCCCGGCGCCGGGCCGCGTACCCTGTCCCCCAACCTTGCAGCCCTTCATGAAGCGAGCCTCCGGCCATGCCCACAACACCTGAAATGTCGATGGACATGACGACCGTCGGTGATCCCGGTCTTCTCGACTCCCTCCAGCACGAGGTGGCGGTGTTCGCCCGCCGCGCCGAACAGACGCGGCTCGGTGGTGTCGGGCAGGCGCGCAACTCCATGGACCGCGCCGCCTATCTGCTGCTCAACCGCCTCGACAAGGAGGGCCCGATGGGCGTCAAGGCGCTCGCCTCGGGCATGGGCATCGACTCCTCCACGGTGACCCGGCAGGTGGCCCCGCTGGTCGACACCGGCCTGGTCAAGCGCACCTCGCACCCGGAGGACGGGCGCGCGGTGGTGCTCCAGCTGTCCCCGCGCGGTGCCGCCCGGCTGGCGGAGGTGCGCTCCTCGCGGCGCCTGCTGATGGCGGAGCTGACCGAGGACTGGTCGCCGCAGGAGCGCGAGCAGTTCTGCGCCCTGCTGACCCGCTTCAACCACGGCCTGTCGGCCCGCACCCAGGGGAAGCATCCCGAGGCTTGACCCGGAGCCCCGGTCGGCCTCATATGAGAGCCGGGTCCTGCGTCGTACGCGATTCATCTGTCCTGTACCGGACAGGGCCCCCGACGGGGAGGCGTCGTGCGTGATCGGCGGATGGCCCAAGGGGCGGTCCTGGCCCAGGAGTTCGAGGCGTTCGTCGCGGGCGCGGCCGGCCGGCTGCTGCTCGCCGCGACGCTGCTCACCGCCGAGGCCCCGGACGCCAACCCCCGCGCGCGGCGCCTGCTGACCCTGGCACTCGGCCACACCTACGCCCGCTGGCAGCGGCTGCGCGGCGAGGATCCGTACGACTGCGCGCGCCAGTACCTCGCGGTCCGCTTCGCGCGCACGATCTGGCACCGGCACCGCCTCCTTCGCCGCGCACGGCCCGTGCCGCGCGGCCCGCTCGCCGGGCTGGACCCGCAGGAGCGGCTGATCCTGGTGCTGCGGATGTACGAGGGGGTCGCCGAGGAGCAGACGGCCGCGCTGCTCGGGCTGACCGCGGAGCGTGTGCACACCGTCTGCGACCGGGCGACGTCCCTGGTGCTGCACCCGGTCAGGGCGGCCGGTGCGCGCACGGTGAACGCGAAGGCGGCGCCGTCATCGAAGGCGGCGCCGTCATGAGGACGCGGGACACGCGGAGCGGGCGGCCGTACGGCGCGGGGAGGCCGGGGTGAACCGGGCCGAGCGGGAGGCCGCCGTACGGCGGGTGATGGGCGCGCGTCCGGTGCCGGTGCCGCCGGACCTGTACGCGGAGGCGGTGCGCCGCGGCGAGCGGCTGCTGCGGCGCGGGCGGCTGGTGCGCCGGGTGCTCTGGGTGCTGGTGTGCGTGGCGGCGGTGGTGTTCGGGGTGTGGGCGGCGTACGCCCACCCGTGGGTGGAGCCGCCGTCGGAGACGACTCCACCGGTGGACGGGTGGTGACCCGGGCCGCGTTCGGCCCGGATCACCGCTGCGGCGTCCACCGCGATGTCTAGCCGAGGGCCTGGCGCAGGTCCTCCACCAGGTCGTCGACGTTCTCGATGCCGACGGAGAGGCGGACGAGGTCGGCGGGGACCTCCAGGGCCGAGCCGGCCGCGGAGGCGTGGGTCATCCGGCCCGGGTGCTCGATCAGGGACTCGACGCCACCGAGCGACTCGCCGAGGGTGAACACCTTGGCGCGGTTGCACACCTCGACGGCCGCCTCCTCGCCGCCCTCGACACGGAAGGAGATCATGCCGCCGAAGGCACGCATCTGCTTGGCGGCGACCTCGTGCCCCGGGTGCTCGGGCAGGCCCGGGTAGAGCACGCTGGTCACCTTGGCGTGCCGGCTGAGCATGTCGGCGACCTTGGTGGCGTTCTCGCTGTGCCGGTCCATGCGCACGGCGAGGGTCTTGGTGCCGCGCAGCACCAGCCAGGAGTCGAAGGGGCCGGCGACGGCGCCCATCGCGTTCTGGTGGTAGGCCAGTTCCTCGCCGAGCGTCTGGTCGGAGACGATCAGGGCGCCGCCGACCACGTCGGAGTGGCCGCCCATGTACTTGGTCAGCGAGTGCACGACGACGTCCGCGCCGAGCGACAGCGGCTGCTGGAGGTAGGGCGTGGCGAAGGTGTTGTCGACGACGAGACGGGCGCCCGCGTCGTGGGCGACCTGGGCGACGGCGGCGATGTCGGTGATGCCGAGCAGCGGGTTGGAGGGGGTCTCCACCCAGACGGCCTTGGTCCGCGGGGTGATCGCGGCCCGTACGGCGGCCGGGTCGCTGGTGTCGGCGACGGACCACTCCACGCCCCAGCGGGTGGCGACCTTGGAGAAGAGGCGGAAGGTGCCGCCGTAGGCGTCGTTCGGGATCACCACGTGGTCGCCGGGGGTGAGCAGCGTGCGCAGCAGGGTGTCCTCGGCGGCGAGGCCGGAGGCGAACGCGAGGCCGCGGCTGCCGCCCTCCAGCGCGGCGAGGTTCTCCTCGAGGGCGGTACGGGTCGGGTTGGCGCTGCGGCTGTACTCGTAGCCGCCGCGCAGCCCGCCGACGCCGTCCTGCTTGTAGGTCGAGACCTGGTAGATGGGCGGTACGACCGCGCCGGTGAGGGGATCCGCGGTGTTGCCCGCGTGGATCGCGAGGGTCTCGAAGTGCTGACTGATGTGCCTGTCGCTCATGTGCACCGAGCGTAGTGCGCCCGGCGGGATTCCGACGCCCGGCGGTGTGGACGGGGGGTGGGCGGAGGGCGTCCGGAGGGATATCCCTGTGTCGGCTGTCATGCCCAGGATCGGAGTTGTCCACAGGCCGACGGCGGGGTTGGTCATTTGTCGGTGGTGTCTGGAACCCTTGGGGGCATGGTGATTCTCTGGCTGCTCATGGCACTGCTCATGCTGAGCTTCGTGCTGCTCCCGCTGGTACGGCGCAGGCGCGGGATGATCGAGCAGGTGCACCCGGACCACCCGGACGCCGCCGACCCCGCCGACTACGGCTTCCTGCGCCAGGAGGAGCTGGACGTACGGCTGCCGGGCCCCGACCAGGATCTGCTGGACGCGCTGGAGCTGGTGCAGCGCACCCGGGACTACCGGGCGGCGGCCCAGCTGTTGGCCGGCACCGAGACGGCGGGCGAGCTGCGCTGGCAGCGGGTGCAGGCCCTCGGCGGCGCGGCCGCGCTGGAGCTCGAACAGCGTCCCGGCGGGGTGCACGAGACGCCGGGCGGCCAGTGGCTGCGGGTGTGGCGGGCGGAGCGGCCCGAGGACGCGGGCGGTGCGGCCGTGCACGCGGAGTTCCTGGTGCAGCGGGCCTGGCGGGCGTCGGCGACCGGCACCAAGGACTTCCGGCTGCTGTTGGAGGAGGCCCGGGAGGTGTGCGGGCAGGCGGCCGAGCTGGCGCCCGCCGACCCGGTGCCGCACATCATCGAGCTGGCGATCGCCCGTGGACTGGGCGTCCCCCGCGAGGAGTTCGAGCGGCTGTGGCTGAAGGTCCTCGACCACGCCCCGCATCACATGGGCGCGCATCTGGCCGCGCTGCCCTACTGGTGCGAGAAGTGGCACGGCTCGCGTGAGCAGGCGTACGCCTTCGCCGAGGCGGCCGCCGCCCGCGCCCCGCGCGGATCGCTGCTGGCCGCGCTGCCGCTGTTCGCCGTGTTCGAGCACCTCCCCGAGGTGAACCTGGTGCTGGGCCTCTACCGGAGCGAGGTCATCGCCAAGGCGGTCCAGGGCGCACAGCACGCGGCACACGAGGCCGGCGCCGCCGACCCGACGCTGCCGCACGTCCGCCATCTGCTGGTCTTCTTCCTGGTCCGCGCCGAGCGCTGGGCGGAGGCCATGCATGAGCTGATACATGTCGACGGCCATGTCGGCGCCCTGCCCTGGACCCTGGCGGCCGACCCGGCGGCCGAGTTCGCCGTCTTCCGCGCCCTGGCGGTGGCGGGGTACGAGGCCAACGGGGGCAGTCCGGCGAGCCTGCCCGGCTGACCCGGCCGCCCCCTCCCACGGGGCGCGCCCACAGAAACTTCATCGCGCTCGCCGCCGAGCGGCTGGGTCTGCTGCCGCGGAGCGGCAGGACGCCGTGCACGCGGCATGGACGAACTGTGGGAGCGGATCACGGACCGCGACCCCTGCCACTACGGCGCACACCACGGAGCCGCCGTTGGCGTTCGCGCGGCTCCACCGATGTCGCGGCCGACAGCACCCCCCCTCCAGGACCGGTGGGGATGGCCGCGGCGGCGGTCTGATTCCAGGTCCGCGGCGGCGGGTCGGCTGGAGATGTCGTACCCCGCCCCCGCGGAGACAATGGGAGACCCCCTTGGTGGTGAGGTGGTGCCCTCATGCCCGCATGGCATCTGCGCGACTATCACGACGACGATCTCGATCAGGCCATCCAGATCTGGGACCAGTGCCGGCAGGCCGACGAGGACCCGGTGTTCCCGGTCTCGGAGGTGATGGCCGCGGCGAAGGCCGGGCAGACGGCGGTGGTCGCGGTGGTCGGGGACGAGCTGGTGGGGATGGCGGTGGCCCAGGCCCAGGGCAAGCGGGGCTGGATCCTGCTGATGGCGCTCGCCGCGCGCTGGCGCGAGCGCGGGATCGGCAGCGCGCTGCTCGCCGAGCTGGAGCGGCGGCTGCGGGCGCTCGGGGTACGGCACATCAGCGCGCTGCTGCCGGTGGGCGCGGCGGGTTCGAAGGCGCTGGCGAACAGCGGCTACCGGAGCCGCGAGGACCTCACCTACCACGAGAAGCTCGAACCGCTCGGCGCCGCGAACGCCGATGTCCTCGCCGCGCTCGGCGGGCGCATGCTGCCCGAGGGGCTGTGGGACGCGATGGCCGGGAGGGAGCGGGAGAAGCAGGTCGTGGAGCGGCGGGTGGTGCTGCCGCTGACGGAACCGGCGCTGGCCGACCGCTACGGGGTCGTGCCGCCGAAGTCGGTCATCCTGTTCGGACCGCCCGGCACCGGGAAGACCAGCTTCGCCAAGGCGGTCGCCTCCCGGCTCGGCTGGCCGTTCGTGGAGCTGTTCCCCTCGCGGCTCGCCGCCGACACCAGCGAGGGGCTGGCCACGGCGCTGCGGGACGCCTTCGCCGATCTCGCGGAGCTGGACTCGGTGGTGCTCTTCATCGACGAGGTGGAGGAGATCGCGGCGGCGCGCTCCGGCAAGGCGGTGGACCCCGGGCACGGGGTGACCAACGAGCTGCTGAAGCTGATCCCCGTCTTCCGCGAGCACGACTCACGGCTGCTGGTGTGCGCCACCAATTCCGTACGGTCCCTGGACGCGGCCTTCCTGCGGCCGGGGCGGTTCGACTACGTCATCCCCATCGGGCCGCCCGACCCGACCGCCCGCGCGGCGATCTGGGCCCGCTATCTCCGGGGCATGAACGACTCGGTGGACCTCGGGCGACTGGTCGCCGCGAGCGAGCTGTTCACCCCGGCGGACATCGAGTTCGCCGCCCGCAAGGGCGCCCAGGCCGCCTTCGAACGCGAGGTCGCCCACCGGGAGGGCCGCCCGGCGGGCACCGAGGACTACATGACCGCCATCTCCGACACCCGCCCGACCCTCACCACCCGGGCGATCAAGGAGTTCGGCGAGGACATCGACACGTACAGCCGGCTGTGACCGCGCGGGCGTCGTGGCCGCTCGCGCGGTCCCCGCGCCCCCGCGCCTCCTCGGGCGCGGGGACCGGGGGTCAGATCGTCGAGTTGTCGATCACGAACCGGTACCGCACATCGCTCGCGAGCACCCGCTCGTACGCCTCGTTGATCTCCGACGCGGCGATCAGCTCGATCTCCGCGCCCAGCCCGTGCTCCGCGCAGAAGTCCAGCATCTCCTGGGTCTCCGGGATGCCGCCGATGCCGGAGCTGCTGAGGCTGCGGCGGTTGCCGGAGAGGGACTGGAGGGTGATCTGGACCGGCTCCTCGGGCAGGCCCACGTTGACCAGGGCGCCGTCCGTGCGCAGCAGGGACAGGAAGGCGCTGAAGTCGAGGGGGGCCGAGACCGTGTTGAGGATGAGGTCGAAGGTGCCCTTGAGGTCCTCGAAGGTCTTCGGATCGCTGGTGGCGTAGTAGTGGTCGGCGCCCAGCTTCAGGCCGTCGTCCCTCTTGCGCAGGGACTGGGAGAGGACGGTGACCTCCGCGCCCAGCGCGTGCGCGATCTTGACGCCCATGTGGCCGAGACCGCCGAGCCCGACGACGGCGACCCTCTTGCCGGGGCCCGCGTTCCAGTGCTTCAGCGGGGAGTACGTGGTGATGCCGGCGCACAGCAGCGGCGCGGCCACGTCCAGGGACAGGCCCTCGGGGATGCGGACGACGTAGTTCTCGTCCACGACGACGTTCTCGGCGTAGCCGCCGTAGGTCGGCGTCCCGTCCCGGCCCGTGTCGTTGTACGTCCAGGTGGGGCCCTGGTCGCAGTACTGCTGGAGGCCGGCCTTGCAGTTGTCGCACTCCCGGCAGGAGTCGACCATGCAGCCGACGCCCACGCGGTCGCCGACGGCGTACTTGGTGACACCGGAGCCGACCTCCGTGACGACGCCCGCTATCTCGTGGCCCGGCACCATCGGGAACGTCGCCTTGCCCCAGCCCTCGCGGACCTGGTGGATGTCGGAGTGGCAGATGCCGGCGAACTTGACGTCGATCAGGACGTCGAACTCACCCACCGCCCGTCGCTCGATCTCGGTCCGCTCCAGGGGGGCCTTCGCGGCGGGCGCGGCGTACGCGGCAACAGTGGTCATGGCGGGGTTCTCCCTCACAAGGTCTACGCATGCCCGGCTGCTTTTCCACCGGGCACACCCCAAGAGTGCCTCGTGTCGCGCGGCGCACCCAGTGCACGCCTTTGCGTACGACCGCTGTGCCTACCACTGGCGGGATCAGGCTGGCAGGCCTACGACCAGCGGCGACGACGGATAATCGCGGTATGGACGAACAGCAGGACGCCGCCGTGACCGGGCCGCCCCTGGACCGGCGGGCCGAACTCAGCGAGTTTCTGCGCAGTCGGCGGGCCCGGCTCAAGCCCGAGGACGTGGGGCTGCCCGACTTCGGCCGGCACCGCCGGGTGCCGGGGCTGCGCCGGGAGGAGCTGGCGCAGCTGGCCGGGGTGTCGGTGGCCTACTACACGCGCCTGGAGCAGGGAAACGGGCGCAATGTCTCGGCGGAGGTCCTGGACTCGATCGCCCGCGCGCTGCGCCTCACGGACGCCGAGCACGCGCATCTGACCCATCTGGCCAAGCCGAAGTCGCACAAGAAGAAGCCGGTGGCCCGCCAGCAGCATGTGCGCCCGCCGTTGCTACAGTTGCTGGACACGCTGGAGGGCGTGCCCGCGTACATCGTGGGCCGGCGCTCGGAGATCCTCGCCTGGAACCGGATGGCGGCGGCGGTCTTCGGCGACTGGGCGGAGCTGCCGGTGGCCGAGCGCAACTGGGCGCGGCTGGTGTTCCTCAAGCCCGAGTACCGGGACCTGTTCGTCGACTGGGAGCAGAAGGCGATCGACGTCGTCTGCACGCTGCGCATGGACGCGGGCTGCTATCCGGACGATCCCCGGCTGTCCGCCCTGGTGGGGGAACTCTCCGTCAAGAGCGAGGAGTTCCGCCATCTGTGGGCCACGCACGACGTCAAGGAGAAGAACCACGGCGTCAAGCGGCTGCACCATCCGCTGGTGGGCGATCTCGCCCTGAACTTCGAGTCCTTCCGCCTGGCGGACGGCAGCGACCAGTGCCTGGTCACGTATCACGCGGAGCCCGGTTCCGCGTCCGCCGAGTCGCTGCGGCTGCTGGCCAGCTGGGGCACGGACGCGACCCGCGCGGGGACCTCGGCGTAGCCCCCGCGCGGCCGGGTCTCAGGCGCCCGCGTTCTCCTTCACCGTGATCTTTCCCTTGCGGATGGTGGCGACCCGGGGGGCCTTCTTCGCGAGGGTGGAGTCGTGGGTGACCATGACGAAGGTCAGCCCGTGCTCCTTCCACAGCCGTTCGAGTACGTCCATGATCTCGTCCCGGGTGCTCTCGTCGAGGTTGCCGGTCGGCTCGTCGGCGAGCAGCACCTTGGGCTTCTTCACCAGCGCGCGGGCGATGGCGACACGCTGCTGCTGGCCGCCGGACATCTCGCCGGGCAGATGCCCGAGGCGCTCGCCGAGACCGACGGACTCCAGTGCCTCGGCGGCGAGTTCGCGCCGCTGCTTGGTCTTGATGCCGAGCGGGACGAGGGCGGTCTCCACGTTCTCCTGGGCGGTGAGCGTGGGGATGAGGTTGAAGGACTGGAAGACGAAGCCGATGTTCTCGCTGCGGACCCGGGTCAGCCGGGCCTCGCTGAGCTTGGCCAGGTCGATGCCGTCCAGGACGACCTCGCCGGAGGTGGGCCGGTCCAGGCCGCCGAGCATCTGGAGCAGGGTGGACTTGCC
Organism: Streptomyces sp. LaBMicrA B280; assembly: GCF_049222185.1. Taxonomy (NCBI): domain Bacteria; kingdom Bacillati; phylum Actinomycetota; class Actinomycetes; order Kitasatosporales; family Streptomycetaceae; genus Streptomyces; species Streptomyces sp. LaBMicrA B280. Next base: position 15,890 of record NZ_JBMJCT010000028.1, on the reverse strand, counting down.
GCCGCCGGTGGGGCCCTGGATGACCAGGCGATCGCCGTCGCCGATGACCAGGTCGACGCCGTCGAGGGCGTGCACGCTCTCCTTGCCCCGGGTGTAGCGCTTGGTGACGTTCTTGAGTTCATACATGGTGGCTCCTGGGAGGGTTTTCGGGGAGGGCGGTTGCGCGCGGCGCGGCTACTCCACCCGCCGCAGCGCGTCCGCCGGGCGCAGCCGGGAGGCCCGCCAGCCGCCGAACGCTCCCGCGATCAGGCCGCCCGCCACCGCGAGGCCCACCGCCAGCAGGATGGTCGTCAGGCTCACCGGGGCGGTCAGGGCCACCTCCAGGGACTTCGCGGCCTGCCTGCCGGGGCCGCCGGCGCCGCCGAACCCACCGCCGCCGCCCCCGCCGAAGCCGCCGCCACCGGCGCGCCCACCGGCGAAGCCGCCCCCGCTCGCGCCCAGTTGGGCCTGGAGGGTCGGGCTGATCGCGGTGACGACATAGGCGCCGGCGAGGCCCAGGGCGATGCCGAGGACGCCGCCCACCAGGCCGTTGACGACGGCCTCGCCGACCACCTGCCGGGTGACCCGGCCCGACTTCCAGCCCAGCGCCTTCAGGGTGCCGAACTCACGCACCCGGCGGGAGACCGCGGAGGAGGTGAGCAGGCCGGCGACCAGGAACGCGGCCACGAGCACCGCGATCGACAGCCACTTGCCGACATTGGTGGCGAGCGAGGAGGCGGTGGACAGGGAGCCCGAGACCGTCTTGGCGAGGTCGGAGGAGGTGGTGACCGTCGTACCGGAGACGTTCTTCTGGATGGTGCCCTTGACGGAGTCGATCTTCTGGGAGTCGGTGGCCCGCACGTAGATCGTGGTGACCTTGTCCTTCTCGCCCGCGAGGGTCTGCGCCTGCTTCAGCGGGATGTACAGGTTGGCCGCCGAGTCGCCGCTGTCCGCGGTGGCGATGCCGATCACCGAGTACTTGGTGTCCTTGATGGTGACGGTGGAGCCGACCTTGTACTTCTTCTCCTTGGCGTACGCCGAGTCGGCCACGGCCACCTTGGCGTCCGTCTCGGTGGACTTGAAGCCGCGGCCGCTGGTGATCTTGGAGGAGGTCAGCGGGCCGAGTCCGGTCCGGGTGACGTCGGTGCCGTAGACCGAGTACTGGTTGATGTTGAAGTCGGCGCCGCCGCCCTTGACCTCGCCCTGCGGCTGGCCGCTGCCGCCGCCGCGCCGGAAGCCGTAGCCGCCGCCGCTTCCGCCGCTCTGCTGGAACTGGCCGCGGGTGAAGGTGCCGCTGACCTTGACCACGGAGAGGTTCAGGCCGCCGGCGGCCGCCGCGACGCCCTGCTGGCCGGAGACCTTGGAGACGGTGGAGGAGGCGAGGGTGCTGAAGCCCTGCACCCGGACCCGGTCGCTGCTCTGCGTGGACTTGTCGTCCTCACCGTGCGCCCCGAACTGGAAGCGGGGCTGCTGGGAGCCCGAGGCGGTGGGCGTGGCCGCCTTGGTGACCGTCATGTCCGTACCGAGGCCGTAGAGCGACTGCAGCACCTTGTCCTGGGCCTTGCCCATGCCACTGGCCACGGAGTTGACGACGATGACCAGCGCGATGCCCAGCGCGAGGCCGGAGGCGACGACGAGCGCCGCCTTCCGACGGCGGCGCAGCTCGCGCCTCAGGTAGGTGAAGAACATGCGCCGCACGTTAGAAACGCCCCGTGACGGCACCCTGAGCCCACTGTGAGAGATGGATAAGAAACCCCGAAAACAGCGGTGCCGCCCCCTCGGGGGCGGCACTCACCGGGCGGTCGGGGGCGGGCTCAGACGGCCGAACCGGCCTTCCACTGGGCCCAGTCCATGTTCCAGCCGTTGAGGCCGTTGTCCGGGGAGACGGTCTTGTCACCGGTGTGCTGGATCACCACGACGTCACCGATCAGCGAGTGGTCGTAGAACCAGGCGGCGGGGGTGTTCGGGTCGCCCGCGCCCTTGGCGTCCTGGAGGCCGACGCAGCCGTGGCTGGTGTTGACGCTGCCGAACACCGAGGGGGCGCCCCAGTAGTTGCCGTGGATGAAGGTGCCCGAGGTGGTCAGGCGCATGGCGTGCGGCACGTCCTTGATGTCGTACTCGCCCTTGCCGTCGTCGTCGGTGAAGCCGACGGTCGCGCCGTTCATGCGGGTCTGCTTGAACTTCTCGGAGATCACCATCTGGCCCTCGTACGTGGTGTGCTCGGGGGCGCCCGCGGAGATCGGGATGGTCTTGACGACCTTGCCGTCCTGCGTGACCTTCATCTGGTGGGTCTTCGCGTCGACGTAGGAGACCTGGTTGCGGCCGATGTGGAAGGTGACCGTCTTCTGCTGGACGCCGTAGACGCCATTGGCACCCTGGACGCCGTCGAGGGCGAGCTTCAGGGTGACCGTGGAGCCTTCCTTCCAGTAGTCCTGGGGACGGCAGTCCATGCGGTTGGCGTTGAACCAGTGGCAGGCGACCTCCTGGCCGCCGCTGGTGCTGACGGTGATGCCCTTCTGAACGGCCGCCTTGTTGGTGATCGCCTTGTCGAAGTTGATCGAGACCGGCATGCCCACGCCGACGGTCGTGCCGTTGTCGGGGGTGAAGCTGCCGATGAAGCTGTTCGACGGCGAGACGGTGGTGAAGGACGCGTTCTCGTGGGCTATGCGGCCCTGGGAGTCCTTGGCCGTCGCGGCGATCTTGTAGGTGGTGGAGCGCTCCAGCTGGACGGTCGGCTTCCAGCTCAGCTTGTCCGCGGACAGCTGGCCGGCGACGGCCTTGCCGTCCTCGGTGGTCATGGTGACGCCGGTGAGCGTGCCCTTGCCGACCGTGACGGTGCCGGAGTTGTTGATCGACGCGTTGTCCGAGCCGTCCTTCGGGGTGACGGCGATCTGTGCCTCGGACGACTTCTGGGCGGCCGCCGCGTCGGCCTGGGCCTGCGATGATTCGCCGCTGCCGTGGGCCGCGGCCTTGTCCCCTCCGGAACAGGCCGAGAGCATCAGCACACCGCCGAGCAGAGCGGACGCGGCCACCAGGCCGTTGCGCCGCTTACCGTCCGTCATCACAAGCTTCTCCATCGTTGCCGAGTCGCAGATAACCCCGAGAGTCCCCGTAAGAACCTTCAACGCTACGGCCGGTTCGTCCCGTTCCGGATCCACCGGATCTGTGGGGCACACCACGTCCGCCGCCCCGTGCCGCGGTACGTCGCCGGGCGGGTGGTGGTGTGCGATCGGTCCGTGCGCCCCCTCGTACGACAAAACCCCGGACGGCAGGTCGCCGTCCGGGGTTTCAGGTGCCCCGGGACGCTCAGCCGATGCCGTCCTCTTCGTCGTCGTCCTCCCCATCATCCCCGTCGATGTCCCATTCGGGCGAGTCCGGGTCGTAGTCGATCCGCTCACTCGACCAGGAGGCCTGCTGGAGCTCCACCCCGGGCACCGCGCTGACCAGGTCGAACGGGTCCACGAGATAGGCGAGGGCCTCCGCGGTGTCTTCCGTCACAGCGCCCTCGGCCTGGTCCCGCTCGGAGTCCGGCAGCTCGGGATCGGCCGCGAGCCGGCCCAGCGCGGCCTTGGTCACCTCGTCGTCGTCCAGGACCTCGACCACCAGCTCCACCCGAAGCCGTACATACCGTGATGTCTCTTCATCGCTCATGGCGCGAGCGTACGGCCGAAACCTCCCGTGACTTTCCCGTGACCCGCGACTTTCACTAACATCGGCTCACACGGCCAATTCGCCAGCGTCACAAGGGGATCGATATTTCGTGTCATCCGCTCGCCGTCCGCTGCTGACCGCCACCGCCGCGGGCACTCTGCTGTGCGCCCTGTGGTTCGTACCGTCCGCGAACGCGTCCCAGGAGGGACCGGCGCAGGACATGGCGGTCGGCTCCGTCACGACCTTCTCCGCGCCCGTCACCGAGCAGGCAAGTGTGGTGACGGCGGCGGCCACCAGAGCAGGTTCGGGCCCGGCGGACGACGCCCGGCTCGCCGACACCGGCAGCCCCGACACCACGCCGTACGTCGTCGGCGGCTCCCTGTTCCTCGCCCTGGGCGCCGGGTTCGTGGTCTATTCGGTGCGCCGCGAACGCCTGGGTTTTTAATCTCCCTTGACTGATCTTTCACAGGGCTTACATAGTTCGCCCCATGAAGAGATCATCGGGCGTGCGGCTGTGCGCCACCGTCGCCGTGAGCGCGCTGTCGTTCGCCCTTGTCACGGGGTGTTCTGACGGGGGGTCGAAGGATTCCGCGGACCAGGGCTCCGCGCGAAAGGCGCTGAGCGCCGCCGAGTTGAAGAAGCTGATCGTCACTCAGGACGAACTGCCCGGCTACGCGGTCGGGGCGGTGACCGAGGCCCGCGCCAAGCGGATCACCACCGACAAGGCGGCCTGCGGGCCCCTGACCCGGGTGATGAGCGGGCTGGCGCCCACCGAGGCCCCGGCGAGCACCGACCGCATGGTCACCGAGAACGCGAAGAAGCGGCCCTCGGCCAAGCCGACGTCCCTGGACGACCTGGACGAGGGCGAGTTCGAGAAGACGATGCGCACGTCCCTCGACCGGGACGTCACCACGGTGGCGCTCGCCTCGTACGACGGGGACGGCGCCGAGCGGGCCCTGACGTCGCTGTCCGCCGCCGTGAAGGCATGCGCGGGCGGCTTCACCGGCCGGCAGGCGGGCACCTCGGTGAAGTTCACCGAGATCGCCGCGGAGAAGCCCACCGGGCGCGGGGACGCGTCGGTGGCGTTCGCCGCGACCATGAAGGAGGACGAGGGCGACGGCGGGGGCACGGCCCTGGTGCACGCCGAGGTGGACCGGCACGGATCCACCCTGTCCGTCTACTTCACGTCGAACCTGGGCGCGATGATGGCCGAGCAGGCGTACACGGTGACACCCGCGGTCGTGAAGGCCCAGGAGACCAGGCTGAAGTGACGGCGGGGGCCCCGGACACCGCCGGGGCCCCTCCGTCCGCCGGTCACCGGAGCGGGCCGGTGACCTTCTCCACGGCCTCGACCAGGTGCCCGCCGCGCACGAAGGCGTCGGCGGCGGCCAGGTCGGGCGCCAGGAAGCGGTCCGGGCCGGGGCCCTGGACACCGGCGGCGCGGGCCGCCTCGATCACGGCCCGGGAGGCGGGCGCCGGGCTCAGGCCCTCGCGCAGCTGGATCGCGCGGGTGGCCGCGTACAGCTCCACGGCGATGATCCGGGTGAGGTTGTCCACGGCGGTGCGCAGCTTGCGCGCGGCAGACCAGCCCATGGAGACATGGTCCTCCTGCATGGCGGAGGACGGGATGGAGTCCGCGGAGGCCGGTACGGCGAGCCGCTTCATCTCGCTGACCAGGGCGGCCTGCGTGTACTGGGCGATCATCAGACCGGAGTCCACACCGGCGTCGTCGGCGAGGAACGGCGGCAGGCCGTGGCTGCGGTTCTTGTCCAGGAGACGGTCGGTGCGGCGCTCGGCGATGGAGCCGAGGTCGGCGGCGGCGATGGCCAGGAAGTCCAGCACATAGGCCACGGGCGCGCCGTGGAAGTTGCCATTGGACTCCACCCGGCCGTCGGGGAGCACCACCGGATTGTCCACGGCGGCGGCCAGCTCGCGCTCGGCGACCAGGCGGGCGTGCGCCAGGGTGTCGCGGCCGGCGCCCGCGACCTGGGGGGCGCACCGCACCGAGTAGGCGTCCTGGACGCGCGGGGCGTCGTCCTGGTGGTGCCCGGTGAGCTGGGAACCCTCCAGCACGGCGAGCATGTTGGCGGCCGCGGCGCCCTGGCCCGGGTGCGGGCGGATGGCGTGCAGCTCGGGCGCGAGCACCTTGTCGGTGCCGAGCAGCGCCTCCATGCTCAGCGCGGCGGTGATGTCGGCGGACTTGTAGAGGGTGTCGAGGTCGGCGAGGGCCATGACCAGCATGCCGAGCATGCCGTCGGTGCCGTTGAGCAGGGCGAGGCCCTCCTTCTCGCGCAGCTCGACGGGCTGGATCCCGTGCTCGGCGAGCAGCTCTCCGGCGGGCCGTACGACGCCGTCGGGGCCCTCGGCGTCGCCCTCGCCCATCAGGGTCAGGGCGCAGTGCGACAGCGGGGCGAGGTCGCCGGAGCAGCCGAGGGAGCCGTACTCGTGCACGACCGGGGTGATCCCGGCGTTGAGCACGTCGGCCATGGTCTGCGCGACCTCGGGGCGTACGCCGGTGTGTCCGGAGCAGACGGTCTTCAGGCGCAGGAACATCAGGGCCCGTACGACTTCCCGCTCCACCCGCGGGCCCATGCCGGCGGCGTGCGAGCGGACGATGTTGCGCTGCAGCTGGGCGCGGAGTTCCGGGCTGATGTGCCGGGTCGCCAGGGCACCGAAGCCGGTGGAGACGCCGTAGACCGGGTCCGGCTTGGCGGCCAGCGCGTCCACGATCTCGCGGGCCGCGGCGAGCGCCGCCACGGCCTCCTCCGACAGCTCGATCCGGGCAGCGCCGCGCGCCACGGCGAGAACGTCGGACGCCGAGACACCGGACGTCCCCACCACCACAGTGTGCATATCCATATTCAGGAGCGTACGCATTGAATGCGGTGCTGTCACTAGTGGGGACGGGGTGCGCCCCTTACCCGCCGGTGTGGGCTTCGTCGCAGCCTTCAGGGGTTGCGGCCGCGGAAACGGCGGCGCTCGGCGCGGGTCGGGGGCGGTTCGTCGGCGAGCCGGACGACGGGGTCGTCGGGGCCCTCGCGGCCGGCGACCACCGGCCGGTCGGCGCGCATGGCCTTGGCACGGTACTGGGCGGCGTCCGCGAGGCGGAACAGCCGCCGGGCGTCGGCCACCGGTCCGATCGGGTCCTCGGTCGAGGCGACCCCGCAGGCGACCCCCTCCCCCAGCTCCAACTCGCCCGCGCGGCGGCACAGTTCGTCGGCCGCCTTCACCACGTCGTCGGCGGTCGGGCCGACCGCGAGAAGGCAGAACTCGTCCCCGCCGAGCCGCGCGGCCAGCGCGCCCGGCACCATCGCGCCGCACAGCGAGAGCACCGAGCCGAAGCGTTCCAGGAGCCGGTCGCCGACGGCGTGGCCCTTGGTGTCATTGACCCGCTTGAGCCCGTTCAGATCGCAGACCACGAGGCTGACGACGGCGCCGTCGGCGCGGTGCCGTTCGAGCGCCTCGTCGAGGTGGGTGTCCACGGCGCGGCGGTTGGCGAGGCCGGTCAGGGCGTCGGTGTAGGCGAGCCGGCGGGCCTCCTCCAGGCGCTCGGTCTGCGCGAGCCCCGCGGCCACGACGGCGGCGAGCACGGTCGCGAAGTCGGCGTCGGGGCGGCCGAACACCGGGGATCCGACGGCCCGCGCGACATACACCTCGCCCCAGGCCCTGCCGTGCAGCACGACCGGGGCGACGACACAGCAGCCGCGGCCCCGGCGGCGCAGGGCGGCGACCCGCTGGTGGAGGTAGCCGGGGACACCGGCGGCGGCGCCCCCGGCGGTCTCCACCCAGGCGTTGGGACCGCCGCCACCGGCCCAGCGTTCGTGCAGGAACTCGGTGATCTCCGGGAACTGGTGCACCGGGTAGGACTCGGCCGCCGGGAACTCCTCCTCGTCCGGGCGCCGGTCCCCGACGTTCACCAGGACCCGCAGCCGGCCCAGCTCGCGCTCCCAGACCGACAGCGCGGCGAAGCTGCCGTCCAGCGCGTGGCAGGCGCCGAGCGCGGCGGCCTGCCACGAGTCCTCAGGGGTGTGCGCCGCGGCCATCCCCTGCGCCAACGCCACCACTGCGGCAAGCCGCTCGTCGTCGCCCATTACTCCAGATTAGGGAGGATTTGGGGTGATGGGGATGTTGGTGCGGCGAATAGGGGGTTCGGCCAGGGATGCACCTTAAGGGGTGTGCCTGGTGGATCCCAGGGGTGCTCCGGGTGCTCCTCGGGGGCGCGCCGGGTGCGCCTCCGGGGCGCGCCGGGTGCGCCTCCGGGGTGCGCGTGCCCCTACTCCCCCGGCCACTCCGGCTTCCGCTTCTCGTTGAACGCGGCGACACCCTCCGCGCGGTCCCCGGAGAAGGCCACGGAGCGCCACGCGGCGTCCTCGACCTCCAGACCGGCCCGCAGATCGAGGCCCTGCCCCAGCCGCAGCGCCCGCTTGGCCGCGCGCAGGCCCACCGGGGAGTTCTGGGCGATGCGCGCCGCCAGCTCCAGCGCCTCCTCCCGGTCCCGGCCCTCCTCGACCACGTGGTCCACGAGCCCCATCCCGCCGGCCTCCGCGGCCTCCAGGCGCCGCGCCGAGAAGACCAGCTCGGCCGCCCGCGCCGCGCCGATGCGCCGGGGCAGCAGCTGGGTGCCGCCGCCGCCCGGGATCACGCCCACGGACACCTCGGGCAGCCCCACCACGGCCGTACGGTCGGCCACGATCAGGTCGCAGGACAGCGCCAGCTCGAAGCCGCCGCCCAGCGCGAAGCCGTGCACCGCCGCGATCGTCGGCATCGGCAGCTCCAGCACGCCGGTGTACGCCCCCCGCGCCACCGGCCGCTGCCGCATCAGGTCCGCGTCGCTGAAGGAGTTGCGCTCCTTGAGGTCGGCGCCGACGCAGAACGCCCGCTCGTGCGACGAGGTCAGGACGACCACGCGGGCGTCCCGGTCCGCCCCCAGCGCCGTACAGGCGGCCGCGAGGGAGCGGGCCATCTCCGTGGAGACGGCGTTCATCGCCTTGGGCCGGTCCAGGACCAGCTCCGCGACGTACCCGTGCCGCCGTACCAGCACGAACTCCCCGAACCGCGCCTCGCTCATCGCATCCTCCGGTACACGTGTTAACGCGGGTTAACCCCTGTCGGGCCGATCATCGCAGCCGCACCCGATCACAGGAAACCCCGTACCGCTACGCCCGTTCGAGTGACATCACGGCCGTCTCGGCCCACATCACCCACACGAGCGCATAGCGTGCGCTGCGCGGTGGGGGCGCGAAGGGGAGCGCGCGGAGTCGCGGGGAGCTGTGGGCAGTCGGGGGGAGCTGTGGGCAGTCGCGGGCAGTCGTGGGGGAGAACAGGCATGGCGGAAACACGTATACGTACAGGCCGGACCGGGGCGGCGGAACCGGGTGGCCGGTTCTCCGGTCTACGTCGCGGACGGCACCGTAAACCCCGGCCCCGCAGGGCGTTGCTCGCCGCGGGCGGGCTGCTGCTCGCGGCCGGGGTGCTCAGCCTGGTCCGCATGACCCCGGAGTCCGGTGTGGGCGCCCCCGGCACCGCGGCGGCCGAACCCCGGCTCGACCCGGGCGGCGGGCTCGCGAACGGCGGCCCGGGTCCCGGCGCGTCCGGGATCGGCGGTCGTACGGCCACGACCACCGACGGCACCCTGACGCCCGGCCCGCTCGCGCCGCCCTCGACGGCCGCCGACCTGGGCGGACGGACGCCCGCGCCGACGCCTACGGGGGCCGCGACGACACCCGGGAACCCGGGCGGATCCGGCAGCTCGAAGGGCTCGGGCGAATCGGGCGGCTCGGCGGGCTCGGACGGCGGGGTGCCGCCCGCGCCCGGGAAGAGCGGCGCACCGACCGCCCGGCCCGGGCCCACCGCCCCGAACCCGGCCCCGCCCGTGCCGATCTCGCACCCGGCACCGCCCACGGCACCGGCGCCGACACCGACCCACGGCGCCCCCGCGCCCGCTCCGGGCGGGCTGTGCCTGCCGATCATCGCGCTCTGTGTGGACGTGGGCGTGCTCGGCGGCCACGGGGGTTAGCCCCGGCGGCTACTGCTCGCCGTTCCTCCGGGTGAGCAGCCACGGCTCGACCACGCCGAGGCCGCGCACCGGCCGCTGCCACATCGGCTGGAGCGCGAAGCGGTAGGACGGCGGCTCCTCGCCCTCCTTCTCGGCGGTGGCCGCGGCCTCGGCGGCCTCCGCCTCCGAGGCGGGTGCCTCGCCGGTGCGGATCAGCTCCTTGGCGAACGCGCTGTCCATGAGGACGGCGTCGCGCGGGGCTATGGAGGTAAGCCGGGAGGCCAGGTTCACCGTCGTGCCGAACACATCGCCCATCCGGGTGGTCACGGTGCCGAAGGCCATGCCGACGCGCAGTTCGGGCATCGTCTCGTCGTTCGCCAGCGTCTCCACCAGGCGCAGCGCGATGTCCGCGGCGATGCCCGCGTCGTCCGCGGCGAACAGGACCTCGTCGCCGAGGGTCTTGATGAGCCGGCCGCCGCGCGCGGCCACCAGGTCGGCGGCGGTGGTCTCGAAGGCCTCGACGAGTTCGCCGAGTTCCTCCTCCTCCATACGGCGGGTCAGGCGGGTGAACCCGACGAGGTCGGCGAAGCCGACGGCGAGGCGCCGGTCGACCATCTCCTCGTCGTCCGCGGCCTGGACGACACGCCCGGTCGCGGCGGCGAGCTGGCGGCGCCAGACGTAGACCAGGAACTCCTCCAGCTCCGGCAGCAGCAGCTCGACCAGGGGGTACGTCACCTCGGTGCGGGTCATGCCGGGTTCGGGGGGCTCGGTCAGGCCCTCCAGGAAGGAATCGATCTGCCACTCGGCCAGCCGGGCGGTGGTCTGCCCGGTGGAGCGGGCGACCTGTACGGCCATGGCCTCGCTGAGCAGCCCCGCCTCCACGAGACCGGCGAGGCGGCGCAGGGCGAGGACGTCGGCCTCGGTGAGGGCCTTGGCCTGGCCTATGTCCGCGAAGCCCATCGCCCGCCAGAAGCGGGACGCCAGCTCCATGGAGACGCCGGCGCTGCGGGCGGCCTGGAAAGGGGTGTAGCGGCGCTCGGCGCCCAGGATGAGCTGTTCGAGACGGAGCGCGAGCGGGTCCTCGCCGGAGTCGGCGGCGCTTGGGTCCGTCCGGTCCTGCTCGCCGGGGCCCGTGTCGTCGACGGTCACGCCTGCTGCCCTTCCGATCTGCCGCGGTCAGGTACGACCGGCCTCAACTCTACGGCAGGTGTGCGCCAGCTCACTCCGTTGGGTTCGGCCGGGGTCTGCTGGTGTGGTGCCGAGTCGTGTGCCGGGGTGGTGCCGACGCCCTTCCGGGGGCCTGCGGCCCCCGGACCCCCCGCCATCAGCTTGGGGGGCGAAGTCGTTGTGCGCACCTGCGGGCCGGTGGTGGGTGCTCGCGCAGTTCCCCGCGCACCTTGGGGGGGCGATGTCGATGCCCGGAGATTAAACGGATAGGTAATCCGATTGTGTGCTAGCGTCCGGCGTCATCAAGCGGATGATCTATCCGGTTCTTATCTCGGGGTGGAGGCGCGCTCATGTCCAAGACAGCTGTGGTGACGGGTGGGACGGGAGGGATCGGGCTGGAGACGGCGCTCGGGCTGGCGGCGGCCGGGTTCGCGGTGACCGTGGTCGGGCGCGATCACGCGCGGGGGGCCGGGGCGGTCGAGCGGATCAGCGCGGTGAACCCGGCGCGTCCAGGGCGGTTCCTGTGCGCCGACCTCTCCTCGCTCGACCAGGTGCGCTCGCTCGCGGCCCAGATCGCCGACGACCACGCGGCCGCCGGGGAACCCCTGACGCTGCTGGTCAACAACGTCGGAGCGATGTTCGCCGAGCGGCGGATCCTGGACGGCGTCGAGGCGTCGTTCGTCGTCAACCACCTCTCGCTCTACCTGCTGACGGAACTGCTGCTGCCCACGCTGCGGGCCGGCGCGCCGAGCAGGATCGTGAACGTCACCTCGGGCGCGGTCGGCGTCGCCAAGCGGGACTTCGAGGCGGTAGAACCGCCCGGCGGCTACTACGGCTTCCACCACTACGGCCGCGCCAAGCTCGCCAACCTCGCGTACACCCTGGACCTGGCCGCCCGGCTGGACGGCACGGGTGTCTCGGTCTTCGCAGCCGACCCCGGGGGCGCGGCGACCGACATGACGGACGGCACCCTGACCGACCCCAGGATCGTCTCCCCCGCCCTGCGGCTGCTGTGGCCGCTGGTACGGCGCAGGTTCGCGCGTTCCACCTCAGGACCGGCGTCCGTGGCGGCCAGACCCTCGATCGCCGCCGCCACCGACGGCGCCCTGACCGGCAGGACCGGCGTCGTCATAGGCCCCGAGGCGCTCCCGGTCGCCCCCTTCCGCCCCGCGGCCGACCCCCGGCTCGCCGAGGCCGTACGGCGGCTCAGCGAGGCCCACGCACCGGTGGGGGCACGCCCGTGACCGCCACCCCGACCGACACCTCGACCTCCAAGGACATCACCGTGACCGACGCAGTCCCGACCGCTCACGCCCGTACCGTCCGCGGTTCCGGGCCCGGTCTCCTCCTCGCGCACGGCGCGGGCGGCGGCATCGAGGCCAACTACGGGCCGCTCCTGGACGGGCTCGCCGCCCGGCACACCGTCGTCGGGGTCGACTACCCCGGCTCGGGGCGGACGCCCGCCGCGCCGACGCCCCTCGAACTCGACGAACTGGCGGACCGGCTCGTCGCCGCGGCGGACGCGGAGGGCCTCGACACGTTCGCGCTCTGTGGATACTCGCTCGGCGGGCCGGTCGCGATCAGGGCCGCGGTACGGCATCCCGGCCGGGTCACCGCGCTCGTGCTGAGCGCGGCCTTCGCCCGGCTGGACACGCGCACCGACCTGGCCGCCGCCATCTGGCAGCAGCTGTACGAGTCCGGGCGGCACGGCCTGCTCGCCCAGTACCTGACCCACCTCACCGTGAGCGCGCCGGTGCTGAACACCCTCACCCCGGCCCAGGTGCGCGGGGCCGCCGAGCGGACCGCGGGGGCGCTGCCGACCGGGACCGGTGCCCAGGTCGACCTGGTCCGCCGCGTCGACGTCCGGGCCGACCTCGGGGCGCTCGACGTGCCCACGCTGGTCGTCGTCACCACCGCCGATCCCCTCATACCGGCCGCCCTCCAGCGGGAGTTGGCCGCGGCCGTACCCGGCGCGCGGACCGCCGAGCTGGCCACCGGGCATCTGCCCTTCCTGGAGCAGCCGCAGCGGTGGCTGGAGCTGATCACCGGGTTCCTCGGCGAGGAGGGGCGCCGGGGCTGACCGCCGGGGGGGGGGGGGGGGGGGGGTGGGGGGGGGGGGGGGGGGGGGGGGGGGGGGGGGGGGTGGGGGTTTCTTTCCCCCCCCCCCCCCCCCCCCCCCGCGCCGGCCCGAACGCTCCACGTACGATCGAACGCCGAACCCCGCGGGCGGCCCGGGCCCAGCGCGGGCAAGCGACCCGACCCCCGGCCCAGCGTCCCCAGTGCGGCGCCGTCGTGGCGTGTCGCGCCCACGCGGCGGAGCCGCACATCAGCACGGCCCCGCGCCCCTGGAAACCTCCCGCGCCCTCAGTCGAGAAGTTCCCGGCAAACCCTCACGCCGGGCGCAGATGCACGATGTCGCCCGCGCCCACCGGCTGGACCCCCTCCGTCGTCGCGATGACCAGGCGGCCGTCGCCGTCCACGGCCACCGCCTCGCCGGTCAGGGCGCGGTCGCCGGGCAACTCCGCCCGTACCGTGCGGCCGAGGGTCGCGCAGCCGGCCGCGTAGGCCTCCTGCAGGCCGCACTCCGCGGGGTCGCCGAGGGCCGCGCGCCAGCGGCCGTACCAGTCCTCCAGGGAGCGCAGGACCGCGCGCAGCAGGGGGTCCCGGTCGGTGTTCACCGCGCCGGCGAGCAGCAGCGAGCCCGCCCGGGCCACCGGCAGTTCCGCCGCGCGCAGCGAGACGTTGAGGCCGAAGCCGATGACGACGCCGTCCTCGCCGGCCCGCTCCAGCAGGATGCCGCCCGCCTTGCGCTCCTCCCCGTCGACCGTCACCAGCAGATCGTTCGGCCACTTCAGCGCCGTGTCCACGCCCGCCGCCCGCGCCAGCCCCGTCGCCACCGCGACCCCGGTGAGCAGCGGCAGCCACCCCCAGTGGTGCACCGGCACCTCGGCGGGCCGCAGCAGCACGGAGACGAAGAGGCCGGAGCGCGGCGGCGCCGACCAGCGGCGGTCCAGGCGGCCCTTCCCGGTCGTCTGCTCCTCCGCCACCAGCACCGTGCCCTCGGCCACCGGACCGGCCGCGGCGCGCGCCACCAGGTCGTCGTTGGTGGAGCCGGTGCGCTGCACGACCTCCAGCTCGGACCACAGGCCGCCCTCGCGCACCAGCGCGCGGCGCAGCGCGGTCGCGTTCAGCGGCGGGCGGTCCAGATCGGACCAGCGGCCGGGGTTGTCGTCTGCTGCATCTCGGGGCGTCATGCAAGCCACCCTAGGTGTGGCAAACGACGCAGTGCTGATCGGTAGCCCCAGCACTACTCTACGAACGAGTAACCGTCCCCCCTTTTGAGCAGGCAGGGAGCCGCATCCCGATGTCCGAGCCGGAAGAGCGTCACGAGATCCAAGGGATCGACATTCACACGACCGCGGGCAAGCTCGCGGATCTCCAGCGGCGCATTCACGAGGCGACGCACGCCGGCTCGGAGCGCGCCGTCGAGAAGCAGCACGCCAAGGGCAAGCTGACCGCCCGTGAGCGGGTCGAACTGCTGCTGGACGAGGGGTCGTTCGTCGAGCTCGACGAGTTCGCCCAGCACCGCTCCACCAACTTCGGGCTCGAGCAGAACCGGCCCTACGGCGACGGTGTCGTCACCGGGTACGGAACGGTCGACGGCCGGCCCGTCGCCGTCTTCTCCCAGGACTTCACCGTCTTCGGCGGCGCCCTCGGCGAGGTGTACGGCCAGAAGATCGTCAAAGTCATGGACTTCGCCCTGCGGACCGGCTGCCCGGTCATCGGGATCAACGACTCCGGCGGCGCCCGGATCCAGGAGGGCGTCGCCTCGCTCGGCGCCTATGGCGAGATCTTCCGCCGAAACACCCACGCCTCCGGTGTCATCCCGCAGATCTCCCTGGTCGTCGGCCCCTGCGCCGGCGGCGCGGTGTACTCCCCGGCCATCACCGACTTCACGGTCATGGTCGACCAGACCTCGCACATGTTCATCACCGGACCCGACGTCATCAAGACCGTCACCGGCGAGGACGTGGGCTTCGAGGAGCTGGGCGGCGCCCGTACCCACAACGCCGTCTCCGGCGTGGCCCACCACATGGCCGGGGACGAGAAGGACGCCATCGAGTACATCAAGCAGCTGCTGTCGTACCTGCCGTCCAACAACCTCTCCGAGCCCCCGGTCTTCCCGGAGGAGGCGGACCTCGCCCGCAACGACGAGGACCGTGAGCTGGACACCCTCGTCCCGGACAGCGCCAACCAGCCGTACGACATCCGTACGGTGGTCGAACACGTCGTGGACGACGGGGAGTTCTTCGAGACGCAGGCCCTGTTCGCGCCGAACATCGTCACCGGGTTCGGCCGGGTCGAGGGGCACCCGGTGGGTGTGGTCGCCAACCAGCCGATGCAGTTCGCGGGCTGCCTGGACATCGACGCCTCCGAGAAGGCCGCGCGGTTCGTGCGCACCTGCGACGCGTTCAACCTGCCGGTGCTGACCTTCGTGGACGTGCCCGGCTTCCTCCCGGGCGTCGGCCAGGAGCACGAAGGCATCATCCGGCGCGGCGCCAAGCTGATCTACGCCTACGCCGAGGCCACCGTCCCGCTGATCACCGTGATCACCCGCAAGGCCTTCGGCGGCGCCTACGACGTGATGGGCTCCAAGCACCTGGGCGCCGACCTCAACCTCGCCTGGCCGACCGCCCAGATCGCCGTCATGGGTGCTCAGGGCGCGGTCAACATCCTGCACCGGCGCACCCTCGCCGAGGCGGCCGCGACCGGCGAGGACGTGGAGGCCGTACGGGCCCGGCTGATCCAGGAGTACGAGGACACCCTTCTCAACCCCTACGTGGCGGCCGAGCGCGGCTACGTCGACGCGGTGATCATGCCGTCCGACACCCGCGCCCACATCGTCCGGGGCCTGCGTCAGCTGCGCACCAAGCGGGAATCACTGCCCCCGAAGAAGCACGGCAACATCCCCCTCTAGGCCGGCCGACCGACAGGAGCCGATATGACGATCAAGGTCGTACGAGGCAACCCGACCCCCGAGGAGCTGGCCGCCGCCCTGGCGGTGGTCCGCGCCCGCGCGGCCGCCGCGGCGGCCGCG
>NZ_JBMJCT010000027.1:0-79637 GCF_049222185.1 Streptomyces sp. LaBMicrA B280 | reverse complement strand
ATGGTCGTCGATGAACACGTACAGTGCCGCCAGAAGGGCGTCCAGGTTTGTCTTCACACACTGACCAACGGGCGCCCTTCGCCATGGTCGCGACCAGCACACACATCGGACTCACTCATCTAGTGCGCGACGCCCCCGCGGTCCTCCCGGATCCGCGCCACCACCCGCGCCGCCGCCTGCCGCACCGCGTCCGTCTCGGTCAGGAAGTGCCAGTAGTCCGGATGCCGGCCGCCCTCAAGACCCGCGACGGCCCGGTCCAGCCGCGCCACCGCGTCGTCCAGCGGCCGGGCATGACGCGGATCCGGCGTCGCCCGCCCCGTCATCGCCAGCCGCTGCGCGTCCCGGATCGCGAACCGCGTCCGCTCGATCTCCGCCTGCGGATCCTTCTGCACCGCGTTCAGCCGCGCCAGCCGGTCACCGGCCGCCGAGACCGCGTCGTCCGTCGCGTTCAGCAGCGCCCGCACCGTCGACAGCAGCGCGGTGGCGTCCGCCCAGCGCTGCGCGTCCCGCGCCGACTGCGCCTCGCCCAGCTTCCGCTCGGCCTGCCGTACGTTCTCCACCGCCTGCGCCGGCACCTGCTGGAGGTCCTGCCAGCACGCCGCCGAGAACCGCCGCCGCAACTCGCTGAGCACCGGATCCACCTGCCCGGCGCGCGTGGTCAGCGCCTGCGCGCGGGTCCGCAGCGAGACCAGCCGGTGATCGATCTCGGCCGCCTTCTGCGGCAGCCCCTCGGCCTCCGCCAGGATCGCCCCGGCCTCCCGCTGCACCCGCTCGGCCCGCTCCAGCGTCTGCTGCACCCCGTGCTGCCCCGCGCCCTGGTTCAGCTTCGTCAGCTCGGGCGCCAGCGCGGCCAGCCGTCCCGCGAGGTCATCGGCGCGCAGCCCCTGCTCCCGGACGCCGTCCAGCGCGTTGCTCGCGGCCAGCAGCGCCTGGCGGGCCCGCTCCACGGCGGGCGCCACCCGGGCGAGCAGCGTCTCGGCCGAACCCAGCAGCGGACCGAGCGAGCCGCCGAACCGCTCCAGCTCCTGCCTGACCCGCAGCAGCTCGTCCCGCGCCGCCGTCAGCTCGGCACGCGCCCGTGTCGCCGCCGCGGCCTCCAGGTCGGCCCGGTCCAGGTCATGGGCGTCGACCGCCTGGATGTACCGCTGACTGACCTCGTCGATCCGCCGGCCGAGGCCCTCGAAGTCCGAGGCGGCACGCCGGGCGGCGGGGGAGTCGTCGACCGCCGTGATGGTCTCGATGGAGATCCGCAGATCCCGTTGCGCGGTGTCCAGTTCGTAGAACGCGGCCGCCGCCGCGTCCTTCGCCTCCTGCGCCTGCGCCCGCTGGCTCTCCGCCCGGCCACCGAACCAGCGCCGGGTGCCGCCGCCCGCGAACGCGGCGGGCAGCGCGAGCGCTGCGAGCGCGGGCAGGCTCATCAGGGTGAGGGTGTCGCGGAGCGCGGCGCCGACCCCGTGCCGGGTCCTCGCGGCGGACGACGGTGGGTACGGCTGTGTCACTGGCGTGCCCGGTCTCGCCGTCACATCCCTCTCCCGTGCTGTGGTCCGCCCTGGGTGGTGCCATTCTCCCACCCCGTACAGACGAACACACGGGCCCGTCAGTTCACCGTACGTACTGTGACCTTTCCCCTGGCTGAGGCGGCGACCGACGGGTCCGTTCGAAGCAGTGGAGGTGGGGTGGGGGACGCCCCGCGGCCCGCTCCCGCTGCCCCGCCGTCCGGGTTTGCCCCGCACGGGCTCGGGCAAGGTAGGCTGTCGACTCGACCTGGGCACCGCCCGGGACACGGGTGCGTAGCTCAGGGGTAGAGCGCCTGCCTTACAAGCAGGATGTCGGCGGTTCGAAACCGTCCGCGCCCACCGATGGGGAGAGCCCCCGGCCGAATGTGGCCGGGGGCTCTTTGTGTTGGGGGGTGAAGGCGGTGACCAGGAGAGTCAGGGCGGCGATGTAGGTGGTCATGCAGAGGGTGGAGCGGCCGGGGAAGTCGAGGCCCGCGGCGCCGAGGCCGATCAGGGAGTCGGAGGCGACGAAGATCAGGCCGCCCCAGAGGGCCTTGGGGCCGAGGACGCGGGCGGTCAGGGCCATGGTGAGCAGGGCGAGGGCGTAGACGGCCACGGCGGTGCCCAGGGCGGGGCCGAGGGTGGGGGCGAGGGCGGCGACGGCGGCGGCCCAGACCGCGAGGTAGGCGGCGCAGACGGCGCGGCGGCTGCGCAGATGGCCGAGGGCGCCGGCGCGCAGGAAGGCCGTGATCCAGCAGAGCTGGGCGCCCAGGAAGAGGGCGAGGCCGATGCCGAAGGCCGGGGTGCCGGGGATCAGCAGGGCGATGTCCCCGGCGGCGGCGAGCAGCAGCCCGGTCAGGACATAGGCGTGCCGGGTGCCGGTCAGGCGCCACAGGTGGGCGGCGAGGAGCGGGGCCAGGAGGGGTTTGGCGACCCACTCCACGGCGTGAGTCCCGGTCGCCACCCCGATGAGTTCGACGACGCACAGCACCGCGAAGAGCACGATCAGCGGGGGTGCCCCGGCCGTCCGCGCCGGACGCTGGAGAGCCGGTCGCGGGCCGCCTCGCTCCGGTATATGTCCCTCAGTCATGGCGATCAGAGTGGGGGCACCGGGGGTGGTGGTCAACTGGTTGGACCAGGTTGATCGGTCATGAGTTCCCGGGGGCCTCGGGTGCCCGCTCCTCGTGGACGTGCTTCAGGCGGCTGCGGGCCTGCATGCGCTGTTCGGCCGCGACCTCGGCCCAGAAGCGGTGGGTGCTGATGAACACCGCGAGCTCGTGTTCGCGGCGGCGGAGCTTCTCCACCTCGGCCTGTTCGTCGGCCGTCCAGCCCGGGGAGGCGGGGCGCTCCGCCTTGCGCCAGCCGTGGTCGTCACTGAAGCCGTCGACCGGCTCGACCGACCAGGGCAGCCGCCTGAGCAGGGCCGACAGCTCGGCCCTGACCTGGTGCAGCTCCTCCTGGCCGGCGAGGAGGTCACTGGGGAATTCATAGGTCGTAGCCACGCCGCAATGCTACGCCTGTTCGATTTACGGTTGCGAGATCGATCGGGAGGTTCATCCGAACGAGTGTTCATCGACAGGGGAGGGCTCCGGGGCGGGGCTCGTGAGGATGATCAGCTGCCGGGTGGCCCTGGTCATCGCCACATAGCGGTCCACGGCGCCCGCCACACCCTCCCCGAAGCGCTCGGGATCGACCAGCACGACCAGATCGAACTCCAGGCCCTTCGACAGGGTGGGGGAGAGCGAGCGGACGCGGGGGCTCGACGGGCGGAAGGCCGGGTCGCCGATGACGCAGACGGTGCCCTCGGGGTGGGCGGCGAGCCAGTCGTCGAGGACCGCGGTCAGGTCGGCCGCCGAACCGCGGCGCACCGGCAGGCCGTTGCCGCGGATCGAGGTCGGCACATTGGCGTCCGGCAGCGCGGCCCGCACGACCGGCTCGGCCTCCGCCATGATCTCCTTCGGCGTACGGTAGTTGACGGTCAGACCGGCCAACTCGACTCGCCCGAAGCCGATTCGGGCGAGCCGCTCCTGCCAGGACTCGGTGAATCCGTGCCGGGCCTGGGCGCGGTCGCCGACGATGGTGAAGCTGCGCGACGGGCAGCGCGACAGCAGCATCTGCCATTCCGCGTCGGTGAGTTCCTGCGCCTCGTCCACCACGATGTGCGCGAACGGCCCCGCGAGCGCGTCCGGTTCGGCGGTGGGCAGCACCGTCTCGTCGATCAGCGCGTCCCGCAGATCCTGTCCGTGCAGCATCGTCACCGCGCCCTCGCCGTCGTGGTCGGCCTGGAGCATGTTGTCGATGACCCCGGCCATCCGCGCGTGTTCCGCGGCGACCGCGGCCTTGCGCCGCCGTTCGCGCACCGCCGCCTTCGGGTCGCCGAGCCGCTGCCGTGCCGCGTCCAGGAACGGCAGGTCGGACACCGTCCACGCCCCCGCGTCCGCGCGCCGCAGCAGTCGTACCTCCTCGGGCGTGAGCCAGGGCGCGCACAGCCGCAGATACGCCGGTACCGACCAGAGGTCGCCGACGAGGTCGGCCGCCTCCAGCAGGGGCCAGGAGCGGTCGAAGGCTGTGCGCAGCTCCCGGTCGCCCGCGAGCGACCTGCGCAGGAGTTCGGTGGGGGCGCCTTCGTGCCCCTCGGTCAGGAGAGTGAGGAGTTCGTCCCAGACCTGTGCGCGCGCCTCGTTGTGCGGGGTGCCGGGCTCGGCCGCGTCGAACGCCGACTCCCAGTCGGAGACGGTCAGTTCGAGCTCGCCCCAGGGGGTGGTGATGGTCAACGGCTCGGTGGGCGGCTCCTCGTAGAACCGTACGGCCCGCTCGATCGCCCCCACCAGCCGTGCGGACGACTTCAGCCGGGCGACCTCGGGGTCGGGCTCGGTGCGCGCGGTGGCGCCCTCGGCGACGAGGTCCCGCAGGACGCAGGTCTGCACGCCCTCCTCGCCGAGGCTCGGCAGCACATCGGAGACGTACGCCAGATACGGCCGGTGCGGGCCGACGAACAGCACTCCGCCGCGCCGGTGGCCGAGCCGCGGGTCGGAGTAGAGGAGGTAGGCGGAGCGGTGCAGGGCGACGACCGTCTTGCCGGTGCCGGGGCCGCCGTCCACGACCAGGGCGCCGCGCGAGCCCGCCCGGATGATGGCGTCCTGGTCGGCCTGGATGGTGCCGAGCACATCGCGCATCCGCGGCGAGCGGTTGCCGCCCAGGCTCGCGATGAACGCCGACTGGTCGTCCAGCGCGGCGTGTCCGTCCAGCGCGTCCGGGGCGAACACCTCGTCCCAGTAGTCGCGGATACGGCCGTCCGCCCAGCGGTATCTGCGGCGGCTCGCCAGGCCCATCGGGTTGCCGTGGGTGGCGCCGAAGAAGGGCTCCGCGGCCGGGGAGCGCCAGTCCAGCAGCAGCCGGCGGCCGGTGTGGTCGGTCAGGCCGAGCCGGCCGACGTAGACGGGCTCGTCGGGGTGCTCGGCGCTCACCATGCGGCCGAGGCAGAGGTCGAGGCCGAAGCGGCGCAGGGCGCGCAGGCGGGTGGTCAGCCGGTGCACCTCGGCGTCCCGGTCCAGCGCCTGCCGGCCCAGTCCGCCGGGGGCCCGGCGCTCCTGGTCGAGCTGGTCGGAGACCTCGGCGATGGTCCGCTCCAGGCATCGCGCGATCGCCGCGAAGTGCGCGTCGTCGGTGGCGATCAGCTCCGGGGCGGCCTTGGCGGAGAGGCGGTCGGGGAGGTCGAAGGCGCTGGTGGCGGTGGACACGGGGAGGCTCCGGTTCGAGAGATTCGAGAGATTCGAGGGATTCGAGGGATTCGGGAGGGGGAGGCGAGAGAGGGGGGCGGAGAGAGGAGGGGTCTCTCTCGGCTCCGCGAGTCGGTGTTTTTTGGACCAGAGGGGCGATTCTGCGGCATCAGGGGGGCCTTGCCGCAAGGGCCCCCATGCGCTATACGTTGAGAGTGGCGAGGAGTCCGGTGACGTCCTCGCCTCTTCTTATTGCCCCTTTTATTGCCCCTTCTTGTTTTCCGACGCCTCCCGTGCGTCCCTCTTTTGTCTGTCTCTCCCGCGCCCCTCTCGCCGCTCCGGCCGCGGCGCGAGACTGAAGGCATGTGCCGGAGTATCAAGACGCTGCGTCCGCCCGTGCTGCCCACCGAGGCCACGGAGGAGGACATCCACGCCGCCGCGCTGCAATACGTGCGCAAGGTCTCGGGCTTCCGCGCCCCCGCCGCCCACAATCGCGAGGTCTTCGACGCCGCCGTGACCGCCGTCGCCCGTGCCACGGCCGAACTGCTCGGCGGGCTGGAGGTGCGCGGGCAGCGCGGGCACGTGCCACGCGCTGTTACGGAAGCGGAAGAACGCCCGTAACACCGAGCCCGTAGCGTCCCTCGTGGCGCCTTTCATGCGGTCGATCCGGTTCGCCAGGGCTAGTTTCGGTCATATTTTCGCGCACCTGTACGCATGCCCACCTGACCCTACATGCTGTCGGGTCAGGGTCGGGGCTCTCACCTGAAGTGGAACGTTGGCCAGAACTTGAACTTGCAAGCATTGGTTAGGTACGCCTAACCTATACCCCTCATTCGGTTCCGCCGCCCCCACCGGCTCGCCCGTCCCCGGCGAGTCGTCCGACACTGAGAGGGTCAACCTCCCATGCCTTCCGCTCGCCTCAACTCCGCGCAGCCCTACGCTCTCGGGCTGTTCCGCATCGTCGTCGGCCTGCTCTTCACCGCGCACGGCGCCGCCTCGCTCTTCGGTGTCCTCGGCGGGGCCGTGGGCACCCACGGCGGCACCGTGGCCACCGGCACCTGGCCCGGCTGGTACGCGGCCGTGATCCAGCTGGTCGCCGGTGCCCTGGTGCTCGTCGGCCTCGGCACCCGCGGTGCCGCGCTGATCGCCTCCGGCTCGATGGCGTTCGCGTACTTCGACATCCACCAGCAGCACGCGCTGCTGCCCATCCAGAACGGCGGTGAGCCCGCGGTCATGTTCTGCTGGGCCTTCCTCCTGCTGGTCTTCACCGGCTCCGGCGCCTTCGGGCTCGACCGGCTCCTCGTCCGGCGTGCGGCGGCGCAGGACGAGCGCGTTCCGGAGCAGGCCCCGATAGCCGCGTGACGGGACTCTCCCGCGTCGTCCCCACGGCGCCCCGCTCCGGCCCGGCCGGGGTGGGGCGCCGTACCGTTCGACCGGTTCTGTAGCCCCCCGCGCACCTCGTGTCACACCCTCGGCGTACGCTGTACGGCTGTCATCGGGGGAAGTAACAGGAGAAGACGTGTTCGAGAGTGTGGGGTCGCTGGCGGCCGGACCGTGGATCTATGCCGTGGTGTCCCTGTCCGTGCTGCTGGACGTGTTCCTGCCGGTGCTGCCGAGCGGTGTGCTCGTCATCACGGCGGGCACGGCGGCGGCCGCGGGCTCGGGCGCGGCGAGCGCCGCGACCGGCCGGGTCCCGCACGGGGTGCCGGACCTGCTGGCGCTGGTCCTGCTGGCCGCCGCCGCCTCGGTCCTCGGTGACCTGGTGGCCTATCGGCTGGCCTGGCGGGGCGGGGAGCGGCTGGACCGCGCGATAGCCCGCTCCCGGCGGCTGACCACCGCGCAGGAACGTCTCGGTGGCGCGCTGGCCCGGGGCGGCGGCGCGCTCGTCGTCCTCGCCCGCTTCGCGCCCGCCGGCCGCTCGGTCGTCTCCTTCTGCGCCGGTGCCGCCCACCGCCGGGCCCGCGACTTCCTCCCCTGGTCCGCCCTCGCCGGTCTGTCCTGGGCCGCCTACAGCGTCGCCCTCGGCTACTTCGGCGCGCGCTGGCTCGGCGCCACCTGGCTGGCGACCGGGGTGTCCCTGGCCGCGCTGTTCGGGGCGGGCGCGGCGGCGGGATTCCTGATGCGCAGGCAGCCCGCTTCCTGAGGCCGTGCGCGGCGCCGTCGTCGCGCACGGGGCGGCCGGGGCGGTCGGGGTGGCCGTGGCGGTCGTGGAACGGCGAAGAGCCCGGCCGGAGTCGATCCGGCCGGGCTCTCGTGCGCGGGGCTCCGGTCAGCAGCCCGACAGGTCGTTCTGCAGCGCGGTCTTCTCCGCCGGGTCGACGGACAGGTCGTAGTAGTACTTCACCTGCACCCAGGCGCGGACGTACGTGCAGTCGTACGCGGTGCGGGACGGGATCCAGGTGGCCGGGTCCTGGTCGCCCTTGGACTGGTTGACGTTGTCCGTGACGGCGAGGAGCTGGGGGCGGGTGACGTCGTTGGCGAACGCCTGGCGCTGGGCGGTGGTCCACTTGCTCGCGCCGGAGTCCCAGGCCTCGGCCAGCGGCACGAGGTGGTCGATGTCCACGTCGGAGGCGGAGGTCCAGGTCGCGCCGTCGTACGGCGAGTACCAACTGCCGCTGGTGGCGGTGCAGGCGGAGTTGGTGACGACGTTCGTGCCGTCCCGCTTGATGATGTACTCACGGGTGTTGCAGGTGCCCTCGATGGTGATCCACGTCGGGAACTTGTCGCGGCTGTAGCCGGTGCGGTCCTCGGCGGCGACGGTGAGCTGGGAGAGGTAGCTGCGGGCGGTGGACCCGCTGATCGGCGTCGGCAGGGCCGCGGAGGCGGTGGGGGAGTTGAACAGCGCGGCGGTGGCGACCAGGCCGGTGAGACCGGCGAGTACGCTGAGGCGTCGACGCGCGTAGAACTTGGGCATTGCTGAACTCCCTTGTGGGGGTGGGGTTTTGGGCCACGAGTCAGGGAATGCTCGCGACGAGGAGTTACCGGAGGGTGAGCGCCCGGTAAGAAGCTAGTGACATGCGCATGTCAATGCAAGGTTGAGGGGTGGACTTTGCCGTCCCGTATCATGGGGAGCGCAGAAGGGGAGTAGCTCTTCGCCGGACCGTCGACATACTGCTCAGCGAGCCTGAGCCGGCGCCCGGAGGCGGACCCTCGGTACCGCCAGCGAGACCTTCGGCACAGCAGTGCACGTCCGCGCGATCAGGTGCGGACACCGAGTGTGCTGCCGCGCCGAGGTGTCGTCGGAAGATGTGTCGCACTCTCGGTGGGGTGGCCCCGACCGATTGAGGACCCTTGATCAGCATCACCGTGACGGCGCTCGTCTTCGGCGTCATCTTCCTCGCCGAACTGCCGGACAAGACCGCGCTCGCCGGTCTCGTGCTCGGCACCCGCTACCGGGCCGGTTACGTCTTCGCGGGCGTCGCCGCGGCCTTCCTGGTGCATGTCGTGCTCGCGGTGGCCGCGGGCAGCGTGCTCACCCTGCTGCCCCAGCGACTCGTGCACGCCATCACCGGTCTGCTCTTCCTCGGTGGCGCCGCGATGCTGCTGCTGCACAAGGAGGAGGGCGAGGAGGAGATCAAGAAGCCCGCCGACCAGTCCTTCTGGAAGGTCGCGGGGACGGGCTTCATGCTCATCCTGGTCGCCGAGTTCGGCGACCTCACCCAGATCATGACCGCCAACCTCGCCGCCCGCTACGACGACCCGATCTCCGTCGGCCTCGGCGCGGTGCTCGGTCTGTGGGCCGTCGCCGGGCTCGGCATCGTGGGCGGAAAGGCCCTGATGAAGAAGGTTCCGCTGCGGCTGATCACGCAGATCGCGGCGCTGCTGATGGTGGGTCTCGGCGCCTGGAGCCTGTACGAGGCGGTCGCGGGCTGAGCTGAACGTCGGATGAATCATCACGGGGGTGGTGGCGGGAAGGCCGCCGGGTTTTGTACCGTAGAAAAACAAAGTGGCTCCCGCCCGTTTTCCCTGACCGGCGGGCGGGGCCGCCTTGTCCCCTCCCCGCCGCGCCCGTGCGGGGCCTCTCGTTCCTGGAGCAACTGCCGATGACGGCCATCCCCGCGCCCGCCCCCACCGTCCTCGACGCCGGTGCCCTGCTGCTCGACATGGACGGCACCCTCGTCAACTCGGATGCCGTGGTCGAACGCGTCTGGCGGCGCTGGGCGGGGCGGCACGGGCTGGACGGCGACGCCGTGATGAAGGTGGTGCACGGCCGCCAAGGGCACGCCACGATGGCCGCGCTGCTGCCCCAGCGGCCCGTGGAGCAGAACCTCGCGGAGAACGCGCGCATGCTCGCCGAGGAGACCGCGGACATGGACGGCGTGATCGAGATCGCCGGGGCCTCCGTCTTCCTCGCCGCGCTGCGTGAGCTGCCGCACGCCCTGGTGACCTCGGCGGACGTCGGCCTGTCCACCGCCCGGATGAACGCGGCGGGGCTCCCGCTGCCCGAGGTCCGGGTCACCGCCGAGTCGGTCGGCGCGAGCAAGCCGGACCCCGAGGGCTTCCTCAAGGGCGCCGCCGAACTGGGCGTCGCCCCGGCCGAGTGCGTCGTCTTCGAGGACTCCGGCGCGGGGATCGAGGCGGGCCGGGCCGCGGGGATGGTCGTGGTGGGGGTGGGCCCCCGGGCGGCGGCCCATGGCCCCGACGTCGTGGTACCCGACCTGACCCGGGTCCGGGTCGAGGCCGCGCCGGGCACCGGGATCCGGCTGCGTATCGGCTGACGGCGGCGGGGGGCGGGGCGGGAGTGTGGGGCGGGGGTGTGCAGGGGGCTGCGGTTCCCTGCGGGGCTTATGGCCGTGCGGTCCCTGCGGGTGCCTGCGGGTCCCTGAGGTCCCTGCGGCCCTTGCGGGCCTTGCGGGCCTTGCGGGCCTTGCGGCCCTTGCGGGCCTTGCGGCCCTTGCGGGCCTTGCGGCCCTTGCGGGCCTTGCGGCCCTTGCGGGCCCTGCGGCCCTTGCGGGCCCTGCGGCCCTTGCGGGCCCTGCGGCCCTTATGGGTCCCTGCGGCCCTTGCGGGCCCTGCGGCCCTTATGGGTCCCTGCGGCCCTTGCGGGTCTCACGGACCCTACGACCCCTGCGGGTCCTACGGCCCTTACGGGTCCCTGCGGGTCTCACCGCCCCTGCGGTCCCTGCGGGTCTCACCGCCCCTGCGGTCCCTACGGGCCCCGCCGCCCCCCTTACGGGCCCCTACGGCCCCGACGTCTCCGACTCCAGGCTTGCCCGGGTCTGTGGGCCGTACACCCCGAGGGGGTCGCCCTGGATGCCCCGGGCCAGTTGGTATGTGCTGACGGCGTTCTCCACGGGGTGCGTGTAGACGCCGTTCACGTCACCGTCGTACAGGTTCAACTCCCACAGCCGGTACTCCAGTTCGACGACCTGCGGGCCGGAGTCGCCGCGTTCCAGGACCGCCGTGCTCGCCGGGGCGCTCGGCGTGGAGGCGGTGGGGGAGGGGGCCCGGGACGGCGTCCGGCCCGGGGTCGGTGTCGGGGACGGCGGCGCCGAACGCGTCGGGGTGGGTGAGGGGCTCGGCGGGGGCGCGGGCGCCGAGCGTGCCGTCGAGCGGGACGGGGCGGAGGTGTCGTGCGCCGAGGGCGTCGCGGTGGCCGGCGGTGGCACGTCCGGGACGCTCTCCCTGACCTCCGGGGCCGCGTCGTCGTGGGACGGCGTGTGGTACGAGAACAGCGCGACACCGGCCGCCGCGACGACCGCCGCGCCCGCGCCCGCCGCGGCGATCAACGCGGCACGGCCGAATCGCCGCCGCCGGACCGGCTCCCCGGGCGTCCCGGCGGACGCGGACGCGGGGCCGGGCTCGCCGGGGGCCTGCTCGAAGAGCCGTACGTCGGACCCGGCCACCGGGCGCAGCGGCATCGTGGCTTCAAGGGGTGAGAGAGCGGGCGGAGGAGCGGGCGAGGGAGCGGGCGGGGGATCCTCGCCGTCCGCGGTGCCCACGTCCACGTAGGGCCGTATCCGCAGCGGGTCGAAGTCCTCCGCCGCTGCCGCCTGTGCCGTACGGGCGCGGCGCAGTGCCTCGGCCGTGCGCTCGGCGCAGTCGCAGGACGGGGCGCCCGCCGCGTCCCTCGGTGTGCCGCACTCCGGGCAGGCCGTGCCCTTCTCCCCGGTCACGTTCGTCCCCTCCCCTGGAACCCCCGAAGCCACACAGGGTATGCCCATTCCCTCCACAACCGCAGGACTCGACAGGCCATAAACGGTGACACCGCCCAGGATGGAAGGGGCGCATCCCAGCCCCCAGCCCCGGGAGGTCTCCATGGCCCTGGACACGCACGGTGCGGCGAAGGACGTGAGCGGGGAGGAACCCGTGGCGCGCGGCGTGTTCGTCTCGATCGGGGCGCTGCTCCTCGGGCTGCTGCTCGCCGCGCTCGACCAGACCATCGTGTCGACCGCGCTGCCCACCATCGTCAGCGACCTCGGCGGCCTCGAGCACCTGTCCTGGGTGGTCACCGCCTATCTGCTGGCCTCGACCGCCGCCACCCCGCTGTGGGGCAAGCTCGGCGACCAGTACGGGCGCAAGAAGCTGTTCCAGACCGCCATCGTGATCTTCCTGATCGGCTCGGCGCTGTGCGGCATGGCACAGAACATGCCCCAGCTGATCGGCTTCCGGGCGCTCCAGGGCCTGGGCGGCGGCGGGCTGATGGTGCTGTCGATGGCGATCGTCGGCGATATCGTGCCGCCCCGCGACCGGGGCCGCTACCAGGGCCTGTTCGGCGCCGTGTTCGGCGCGACCAGCGTGCTCGGACCGCTGCTGGGCGGGCTGTTCACCGAGCATCTGAGCTGGCGCTGGGTGTTCTACGTCAATCTGCCCATCGGCATCGTGGCGCTCGCCGTGATCGCCGCCGCCCTGCACATACCGGTGCGCAGCGCCCGCCATGTCATCGACTACCTCGGCACCTTCCTGATCGCCTGCGTCGCCACCTGCCTGGTCCTCGTGGCCTCCCTCGGCGGCACCACCTGGGCCTGGGGCTCGCCGCAGATCATCTCGCTCGCGGTGGTCGGCGTGCTGCTCGCGGTCGCGTTCGTGGCCGTGGAGCGCCGGGCCGCCGAACCGGTGCTCCCGCTGGGGCTGTTCCGCATCCGCACCTTCACCCTAGCCGCCGTCATCAGCTTCATCGTCGGCTTCGCCATGTTCGGCGCGATGACCTATCTGCCGACCTTCCTCCAGGTCGTGCACGGCGTCTCCCCGACCATGTCCGGGGTGTACATGCTGCCGATGGTCTTCGGGCTGCTGCTGTCCTCCACCGTCTCCGGGCAGATCGTCAGCCGCACCGGCCGCTGGAAGGTCTTCCCGGTCACCGGCACCGCCATAACCGCCATCGGACTGCTCCTGCTGCACCGCCTGGACGAGACCAGCTCCACCGCCGAGATGAGCACCTACTTCTTCGTCTTCGGCCTCGGCCTCGGCCTGGTCATGCAGGTCCTGGTGCTGATCGTGCAGAACGCCGTCTCGTACGAGGATCTGGGCGTCGCCACCTCCGGGGCCACCTTCTTCCGCTCCATCGGTGCCTCCTTCGGCGTCGCCATCTTCGGCACCGTCTTCGCGAGCCGCCTCGCCGACAAGCTCACCGCCGCCTTCGCGGGCGTCCATCTGCCGCCCGGGGTGAACCCGGACACCCTCAAGGCCGACCCGCGCGGCATCGGGGCCCTGCCACCCGCCCTGCGCCCCGCCGCCCTGCACGCCTACGCGTCGTCCATCACCGACGTCTTCCTCTACGCCGCCCCCGTCGCCCTCCTCGGCTTCCTGCTGGCCTGGCTGCTGAAGGAGGATCCGCTGCGCGGCTCGGTCACCGCGCCGGACGTCTCCGAGACCCTCGCGCCCAACCCGGTCCAGCGCTCCTCGTACGACGAGGTGTGCCGCGCCCTGTCGGTGCTCGGCACCCGCGAGGGGCGCCGCGAGGTCTACCGGGACATCACCGAGCGGGCCGGGTACGACCTGCTGCCCGCGGCCAGTTGGCTGCTGCTGCGCATCCGCCGCAACGGCTCCGTGGAACCCGGGGTGCTCGCCGAGCGCAGCCCCGTCCCGCTGGAGGCCGTCATGGATGCCGCCCGCCAGGTCGAGGTGCGGCGGCTGGCCGAACGCCGGGGCCTGGAGCTGTACTTGACCGCGACCGGGCGCGAGGCCGCCGAACGGCTCGCCGTGGCCCGCGAGGAGTCGCTCGCCGCGCTGCTCGGCGACTGGTGGCAGCCCGGTCGCTCCACCGACCTGGTGAAACTGGTCAGGGAACTGTCCACGGAACTGTGCGGCGCCGAGCGGGAACGCCCGCACACCGTGCCCGAGCACCCGCACAACGCGCCCGGGACCAGGCTCAGTTGACCGGCACCAGCTCCTTGCGGAACCAGTGTTCGGCGTACCGGTCGGTGTTGTGGGGTGCGGTCTCGGTGTAGCCGAGGCGGGCGTACAGGGCGCGGGCCTCGACCAGGTCGCCGCGGGTGTCGAGGACGAGCCGACGGGCGCCGAGCGCGCGGGCGGCGTCCTCGGCGGCGGCCACCAGCAGTGCCGCCCCGCCCCTGCCGCGCATGTCCTCCGCCACGAACACCCGGGTCAGCTCGGCGGTTTCGGGATCGAGGAGCCGTACGCCCGCGCTGCCGGCCGCCCTCCCGCCGTACCGCCCCACCAGCAACCGCCCGTGCGGCGGGGCGAGTTCGGCTCCGGTGCCGGCCGCGATCTCCCGCTCCAGCTCCGCCGGATCGGTGCGGTGGCCCTCGTACCGCAGATACCAGCGGTCGCTGACCTCGGTGTAGTAAGCCCGCCACAGCGCGGCGGCGACCGGGGAGCCGGGCGCCTCCGGGGTGATCGTCCACATCGTCATGCGGGCCATTGTGGGGCGCGGGCCCGGAGCGGTCCGAGCGGATTTCCGGGCCCGGCGGCCCCGCAGTGTGCCCGCGCGCCGTTTGTGGGCGGGCTTCCGGGTGACCCGCAAGGAGGGACCGGTCCGCCGGACCGGTCCGCGATCCGAGCGGAAGGCAGCCATGTCCACAGGCTTGATCATCTTGTTGGTCGTGATCGTGGCGCTCGTGGTCGTCGCCGCGCTGGTGACGGTGCTGATCGGCCACCGCAGCGGCGCCGGACCCGGTCTCAAGCGGCGGTTCGGTCCCGAGTACGAGCGGACCCTGGCCGCCCACGACGGGGACACCCGGGCCACCGAACGCGAGCTGAACGAGCGCGTCGAACGCCACGGCGATCTGCGCGAACGGCCCCTCGCCCGTGACGAGCGGGACCGGTACACGGCCCGCTGGACGAGCGTCCAGGAACATTTCGTGGAGTCCCCGCGGCAGGCGGTGGCCGAGGCCGACCAGCTGCTCGGGGAGGTCGCCGCGGTGCGCGGCTACCCCGACGGCGGACGGTACGACGAGCAGCTGGCCGCGCTGTCCGTGCACCACGCCGAACACGTCGACGGCTACCGCCGGGTCCACCGGATGGCCCGGGCCACCGGGACCAGTGCCGCACCGGGCGCCGGGACCGAGGAGATGCGGTCGGCCCTGGTCGGGGCGCACGAGCTGTTCGACGACCTGACCGGCGCCGGCAGCGGCGCGTCCGCGACCGGCCGGCACCGCGCGGCCTGACCGGGGATCCCGACGAAACCTCAGCGAGGAGAGGAAGGGACGAACACCATGCCGGACAGGAGAAACGGACCCGGTGACGAGCGGTACCCCACCAGCCGCTACGCCCGCCCGCCGGACGATGAGTGGGCACCGGAGACGGAGCAGCGGGAAGAACACGGTACGGAGGGGCTCAGGCCCGGTACCGAGGGAATGGGCGCGCCGGGCCGCGACCCGGGCGCGATCGGGCGTGACCCGGGCGCGATCGGACGGGACCCGGGTACGGCGGGACGGGACCCGGGAGCGGCCAGACGCGACCCCGGTATGACCGGGCAGGATCCGGGAACGGCCCGGCGCGAGCCCGGTATGACCGGACGGGATCCGGAGACGGCCCGACGTGATCCGGATAGCGGTCGACGTGATCCGGACAGCATGCGACGTGATCCGGATAGTGGCCGACGCGATCCGGACATGATGGGACGTGATCCGGATACGGCCGGACGGGACCCCGGTATGACCGGACGTGATCCGGGTGTGGCCGGACGGGATCGGTCCATGACCGCGCGCGGCGAGTCCGATCTCGGGACGTCCGCGCCCGCCCCGGACATGGCGCGGATGCCCGACGACGGGCTCGGCGCGCCCGCGCCCGGGGACCTCAGCGGACGTGAGGCGCGCACCACGGAGGGCACCGCGCCGGACGCCTGGCCGGCGACGGCGGGCGACGGGGCCGCGGGCGCGTCCTCGGAAGCCGCCGCCCCGCTGCTGCCGCACGAGGAGTCCGAGCGGTGGGAGGAGCGGATGCGGCAGGTGGCGGCCGGGTTCGTGGACCGGCCCAGGACGGCCGTGGAGGAGGCCGACCGGGCGCTGGAGGAGATCGCCGCGCGGTTCGGCGATGCCGTGACCCGGCGCCGCCGCAGCCTGCGGATGTCGTGGGAGGACGGCGAGGAGCGCGGCCCGGCGCACGAGACCGACACCGAGCAGCTGCGGCTGGCGATGCGGGACTACCGCGACCTGGCGGAACGGCTGCTGCACGGCTAGGAGCGCCGGTGACGCCGGTGACACGGCCCAGGGGGGGGGGGGGGGGGGGGGGGGGGGGGGGGGGGGGGGGGGGGGGGGGGGGGGGGGGGGGGGGGGGGGGGGGGGGGGGGGGGGGGCTGTGGGTGCCTTTGGTACTCTCCCCCCCCTCCCTCCGCGCGCGGGTGTCCCCCCCGGGGCACCGTGGTCGGAAGCACCGGAAACGGGCGTCCGTCCGTCAGAAGGCGATGCGGACCTTCAGCGCCGACCGCTCGTCCATGGCGCGGTAGCCCTCCGGTACGTCGTCGAGGCCGACGGTCCGGTCGAACACCGGGGCGGGGTCGAGGACGCCCGCCAGTACGTCGGTGAGCAGTTCGGGTATGTAGGCGCGGGCCGGGGCGACGCCGCCCGCCAGCGTGATGTTGCGGTTGAACATCTGGCTGATGTCCACGCCCGCGCTGCCGCCGTGGGGCACGCCGACGTAGCCCACGGCGCCGCCGTCGCGGGCGATGGAGAGGGCGGTGCGCATCGACTCCTCGGTGCCGACGGCTTCCAGCACGGCGTGGGCGCCCTGGCCGCCGGTCAGCTCACGGATCGCCTCGATCGCCGCCTCGCCCCGTTCCGCGACGACGTCGGTGGCACCGAAGGAGCGGGCGATGTCCGTGCGGGCGCGGTGCCGGCCGAGCGTGATGATCCGGTCGGCGCCGAGGCGGCGGGCGGCGAGCACACCGCACAGGCCGACGGCGCCGTCACCGACGACCGCGACGGTGGCGCCGGGCCGGACCCGTGCCGAGACGGCGGCGTGATGTCCGGTGCTCAGCACGTCGGACAGGGCCAGCAGGCCGGGGACCAGCGCCTCGTCGGTGGCGGCCTCCCGGGGCAGCCGCACGAGGGTCCCGTCGGCGTGCGGCACCCGGACGGCCTCGCCCTGGCCGCCGTCGGAGCCCACCTCGCCCCAGAACCCGCCGTGCGGGCAGGAGGTCTGCAGCCCCTCCCGGCAGTGCTCGCAGGTGCCGTCGGACCAGACGAAGGGCGCGACCACGAAATCGCCGGGCGCGAAGCCGGTGACCGCGGAGCCGGTCTCCTCGACGACACCGAGGAACTCGTGCCCGATGCGCTGCCCCGGCACCCGCGCGGCCACTCCCCGGTAGGCCCAGAGGTCACTGCCGCAGATGCAGGCGCTGACCACCCGCACCACCGCGTCGGACGGCTGCTGGATCCGGGGATCCGGTACCTCTTCGATCCGGATGTCGTTGGGGCCGTGGATCACGGTGGCGCGCATGCGGGAACTCCTGGTGCTGCGGGGCGGAACAGGGGGCGGACGCCCAGCGTCGCCGCCCGCGGTTCCTCACGTCCAGCTACATCGTCTACAGCATTCACTTAAGCTCATCTGATGCTCGATGTCCGACGGCTCGTCCTCCTGCGTGATCTGGCCGCCCACGGCACCGTGACCGCCGTGGCCGAACTGCACCGTGTCACCCCCTCCGCCGTCTCCCAGCAGCTCCGGCTCCTGGAGGAGGAGACCCGTACCCGGCTGCTGGAACGCACGGGGCGCTCCATCCACCTCACGGCGGCCGGGCGCCGGCTGGCCGAGGACACCGAGCGTGTGCTCGACGCGCTGGACCAGGCGCGGAGTCACCTCTACAGCGAGGCCGCGGAACCGGCGGGGCCGCTCCACCTCGCCTGCTTCCCCAGCGCCCTGGTCCCGCTGGCCGCTCCGCTCGGCCGGGCGCTCCAGGACACTCATCCGGGGCTGCGCCTGCACATCACCGAGGCCGAGCCCGAGCCGGCGGCGCGCCTGCTGCTCCAGCGACGCGTCGACCTCGCGCTGACCTACCGCTACACCAACCTGGCCGACCCCACACCCGCCGGTGTCGAGTCCCTCGTCCTCGGCGTCGACCCGCTGGTCGCCGTGCTGCGGGACGATCACCCGGCGGCGCGGGCCGCGGACTCCCCCGTCGAGCTGCGGGAGCTCGCGGACAGCGAATGGATCACCGCACCCGCGCACACCGCGTGCGGTACGGCCGTCCTGCACGCCTGCCGGTCCGCGGGATTCACCCCCCGGGTACGGCACACCTGCACCGACTTCACCGCCATGATCGCTCTGTCCGCGAGCGGCGGCCTCCCCGTCGTCCTCCCGCGAATGGCGGCGGTCCGGCTCCCGCCCGGACTTCTCGCACGGCCGGTGGCCGACCCCGCGCTCGCCCGCACCATCGAGGTCGCCGTACGGCGCGGCGCGACCCGGGAACCCCCCGTCGCGGCCTGCCTGGAGGCGGTACGGTCCCTCGTCCCGGGCGGCGCGGCCGAAGGCGGCTGAGCCGCGTCCGGTCCGGGGGCGGGGGCGCCGATGTCCTCAGCGACGCCGAGCAGCGGCTGCTGCGCGAGTGGCTCGCACGACTCGTGGCGGACGGCGGCGCGCCGCACGCCTGACGATGCGTCAGAAACCTTCGCACGGGCCGGACTTCCGGTGCCGGGACGCGATCAGGCCCGTGTCTCCCGCAGCCGCCGCCACTCCCGTACGACATCCTCCACGTCGTACGGCTTCTTGCCCAGCGGGGGACCCGGCGGCGGCTTGAACATCATGTCGCGGATCTTGACGTTGACGTCCTCGATGATCTTCCGGGCCATCCGCTCCGAGGGCGCCGCGTACGCCGCCGTCAGTGCGTCCTCGGCCTCCTTGCGCAGGGCCAGGGCGGGCGGCAGCACCGCGAGGCCCTCGCGCGCCATCTTCCGCTTGACCCACCACAGCTCGTCATAGGTGGAGTCGACCTCGGCGGGCAGCGGCTCGCCCACTCCCGGCAGCCGCTCGAACTCGCCGCGTGCCTGCGCGTCCTGGATCTGCTTGTCGACCCAGCTCTCGAACGGCACCCCAGGTGGCTTTCGCTCGGTCATGACCCCATTGTGCCGGACGGCGCCCGGCCGCGCGTTCTATCATGCGGCGGCGGCGCGCGGGGCAACGGCCCGTCGCGCAACGACGTTTCAGGGGGAACGCAGGTGCTCGAACTCACCATGGCCACCGTCTCCGCGGCCGACGCGGGGGCCACGGCCGGAATGACGATGGCCCAGGCGCCGAGCGAGCCGGGCGCGGTGCTGCGGGTCGGCCGGGACGCCGCCGGATGCCGGCTGGTCACCCCCGAGGACTGGCTGTTCGTCTCCCGCGTCCACCTGGAGTTCCGCTGCGGACCGGGCGGCGGCTGGCAGCTGACCTGGCTGCGCGGCTCCCAGCCCGACCCGGCGTCCGAGGTGCGGCTGACGACCGGGGGGAGCGTCCAGCAGCTGGCCCCCGGCGCCACCGTGCCGCTGCCGCACGGGGGCTCCGGCGAGATAGCCGTCCAGGACCGCAGCGGGCCGCACAGCGTCAACGTCGGCTTCTACCACGAGGTTTGAGAGCCGGGCGCCGGTCCGGAGCCGGGCGTCAGCCCAGCACGCGGGCGAGCGCGAAACCGTCGTACCCCTTGGTGCCGACCGTCTGGACGGCCGTACCGCTGAGCCTCGGGTGGGAGGCGATCAGCTCGATCGCGGTACGGGTGCCGACCACGTCCGGATCGGTGGCATCCGGGTCGGCGACCCGGCCGCCGCGCACCACGTTGTCCAGCACGATCAGGCTGCCCGCGCGGGTCAGGCGCAGCGCCCACTCCACGTAGTGGGCGTTGTTGGCCTTGTCCGCGTCGATGAAGACCAGGTCGAAGGGGGCCGGGTTCTCGTCGGCCAGCTTGGGCAGCGACTCCAGGGCCGGGCCCACCCGCACCTGGGCGATCCGGTCCAGGCCCGCGCGCGCGATGTTGCGGGTGGCCACCTCGGCGTGCCGGGCGCTGTACTCCAGGGTGACCAGCCTGCCGTCCTCGGGCAGGGCGCGGGCCAGCCAGATGGTGCTGTAGCCGCCGAGCGTGCCGATCTCCAGGATGGTCCGCGCGCCCTGCACCTGGGCGAGCAGCTGGAGCAGCTTGCCCTGGGCCGCGGTGACCCCGATGGGCGGCAGCCCGGCGGCGTCGTTCTCCCGCAGGGCCGCCCGCAGCGCCTCGTCATCGGGCGAGAGGGTGCTGATGAAGTAGTCGTCGACGTCGTCCCAGAGCTGCTGCCCGCTCATGCGTCTGCTGCCTTTCCCGAGTGCCGGCCGAGGCCGCGTTGCTGCCGTCTTTCGATCATCTCAGTTGGGCGGTGGCGAGGGGCCGAGAATCGGCCGGGGCGCGCGAACGCCGGTTTCAGGCCAGCGGCGGGGGCGGGGCGACGGGCGGCGGGGGCGGTACGGGGCGCCGTGCGCGTCGTACGGCGAGGACGGCGAGCGCGGCCACCAGGAGCACGGCGAGGCCGCCGACCGTGAGCAGCCAGGCCGGGATCCCGGCGACCCGGTCCAGCTCGTCGTCATAGATCACCTGCTGGACGGGGGTGTCCGAGGCGGCCCGGCGCAGTTCGTGGTCGCCGGAGATCCGGGCGGGCTGCGGGAACTGCTGGGTGAGCGCGGTCAGGTACGGCGTCCCGCGGGCGAGGGTCCCGAGGGCGCCGCCGGGGTTGGTGAGGCGGCCGGCGTAGACGGTACGCGGCGGCAGTCCGCCGATCGCGGTGGCCGGTTCCATGCGGTGCGCGGCGAGGACGTACAGGCCGAGCGACTGGGGGGTGGCGGCCAGCCGGGACAGGCGCATCGGGTAGACGGCGCGGTCGGCGGCGAAGGTCAGGTGCAGCGGGTCGAGGGCGCCGCGCAGGGTGGCGCTCGCGGTGTCGGGGGCGAGGCGGATCGCGACGTACTCCCAGTGCTCGGCCACGTACGGCGTGAGGGCCGTCTTCAGCCGGGCGGGGAGCGTGAAGCCGTTGGCGCGCAGCCAGCTGTCCAGGGCGGCCGGGTCGGTGGCGGTCAGCCGCGCCACGTCGAACGGGCCGAGCCGCTGACGCCCGACGACACCTACGGCGGCGCCGGGCCCCGGGGCGGCGGCCGCGGCGCGATCTCGGCCGCGGCGCCGTCCGCCCGCTCGTCGAAGGGCCAGTCGCCGCGCCGCGGCCAGAAGTGGTGCCGGGTGCGGTGCGCCGGGGCGATGGCCCGGGCCAGCTGGTCGAAGACGGCCGGGTCCCCGAGGCGGACGGTGGCGCGGTGCGGGACGGGCATGATCCAGGCGGCGTTCCGCGCGTCGCCGGTGACCGTCAGGCGCATGACGATCTGCTCCTGGCGGCCGTCCCAGCGCAGCACGGACTGCTCGTCCGACACGGCGATCCGCTGGGCCGGGCCCACGACCATGGCACCGCAGCCACAGGCCCAGGCGGGCGAGATCAGCCAGGTGAGCTGGATGCCGAGGAGGGTGAGGACGACCGAGAGTATTCGTGCGGTCCTTGGCGTGCGCAATGTCCGTCCCCCCGTTGTGCGGCTACGCACGGTAGGGACGAGGGAGGCGGGATCACGGTTCCCGCGGCCGGGGCAGCCCCGAAGGGGCGCGGGGAACCGCGCGACGAGCCACGAAGGGCCCGCGGCCGGCGATTCATCCGCACCCCTGTGGCGCCTACCGGCCTTCCACCGCAGGGGCGGAACCGGGCAGCGGGCGGCCCGCCGTCTCCGACATCCGCCACACCGCGAACCCGCCGATCACGGCCGCGGCCATCATGTAGTACGCGGGCATCATCATGTTCCCGGTCGCCCCGATCAGCGCCGTCACCACCAGCGGTGTCGTCCCGCCGAACAGCGACACGGACACGTTGAACCCGATGGACAGCGACCCGTACCGCACCCGCGTCGGGAAGAGCGCGGGCAGCGCGGCCGGCATGGCCGCCGTGAAGCAGACGAGCAGCAGACCCAGCGCGCCCATGCCGAGGGCCACCGCGAGCAGGCTGCCCTGGCGGATCAGCAGCAGCGCCGGGATCGACAGGAACAGGAAGCCCGCGCACCCCGCCGCGATCACCGGGCGGCGGCCGATCCGGTCGGTCAGCGCACCGGCGAACGGCTGGACGATCATCATCAGCGCCATCACGCCGAGCACCACGAGCAGTCCGTGCGTCTCGTCGTACTTCAGCTCACTGGTGAGGTAGCTCGGCATGTACGACAGCAGCATGTAGTCGGTGACGTTGAAGACCAGCACCAGGCCCACGCAGAGCAGCAGCGCCTTCCACTGGCCCGCCACCATCTCCCGCAGCGGCACCTTCGGGCGCGCCGCCTCCGCCTTCTCGACCTCCGCCGCGAACGCCGGGGTCTCCTCCAGGCGCATCCGCAGATACAGGCCGATGAGGCCCATCGGACCGGCGATCAGGAACGGGATGCGCCAGCCCCAGGAGAGCAGGTCGGCCGAGGACAGCAGCGCCGTCATCAGCGTCACCAGACCCGCGCCGCCGATGTACCCCGCGAGCGTGCCGAACTCCAGCCAGCTGCCGAAGAAGCCGCGCTTCTTGTCGGGGGCGTACTCGGCGATGAAGGTCGAGGCGCCGGCGTACTCGCCACCGGTGGAGAAGCCCTGCACCAGCCGTGCCGCGAGCAGCAGCAGCGGCGCGCCCACGCCGATCGAGCCGTAGGAGGGGATCAGACCGATCGCGAACGTGCCCGCCGCCATCATGATCATGGTGAGCGCGAGGACCTTCTGCCGGCCCACCCGGTCGCCGAGCGGGCCGAAGACCATGCCGCCGAGCGGGCGCACCAGGAACGCCGCCGCGAAGGCGCCGAACGTCGACAGCAGCTGGGCCGTCGGGTTGCCGGACGGGAAGAAGACCTTGCCGAGGGTGACCGCGATGTAGCTGTAGACACCGAAGTCGAACCATTCCATGGCGTTGCCGAGCGCGGCCGCCTTCACGGCGCGCTTGACGAGCGCGGGATCGGTGACGGTGACGTCGCGGGCGGCCGCCGGAGCGGCCCCGCGGGCCTTCAGCTGGGGAGTGACGGCTGTGACGGTCGCCAAAACGGGGCTCGCCTGCCTTTCGTCGGGGACAAGGACGTGGCCCCCGACGACGGCGTGGGAACGCCGGACGTGCGGAGGGCCGAAAATCGACCATAGGCGCGGATTGCGCCGTTACGTGCCGCGCACAGATGCCTGCATAGTGCAGCTAAAGGGCGCGTCAACAGGTAACTCTGCCCGCTCGCGGCCGGTCGATCCGCGCCCCCGCTGTGATGCTTCTCGCGCCCCGGCACGGCAACCGCGACCCCCGCGCACTATCGTCATCCGGACAAAAGGGGAGTGGGCGCCAGGTGAACCGGGGGTTGCCCGCGGCCTCTTCCAGGGGGTCTGCGAGCCTCGTAGGGTTGCGCAGAGGTGACCCGCCGTGAACGACGCACGGCCGGGACGAAAACGGGGCGGGAGGCCGACGCGGCGTGGCGAACGTGGAACACGGTGGGGGACCGGGGGAGGGCTTCGGGACACCGGACGCCGAAGGACGGCTGCGCGCGGCGCGGCTCGCGCTGTGGGCGGTGGCCGCGATCCTCGCGGTCCGGCAGCTGACCGCCGTCCTCACCACCCCGAGCGGCAAACGCCTGACCGATCTGGAGACCTGGGTCGGCCCGAGCGGCGTGCTGCACGTCAAGGGCTCCCTGTACGACTCCACGCAGTTCACCGGCACCCCCTTCGCGGGGCTCGTGCTCAAACCGCTCACCCGGGCCGCCGAGGCCGCTCTGGGCTGGAGCTGGACCTTCGCCACCCTGCTGCTGGTGGTCGCGCTCGGCATGATCGCCGCCCGCGCGCTGCCCCAGCCGGTGAGCCGGCGCACCTCCCTGCTGGCCGCGCCGGTCGCGATCAGCCTGCTGATGCTGTCGCTGCCGGTGCGCAACGCGCTCTGGCTCGGCCAGACCAGCATCATCCCGGTGCTGCTGGTCCTGCTCGGCTGCTTCACCGTGCGCGGGGAGCGGGCCAGTGGGCTGTGCCTGGGCCTGGCCGCGGCGCTCCAGCCCACCGTGCTCCTCTTCGTGCCGCTGCTGTGGTTCACCGGCCGCCGCCGGGCCGCCCTCAGCGGCGCCGGCACCTTCGCCGCGCTGACCGCGCTCGCCTGGGCCGCGCTGCCGCACGACTCGGTCACCTACTGGCTCCAGCACACGGCGGGCGTCGGCCTCGGCGGCAAGGCCGACGCCCTCGGCAACCAGTCCCTGCACGGCGCCCTGCTCCGCCTCGGCCTCACCGGCCCGCTGGAGATCACGCTGTTCCTGCTGCTCGGCGCGGCCGTCTCCGTCCTCGCCCTGCGCCGCGCGGTCCGCTACGCGCGGGACGGACAGCTGCTGCTCGCCGTGGCGATCACCGGCTGCGCCGCGGTGGCCGTCTCGCCCACCACCTGGCAGCACCAGCTGCTGTGGCTGCTGCTCGCGGTGGTCGGCCGGGTCGGCCGCCGGGCCTCGGACCGCAGCGTGTGGCCGGTCGCGGTGGTGCTGGTGATGACCCTGCCGGCGAAGATGATGCTGCCGAACACCCCGGCGCTGTACGCCCTGCGCGACGACCTGGTGCTGGTCGCGGCGCTGGCCGCCGCCGTCGCCGTACCGTTCCTGTCCCGCACCTCGCCGTACTACCGGGAGCCCGTGCCCACCGAGTACGCCGCCGCGGTGCCCGCCCGCTTCCGGCGCATCCCGCTGCTGCCCTTCCTGCGCCGGGTCCTCAGCCGCCCGAACCTGCTGCTTGAGCTGCTGCTGATCCGGGTCGTGTACGCGGCGTACGCGCAGGTCCGGCTGGCCGCGGGCGCGAGCGGGGACGACCAGGGGCGGGCGACCGCGGAGCACCACGGGCGGATCGTCTTCGACACCGAGCGGTTCCTGCACATAGACATCGAGCACTGGCTCAACCACACGGTGGCCGGGATCGGCTGGCTGCGGGACTTCTTCGACTTCTACTACGAGTCCTTCCACTTCGTGCTGCCGCTCACGGTCCTCGCGGTCCTGTACTGGCGCCGCCCCGTCGACTACCGCTGGGCCCGCACCTCCCTCGGCTTCGCCACCTTCCTCGCCCTGATCGGCTTCTGGCTCTTCCCGCTGGCCCCGCCGCGGCTGATGCCGGGCCTCGGCTTCATCGACACCGTGCACGGCGCGCAGGACCTCGCCCACCCGGACTACGGCGCGATGACGGCGCTCACCAACCAGTACGCGGCGATGCCGTCCCTGCACTTCGGCTGGTCCCTGTGGTGCGGTGTCGTCATCGTGGCCCTCGCCCCGAAGTGGTGGATGAAAGCACTCGGCCTGCTGCACCCCCTGTGCACCCTCTCCGCCATCCTCGCCACCGCCAACCACTGGGTCCTCGACGCGGTCGGCGGCGCCGTGGTGGTCACCGCGGGCTTCGCCCTGTCGTACGTGGTCCAGGGGCCGCGGGCGGCGCGGGCCCCGGCGCTCGACGCGGCCGGGCTGATGGAACCGGTGCCGGTGAGATAGCCGGCCGGGGGCGGTCGCGGCTACAGGCGCTGGATGATCGTGCCGGTCGCCAGGCCGCCCCCCGCGCACATCGTGATCAGCGCGAACTCCTTGTCGGTGCGCTCCAGTTCGTGCAGGGCCGTGGTGATCAGGCGGGCGCCCGTCGAGCCGACCGGGTGGCCGAGCGCGATCGCGCCGCCGTTGACGTTGACCTTCGCCAGGTCCTGCTCGAAGACCCGCGCCCAGCTCAACACCACCGACGCGAACGCCTCGTTGATCTCCACCAGGTCGATGTCCTTCAGCGACATCCCCGCCTTGCCCAGCACCGCCCGGGTCGCGTCGATCGGCCCGTCGAGATGGAAGTGCGGGTCGGCGCCCACCAGCGCCTGCGCGACGATCCGCGCCCGGGGCCTCAGCTTCAGCGCGCGGGCCATCCGCTTGGACGCCCACATGATCGCGGCCGAACCGTCCGAGATCTGCGAGGAGTTGCCCGCCGTGTGCACCGCGGTCGGCATCACCGGCTTGAGCCGGGCCAGCGCCTCCAGGGAGGTGTCCCGCAGCCCCTCGTCCTTGTCGACCAGGCGCCACATGCCCTGACCGGCGTACTGCTCCTCCTCCGTGGTGGGCACCTGCACCGCGAACGTCTCCCGCTTGAAGCGCTCCTCCGCCCAGGCGAGCGCCGCCCGCTCCTGGGACAGCAGCCCGAGCGCGTCCACGTCCGCGCGCGTCAGCCCCCGATGGCGCGCGATCCGCTCGGCCGCCTCGAACTGGTTGGGCAGATCGACGTTCCACTCGTCGGGGAAGGGCTTGCCGGGCCCGTGCTTGGAGCCGGAGCCCAGCGGGACCCGGGACATCGCCTCGACACCGCAGCTGATGCCGACGTCGATGACGCCCGCCGCGACCATGTTGGCCACCATGTGCGACGCCTGCTGCGAGGAGCCGCACTGGCAGTCCACGGTCGTCGCGGCGGTCTCGTACGGCAGCCCCACGGTCAGCCAGGCGGTGCGCGCGGGATTCATGGACTGCTCGCCGGCATGGGTCACCGTGCCGCCGACGATCTGCTCGACCGCGTCGGCGGGAATGCCGGTACGGCCGAGGAGTTCACGGTAGGTCTCGCCCAGCAGATAGGCGGGGTGCAGGTTGGCGAGCGCGCCGCCGCGCTTGCCGATCGGGGTTCGGACGGCTTCGACGATCACGGGTTCCGCGGCCATGCGTGCGGGTCCTCTCCGAGAGGGGCGCTCCTCCAGAACTAGAACGCGTACTAGTTCTGTGGTGCAGTCTGGGGACGTGTCGTACGTCACCGCAAGGGGCGTGCAGCCGCCGAAGTCGCGATCTGCACGAATTCCGCACGGATTGGCCGGACCTCGCCCCTTGCCACTTCTAGAACCCGTTATTACGTTCGGGAGCGACAGCTGATGGTCCGTCAGACATCCTGTCGGACGTCCGCAGAATGGATGGCTGGAGCCGCCGATGCACTGCCCCGCGCTGCCCGACGGGTTCGACTTCACCGACCCCGACCTGCTGCACCACCGTGTGCCCTTGCCGGAGTTCGCCGAGCTGCGCCGCACCGAGCCGGTCCGCTGGATCTCGCAGCCGCACGGCGTCGCCGGATTCGCCGACACCGGCTACTGGGCCGTGACCCGGCACGCGGACGTCAAGCACGTCTCCACGCACCCGGAGCTGTTCTCCTCCTTCCTCAACACCGCCGTCATCCGCTTCAACGAGCACATCTCGCGCGATGCCATCGATGTGCAGCGGCTGATCCTGCTCAACATGGATCCCCCGGAACATACGCGGGTACGGCAGATCGTGCAGCGCGGCTTCACGCCACGCTCGATCCGCGCCCTGGAGGACCGGCTGCGCGCCCGCGCCGAGGCGATCGTCGGCGCGGCCCGCACCCGCACGGGCCCCTTCGACTTCGTCACCGAGGTCGCCTGCGAACTGCCCCTCCAGGCCATCGCCGAGCTGATCGGGGTGCCCCAGGAGGACCGCACAAGGATCTTCGACTGGTCGAACAAGATGATCGCCTACGACGACCCCGAGTACGCCATCACCGAGGAGATCGGCGCCCAGTCCGCGGCCGAGATCATCTCCTACGCGATGAACATGGCCGCCGAACGCAAGCGCTGCCCGGCCCGGGACATCGTCACCACGCTGGTCGCGGCGGAGGACGAGGGCAACCTGAACTCCGACGAGTTCGGCTTCTTCGTGCTGATGCTGGCGGTCGCCGGCAACGAGACGACCCGCAACGCCATCACCCACGGCATGCACGCCTTCCTCACCCACCCCGAGCAGTGGGACCTCTTCAAGCGGGAGCGCCCGGCGACCACGGCCGAGGAGATCGTGCGCTGGGCGACCCCGGTCAACTCCTTCCAGCGCACGGCCACCCAGGACACCGAACTCGGCGGGACGCTCATCAGGAAGGGCGACCGGGTGGGCCTCTTCTACGCCTCCGCCAACCACGACCCGGCCGTCTTCACCGACCCCGGGTCCTTCGACATCACCCGCGACCCCAACCCCCACCTC
This sequence comes from Streptomyces sp. LaBMicrA B280, assembly GCF_049222185.1. Classification (NCBI taxonomy): domain Bacteria; kingdom Bacillati; phylum Actinomycetota; class Actinomycetes; order Kitasatosporales; family Streptomycetaceae; genus Streptomyces; species Streptomyces sp. LaBMicrA B280. Next base: position 52,054 of record NZ_JBMJCT010000027.1, on the reverse strand, counting down.
GGCTTCGGCGGCGGCGGACCCCACTACTGCCTGGGCAAGTCCCTCGCCGTCCTGGAGATCGACCTCATCTTCCACGCCATCGCCGACGCCATGCCGGACCTCAGGCTGGTCGACGCCCCGCGCAGGCTGCGCTCGGCCTGGATCAACGGCATCAAGCAGCTCCAGGTGACCACCGGCTGAGAAGGGTCATCCGGGCCTCACTCCTTGCCGGAGGCGGACACCGCGAGCACCGCCGAGGCGACGGCCGCGATCAGCAGCGGGATGCCCAGGCCATGGTGCAGCACCAGCCACGCGCCGAGGAAGGCGCCGCCGAGCATGGCGATCACCGAGGCGGTACGGCGCGGGGAGCGGTGCCCCGTGCCGTTGCCGAGGCGGGAGTCGGCGGCCAGCCCGGTCAGGGTCATCGTCAGCACCGTGGTCGTCAGATCGGGGACCCCGAGCTTGCGGACCGTCGCGTTGCGCAGGCCCATCGCGAAGGCGGTGAGGGCGATGAGGGCGTAGACCGTGCCGGTGGGGTCCGGCCGGACGAAGGCGGCCACCGCCGACAGCCCCACCAGGACCGCCTCGGCCGCCAGCGTCAGCCGCGCCCAGCGGCGCCGGGACCCGCCGCCCCCGAACCGGGCCGCCACCCGGCCGCCCGCCACCGCGCCGACGAGGAAGCAGCACAGCGAGGTCGCGGTGCGCGGCACCGAGAACCCGGGCGCCCCGGCCGCCGCGAAGCCCAGCACCACCACATTGCCGGTCATGTTCGCGGTGAAGACCCGGCCCAGGCCCAGATAGCTGACGGCGTCGATCAGGCCGCTCACCACGGTCAGGGTGATCAGCACGAGCACCAGCCGCAGCCCGCGCGCCTCCGGGTCCGGCGCGGGCTGCGTGGTCGGGGGTGTCGGGGGTGTCGGTGGTGTCGTCACGGTTCCTCCGGTGCGCCGGACGGACAGGGGCGGGGACCACTTCACCACGTGCCGATCGGCAATGCCCGAAGATCCGCGAAGCACCCTCGCCGAGCGGGGCGAGGGTGCTTCGCGGTGTACCGGCTACCGGGGGCCGGCTCAGTACCAGTGGTTGGTCTGCCAGAAGGACCAGGCCTTGGCGGGGCTGCCGTAGCGGGAGTTCATGTAGTCCAGGCCCCACTTGATCTGGGTGGCCGGGTTGGTCTTCCAGTCGGCGCCCGCGGACGCCATCTTCGAACCCGGCAGCGCCTGGACCAGGCCGTAGGCGCCGGAGGAGGCGTTGGTGGCGCTCGGGTTCCAGCCGCTCTCGTGCTGGACGATCTGGCTGAACGCGTTGAACTGCGCGGCGTCCGGGATCATCTTGTGCGCGATCGCCTGCGCCGAGGAGGCCGAGGCCGGGGCGGCGGCCTGGGCGGGGGCGGCGGACAGCGCCATACCGGCGGTGGCGGCGGCCACGGCGGCGACGGTGAGGGCCTTCTTCGGGGAAGCGATGCGGCGGATGACGGACACGGAGCACCTCTTGCGTCGGGGACGGGGGATCACCGGCCCGAACCCCTGGGGGCCCGTGGTGCCTGGCGACGCCGACCAGATAAGCAGCCCGCAAAATCGTCCGCAATCACCCCTTTTACTAGTTGTGGCCGGATCGAGCAGGAATGGGTGTTCTGTGGCGCAGCTCTCACATCGCAGGTCAGTGGGGGTGCGGGGCGGAACGTATCGGACATAACCCACTACGACCCCGCCTCGTAGGTGAGCTGCGTCATGTGGGGTGCTTCACCGGCCCGCTCACCGCGTGGGTACGGGCCCTCACGCCCCGGGACCGTCGAAGGTGACCGGCGTCTCGAACGCGGCCCGCCGGGTGGCCCGGCGCAGCGCGCGCAGCACCGCGGGGCCGAGCGCGAAGGTCAGCACCACCGTGCACAGGGCCCGGCCCAGGTCCCAGCCGAGGGAGGTGGCCAGGCAGTAGGCGGCGAAGCGGGCCAGATTGGCGGCGACCGAGGCGCCCGGGTGGAAGGAGATGCCCGAGGCGGTGGCGCCCATGAAGGGCCACCCGGCCAGGTTCATGACCGTGCCGTAGGCGAGGGAGGCGAGGAAGCCGTACCCGGCCAGGAGCAGCAGCTCGGCCCGGCCGCGCAGCCGCACCGGGCCCGGCAGCAGTCCCGCGCCCATCGCGAACCAGCCCATCGACAGCATCTGGAACGGCAGCCAGGGCCCGACGCCGCCGGTCAGCAGCGCGGACGCGAACATCGTCACCGAGCCCAGCGCGAAGCCGAAGCCGGGGCCGAGGACGCGGCCGCTGAGCACCAGCAGGAAGAACATCGGCTCGATCCCGGCCGTGCCCGCGCCGATCGGGCGCAGCGCGGCACCGGTGGCGGCGAGCACACCCAGCATCGCGACCGCCTTCGGGCCAAGGTCCGATTCCGAGATCGTCGCCGCGACCACCGCCACGAGCAGGATCAGCAGACCGGCGAACAGCCAGGGGGCGTCCTGGGCGTGCGCGCTGAGCTGGGAGGCGGGCGGCGCGAGGAAGGGCCAGCCGAAGGCGATCACACCGACGGCGGTGACGAGGGCGAGGGCGGCGACGGAACGGGGGCCGAGGCGGACGGCGCGGATGCGCGGGGGCGCGGTGGCGGGTGCGGCGGTGGGTGCGGTGGTGGGTGCGGTGGCCGGTGCGGGCGGGGTCATCCCAGGGCCTCCTGGACCTGGGACACGGTCAGCCACCGCTGGGGAGCGAGGATCTTGGTCACCTGCGGGGCGAAGGAGGGGGACGACACCACGATCTCCGCCGTCGGGCCGTCCGCGATCATCTCGCCCTCGGCGAGCAGCACCACCCGGTGGGCGATCTCCGCGGCCAACTCCACGTCGTGCGTGGCCAGCACGATCGCGTGCCCCTCGGCGGCGAGTTCGCGCAGCGCGGTGACCAGGCGGGCCTTCGCGGCGTAGTCCAGGCCGCGGGTCGGCTCGTCCAGGAGCAGCAGGGGCGGGCGGGCGGTCAGTACGACGGCCAGCGCGAGGGCGAGGCACTGGCCCTCGGAGAGGTCGCGGGGGTGGGTGCCGTCGGCGATCTCGGGGAGGAGCCGGTCCAGGAGGGCGCGGCAGGTGCCGGGGGCCGCTTCGGCGTCCTGGTCGGCGGCGGCGCACTCCGTCGCCACGGTGTCGGCGTACAGGAGGTCCCTCGGTTCCTGGGGGACCAGTCCGACATGGCGGATCAGCTCGCGGGCCGGGGTGCGGTGGGGGGTTCGGCCGCCGACGGTCACCGTGCCGGTGGTGGGTTCGAGGAGGCCGACGAAGGTGTTGAGGAGGGTGGATTTACCCGCGCCGTTACGGCCCATGAGGGCGATGGTCTCGCCGGGGGTGACGGTGAGGTCGATGCGGTGGAGGGCGGTGAGGTGGTCGCGGCGGACGGTGAGGTGGTGGGCGTCGGCGGGGTGGGGCGGTTGGGTTTTGGTGTTCTTGGTACGGCGTTTGAACAGGCGCCCGGTACCGCCGCCGGCCGGGGGCGGGGTCGCTTGCCGGCGCGGGCCGGGTGCCGCGGGGGCGGCCGGGGCCCGGCCGGGGCCGCGGCGGCGAGGCGGTCCCGCAGGCCGGCGGCCTTGCGGCGGGCGTCCCGCACGGTCAGCGGCAGGGGGGACCAGTCGGCCAGGCGGCCCAGGGCGACGACCGGGGGGTGGACCGGGGAGACGGACATGATGTCCGAGGGGGTGCCGGTGACGGGGGGTGCGCCCGGGGTGGGGAGGAGGACGACGCGGTCGGCGTAGTGGATGACGCGTTCGAGGCGGTGCTCGGCCATCAGGACGGTCGTACCGAGGTCGTGCACGAGGCGCTGGAGCACCGCGAGGACCTCCTCGGCGGCGGCGGGGTCCAGCGCGGAGGTCGGTTCGTCGAGGACGAGGACCTGGGGGTGCGGGGTGAGCACGGAGCCGATGGCGACGCGCTGGCGCTGGCCGCCGGAGAGGGTGGCGATGGGCCGGTCGCGCAGCCCCGCGAGGCCCAGCAGATCGAGGGTCTCCTCGACCCGGCGCCGCATCACCTCGGGCGCGAGGCCCAGCGACTCCATGCCGTAGGCGAGTTCGTCCTCGACGGTGTCCGTGACGAAATGGGCGAGCGGATCCTGGCCCACCGTGCCGACGACATCGGCGAGTTCACGGGGCTTGTGGGTACGGGTGTCACGCCCCGCCACGGTCACCCGGCCGCCGAGGGTGCCGCCGGTGAAGTGCGGGACGAGCCCGCTGACCGCACCGAGCACGGTGGACTTGCCGACCCCGGACGGGCCGACGAGCAGCACCAGTTCACCCTCCGGCACCTCGAAGTCGACGTCGCGGACGGTGGGTTCGGGGGCACCGTCGTACGTGACGCTGACCTTCTCGAAGCGGATCACGAGTGCTCCCTCGGGACGACGAAGGCGGGCAGCAGGGCGAGCAGGATCGACGCGGCCGGCCACAGCGGCAGGGCGGGGGCGGTCAGCGGGACCACACCCGGGTGCAGGGCCTCGGGGGCCCGGGACGAGGCGAGCGTCAGCAGCGCGGCCACGGCGGCACCGGAGCCGGTGACCAGCCAGGCGCGGGGGCCCCAGGGGTCGGGCCGGTACCGGGTGCGCAGCGAACGGCGGCCGCCGAGGCGCAGTCCGGCGAGGGCGGCCGCGACCCCGGCGAGCAGCAGCGGGGCGCCGTAGCCGCCGCCCTCGGCGGTGAGCAGCCCGTACGTGCCCGCGCAGACGCCGAGCAGACCGCCGAGGGTGAGGGCGGCGGTCGTGCGGCGGACCCGGGCGGGGACGTCCGCGGTACGGCCGTAGCCGCGGGCCTCCATGGCGGCGGCGAGCGCGACGGAGCGCTCCAACGCCCCCTCCAGGACCGGGAGTCCGACCTGGAGCAGGCCCCGGACGCCCCGGTCAGGGCGGCCGCGCAGCCGACGGGCGGCACGCAGCCGCTGGACGTCGGCGATGAGGTGCGGCGCGAAGGTGAGGGCGACGACGACGGCGACACCGGTCTCGTACAGGGCGCCGGGCAGGGACTTCAGCAGCCGGGAGGGGCTCGCGAGGGCGTTCGCGGCGCCGACGCAGATCAGCAGGGTGGCCAGCTTCAGCCCGTCGTACGCCGCGAAGACGAGCGCCTCCGCGGTGACCTCGCCGCCGAGCCGGATGCCCTGCGCCCAGTGCGGCAGCGGGATCTCCGGGAGGGTGAGGAGGACATGGGTGCCGGGGATCGGGGAGCCGAGGGCCACCGCGAAGACCAGGCGGATGAGCAGCACGGCGAACGCGAGCTTGGCGAACGCGGAGTAGGAACGGGCCCAGGGAGCGGGGGAGCGGTGCGTCGCCACGACGTACGCCGACACGGCGATGAGCAGCGCGAGCAGCAGCGGATTGGTGGTACGGGTCGCCGCAATGCCCAGCGATATCGCCCAGACCCACCACGCCCCGGGATGCACGCGCCCCGAAGGGGCGCGGGGAACTGCGCGCCCGGCCACGGACGGCCCGCGTCCGGGCACGTCGGTCGGGGCAGGACGGTCGCCGCCCCGGCCAGCTCCCGGCCCCGAAGGGGCGCGGGGAACTGCGCGCCCGGCCACGGACGACCCGCGTCCGGGCACGTCGGTCGGGGCAGGACGGCCGCCGCCTTCGACACCCTCCCGCCCATGAGGAACCGCGCGCCCCACCGGCCGATCCGACGGAGTCACCGGCGTCGACGCGACTGCCACACCGCCGCGCCCGCCAGGAGAGCCACGACGCCGGCCCCGATCGGCAGCCCCAGCGACGGGCCGCCGGAGGAGGACGTCCGGTTCTCCGTATGGCCCGGAGTCGTCAGCGGCGCGCTCCCCGACGACACCTGCTCCCCGCACCCCGTGCGCGGATACCCGGAGATCGCGCACAGCAGCGCGTTCGTGTCGTACCGCAGCGGCTTGGCCACCGCGGCCAGCGCCTCCGCGGCGGAGGCCGACGGCGCGACGCGCGCGCACGCCGTGCGCCGGGCCGGCGGGGTCTCACCGGACGGCGCGTCCGCCGGGACGCCGAAGTCGATGACCAGCGCCACCCGCTTCGTGCCCGCCTCGGCGGCCGTGCCGGAACAGATCGTGGCGAAGTCCGCCGTACCGCGCGGCTTGCTCGCGTCGCCGGAGTCGGCGCTCACGGAGAAGCGGAAGCCCTCCACGGCGCCGTCCTCGGGGCGGGCGAGCGAGGGGCCCTGGGTGGCGTACGTCCAGTGGTCGCCGGAGCGTTCCCAGAACGACCAGTAGCGGTACCCGGTGGCCGCCGCCTGCCCGGCGCCCGTGCCGAGCAGCAGGGCGAGCGCGGCCAGCAGCACCGGCACGGCACGGCGGACGGCGGTCACGGCTGCTGCTTCTTGCGGGTGCTGACCAGGAAGCCGATGCCGATGCCCGCGACCAGGCAGATGCCGACGCTCCACCAGACCCCGGCGTGCGAGGTGCCGTCGGACGCCTTGGCCTGCTTCTCGGCGGCCCCCATCCGCGGCTCGGGGCCGAGGGCGTTGAGGGAGGTGACGAGGCTGGTGCCGCCGAAGTCGCCGGGCTGGGCGCCGACGGCGTGCGCGGCGAGGATCAGCTGGGCGTACGCCGCCGGGCCGGTCCGCGCGGCCCAGGGGCCCGCGCTCTTCTCCAGGAAGGCGTACGCCTTCTTCGCCGCCGCGGTCCGTCCGTCGGCGGCGAGGGCGACTACGGTGTCGGCGGTGTTGCCGTAGTCGGGCTGGTCCGTGGCGCCGGGCAGCACGGACATCAGGTGGCCGGTCTTGGCGACCGCGGCCGCCAGGTACGCGCCGCCGTTGTCGGCGAGCTGAGCCGGGGTGGGGTGGCCGGCCTTGGCGCAGGCGTCCGACGCCGGGGCCTTGCCGGTCTCCGCCACGAAGCCCTTGCCGAGCGCGGCGGTCACACCGGCGGCGGTGGCGTCCGCGTTGGCGGCCAGCTTGCCCTTCTTGTCCGGCTGGTAGGCCAGCGCGCCGCCGCCGTCCTGGTCGCAGGGGATCGACCAGGTGGCCAGCGCGTCGTACGGGGACTTGCCGCCCTTGCGGACGCCCGCCGGGTCGGCGCCGGTCGCGGCGAGCGCGCCGACGACGACCGAGGTGGAGTTGGTGTCGCTCGGGCTGCCGGGGTTGTAGCCCCAGCCGCCGTCCTTGTTCTGCACGGACTTCAGCCAGTCCACGGCCTTGGTGACGGCGGCGTCGTGGCCGCCGGTCGCGTGCAGGGCCTGGATCGCGGCGGCCGTGCTGTTGGTGTCCACCATGGTCTTGGCGTCGCAGGACGCGGCGGGGGTGGCGCGGAAGGCGGCGAAGGAGCCGTTCGCGCACTGCTGGCCGGTGAGCCAGTCGACGGCGGCGGTGGCCGGGCGGTAGCCGAGGGTGCGCTGGGCGACGAGGGTGAGCGACTGGCGCCACACACCGTCGTACGTGGGGTCCGACGTGCCGTAGAGACCGGCCGGGACCGATGCCTTGGGGGAAGGGGACGGGCCGGCGGCCACGGCGGGTGCGGCGGCTGCCAGCACGCCTATGGCGGCGAGAGCCGCGGCATTGCGGCGGACGTTCATGGTCGGCGACTGCCTCTCCCTGCGGGGAGCCGGGCAGCGCACGGGAGGGGACCCGGGCGGCTCGACTCCGTATACCTCGACGGTGCCGTGCGCGGCGAGTGGCCGACGCACGCGAGCCGGTCACGTCCGCCCCGGGGGCGTTCCGGCTCACCGGTTCCTGGTGGAACGGCTCACGGATCGGGGTCTCCCCGATCCGAGCGAAGCCGAGGACTGGGGAAGGGTCAGCGCCGGAATTGCACCGGCTTCCCCCCGTACGGGTGTGATGACGACCCCGCCACTTTACCGGCAGCCCCACGGGACCCGGCGAGTGCCCGTGAGCACACCGGGACGGTGATTAGGGTCACGGCCATGACAACACCGGGAAAGCTCCTCGGCTCGGGTCGCACGGCCGACATCTACGAGATCGACGGCGCGTGGGTGCTGCGCCGCGACCGCGAGGGCTGGGGGGACGCGGCGGCCGAGGCGGCCGTGATGACGTACGTACGACGGCACGGCTATCCGGTGCCCCGCGTGCGCCCCACCGGCTCGCGCACCGAGCTGGTCCTGGAGCGGCTGTCCGGCCCGACCCTGCTCGCCGCCCTCGTCGAGGGCCGGGTGGACCCGGCGGAGGCGGGCGCGCTGCTCGCCGGGCTGCTGCGGCGGCTGCACGCCCTGCCCGGGCGGGACCCGGCCGATCCGGGGGCGCGGGTGCTGCACCTGGATCTGCACCCCGACAACGTGATGCTCACCCCGGACGGACCCCGTGTCATCGACTGGTCCAACGCGCGGGACGGGCACCCGGGTCTGGACTGGGGCATGTCCGCGGTCATCCTCGGCCAGGTCGCCGTGGGCTCCACCGGTCTCGCCGGACCGGCCCGCGCCCTGCTCGGCGCGCTGCTCGCCGACCCCTCCCGGCTCACCGAGGAGGGGCTCGTGGAGGCGTTGCGGCGCAGGGCGGAGAATCCGACGATGAGTAGGGAGGAGACGGAACTCCTGGGCGCGGCAGGGGATTTGATACGCGGGGTGACACAACGGGCCTGAGGGCACTTTCGTGTTGGCTGAAAGTAGGGGTGCCGGGCCGGGGCGCGGAGTGGTTGTTTCGGCCAGGGGGCGGGCCGGGCGGTGCCCCGTTGGCGAGGTACGTCGCGTTTGTGTCGGCCGGGCCCCACGGGTGAAGGTGGCCCGAGCGGCGCGGAGTTGGCATATTGCGGTCAGACGTGACCGCTCGCAGCCTCCGGGGGAATGGTGCGGACAACCAGGAAGATGCGCCGGTTCGCCAACGAGCTGATCGACCCCCTGCGCGTGTCGATCCCCGCCGACCCCGGCGATCTGCTGGCCGCCCTGGTCGAATCCGCGATCCGCTGGCGCGGTCGCCCCATCGTCGTCCATCAGGCGAACTTTCCGCCGGGGACCTCCGCGACCGGACTGTGGATCGAGCGCGCCGACCGCGACGACATCGTCATCGAGGCCGACGCCCCGCCCTGGATGAAGCTCGTGATCCTCGGCCACGAGCTGTGGCACATGGCCGACGACGACCCCGCTCACCGCGCCGCGCACACCGAGACCGCGCCCGCGCCCGCCGGGGCCGACGGCACCGTGGCGACCGCCGCCCGCACCCGTTTCCTGGAGGCCGCGGAGCAGCGCGCCGACCTGTTCGGCATGCTGATCGGCGACCGGCTGCGGCCCTGGCTGAAAGCCTCCCCCGACTCCGTGTACGCGGCGCACACCTCCGGCCACGACGACCTCGCCGGACGCATCGGCGCGGCCCTCAACTACCGCGGAGCCAGATGAGCGACCTGATCAACTACGCCAGCTGCGGGCTGCTCTGGCTCGGGCTGCTGACCAAGGCACCCGATCTGGCGCGCCGTTGGCGGGACCCCTTCCTGCTCACCCTCAGCGCCGCGCTGGCCCTCTCCTCGCTGTGCTTCCTGCTCGGCGCCCCCGGCACGGTCGGCTTCGTCAACGACACCAGCGGCGTGCCCAACCTCGCCGCCCCGCTGACGTACGGAACCGTCACCGCGTACGGCGCCGCCTCCCTCGCGCTCGTCATGCGCTGGCGCGGCGGCCCCGGCACCGGGCGCGCGATCCGCCGCTGGACCCTCGGCTACACCGCCGTACTCGCGGGCATCGCCGCCCTGTTCCTGCTCGGCGACGCGGCCGTGGAGCGCCGTACGGACTTCGACACGTACTACGCCACCACGCCGTACATCGCCGAGATGATCGTCCTGTACCTCGGCGCGCATCTGACCGCCGTCGCGTTCACCGCGTGCCGCTCCCTGTCCTGGGCCCGGCAGTTGCGCGGCGCGCTGCGCGCGGGCCTGGTGACGATGGGCGTCGGCAACCTCGTCGGCTGCGGCTACAGCGTGGCCAAACTGCTGGCCGTGGCCGCCCGTTGGTGCGGCCGGGACTGGTCCGTGCTCGCCACGACCTTCCCGGCGGCCTGCGCCGGACTCGGGGCCGCGATCACCGTGGTCGGCATCGTGATCCCGCTGCTCGCCCCCTTCCTGGCCGTCCGGGCGCGCTGCTGGCGGGCGTACGCGCGCCTCGGCCCGCTGGAGCGGACGCTGACCGGGCTGCTCACCCGCGAGAGCCTGCGCGCGCCGCGCCCGCGGTGGCCCTCCGCCACCCGCTGGCTGACCTGGCGGCAGAGCTCCATCTACAACGGACTGCACTACTTGGGGCGCCACTTGGACGAGGGCCTGTACCGGCAGACGTACGCCGAGCGGGTCCGGGCCGGCGCCGACCCGCAGCGGGCGGAGGCCGCCGCGTGGGCCGCCGTCATCGCCGCCGCCGTCCGGGCGCCGTACGAGGAGCGGGCGGACCCGGTCGTACGGCTCGCCGACCGGCCCGACCTCCCGGTGCTGCTGCGCGTCTCCGACGCCCTCGCCGAGGGCAGCGGCGACCGCGCCCTGGCCGTGTGCTGAGGGGGCCCGCCGCACCATGAGCCTGATCGTGTACACGGTGGCGAGCCTGTTCACCGTGACCGCCCTGCTGATCTTCCGCCGACCGCGCCTCGCCCTGCGGGACCCGCTGACCGCCTCCACCTGTGTGTCGATCTTCCTCGGCGGGCTCTGCTTCTTCTGCTCGGCCCCCGTCACCCTGGGCGCGGTCAACGACCTCACCCATGTCCCCAACTTCGGCGCCCCGATGACCTACAGCGTCATCTCCGCCTACAGCGCCTCCCTGCTGATCCTGCTGATCAACTGGCGCGGGGGGCCCGCCGACCGGGTGCGGAGCCAGGTGGTGCGGGTGGCCACCGTGTACAGCCTGACGATCATCGCCGTCATCACGCTGTTCGCGCTCGCCCACGCGCCCGTCGAACGGCTGCGGGACCTCGACACCTACTACGCGAACACGCCGTACATGCGCGAGATGATCGTGCTGTACCTGCTCGGGCACGGCGCCTGCGCGGTGATCACCACCTATGTGTGTCTGCGCTGGTCCCGGGAGGTGACCGGGATCCTGCGGACCGGGCTGCGGCTCATCATGGCGGGCCTGGTCGTGGACGTGCTCGGCTTCGAGTGCGCCAAGTCGACGGCGGTCGTGGCCCGTTGGGCGGGGTACGACCTGGACCGGCTGTCCACCGGGCTCGCCCCGCGCGCCGCCGCGCTGGGCGCCCTGCTGTGCGCGGCGGGCTTCGTGCTGCCCCGGCTGCTGCCCGCGACCCTCGCCCAGTGGCGCAGCATCTGGGACTACCGGGCGCTCGGCCCCCTGTGGGCGGAGCTGCGGGACGTGCCGACCGCGGCCAAACCCGCCCCGCCGCGCTGGCAGTTGCCACGCGGCCGGCTCTACTACCGCGAGCTGCGCATCCTCGACGCGCTGCTCGCCCTCCAGTCCCGCTGCGACGGCCGGGTGCGCGAGACGGCGTACCGGCAGGCCCGCGGCCAGGGCAGCCCGCCGGGCGAGGCGCACTTCATCGCGGCGGCCGCGATGGTCGTGGACGCCGCCCGGCAGGCGGGGCGGCCGCGGCCCCCGCAGAGCCCCGGCCCGGAGGGCGGGTCCCGGCTGCACACCGCGCTCTTCTCCGACACCGGTGAACTGGTGCGGCTGGCAAGGGCGTTGGCCGGATCGCCGATCGTCAGGGCGGCCCGGGAGGGCACGGCACGGACCGCCCGCAGCTGAGGGGGCCCGGGCCGAGGCGCCCGCCCGCCCGGCGCGGGCGCCGCAAGCGATGTCCATGCGCACGTGTCACCGGACGTCCCACCGGACGTCTCACCAGAAGAATGGGGAACCGTGAACGCACGAAGAGCCGTTGTCATCGGGGCCGGTCCGGCCGGTCTGCTCGCCGCCGCCGCGCTCGAGCCCGCCGTGGCCGAGGTCGTCGTACTCGACCACGACGAGCTGCCCGAGGCGCCCCGGCACCGCAGGGGGGTGCCGCAGTCCCGGCACGCCCATCTGCTGATGCCCGGCGGCATGGCGGTGATGGAGGAACTGCTCCCCGGGGCCGACCTGCGCGGGCGGCTGGTGGCGGCCGGGGCCAGGGAGACGGCGCTGAGCTCGGACCTGCTGGCGCTCGGCCCGACGGGCTGGTTCCGGCGCTGGCGGCACCGCACCTTCATCACCATGACCGCGAGCAGGCCGCTGCTCGAATGGGGCGTGCGCCGGGCGGTGCTGGACACGAACCCGCGGGTCACGGTGCGCCGCGCCCGGGTGAGCGGGCTGCGCGGCAGCGCCCGCCGAGTGACCGGCGTACGGCTGGCCGGCATCGGCGGCGGCCCGCCCGAGGACCTGGACGCCGACTGGGTGGTGGACGCGAGCGGCCGGGGCACCCGGCTGCTGCCCTGGCTCGACGTCCTCGGCGTGGGCGGCATCCGCGAGCGCCATGTCGACAGCGGCCTGGCCAACGCCACCCGCGTCTACCGCGTCCCGCCCGGCGCCCCGGACTGGCCGATGACCCTGGTGCAGGCCGACCCTTGGAGCGGGCGGCCCGGCCGCAGCGGCATGATCGTGCCGATCGAGGACGACAGGTGGATGGTCAGCCTCGGCGGGATGCGGGGCAGCGAGCCTCCGAAGGACCCGGACGCCTTCGTCGCCTACGCGCTGAACCTGCCGAGCCCCCTGGTGGGCCGGCTGATCGAGGCCGCCGAGCCGCTCGGCCCGGTGCACGTCAGCCGCAGCACCAGCAACTCCCGCCGGTATCTGGAGGACGCGCGCCGATGGCCGGAGCGCCTGGTGGCGATCGGGGACGCGGCGGCCACGTTCAACCCGATCTACGGGCAGGGCATGTCCGCCGCCGCGCTCGGCGCCCGCGCGCTCGCCCGGGCGGTGCGCGAGCACGGCATCGAGGCGCCGGGGCTGGCCCGGTCGGTGCAGCGGGCGGTGGCCCGGGCGGCACGGGGCGCGTGGACGGCGGCCGTCAGCACCGATGTGCTCTACCCGGGGGTGGAGGGCGGCCGTCCGACGCTCGGGGACCGGCTGGCCGCCGCCTACTCCCGGCGCCTGAACCACGCGGCCACCGGCTCCTACACCGCGGCCTGCGCCCTCTGGGACGTCACCACCCTGCGCACCTCGCCCGCCCGCCTCTTCCACCCCGACGCCCTGCTGCACGCCCTCACCGGCCCCCCGCTGCCCACCCTGCCGGGCCCCCCGCTGACAGCCACCGAACGCGACTTCCTGACCGGCCTCAAACCCTGGGTGTAGGGCCGCCGAAGGGCAGGCGGAGCACCCGGGAGGCGAGCAGCCAGCGCCCGCCGGTGCGGCGGAACCGGTCTTCGTAGTGCCCGATCTGCACCGGCGGCCCGGCGGGCACCAGGCCGCCGGTCCAGCCGTCGACGCGGTGGGTGGAGAAGTACGACACCGCCGTGGCCGTGTCCGGGGAGGCGACCGTGACCAGGACGTTGGACATCAGCCGCCGGGAGAGCCGGTCGGCGGGACGGCCACCGAAGTACTCCCCGAGCGCCGCCCGGCCCCGCACCGCGCGCCCGTCCCCGGGCGGGGGCCACTCCCAGCTGCCGTCCTCGGTGAACAGCTCGGCCACCGCCGCCGGTTCACCGAGGTCGAGGCGGTGGACGAACTCCAGGATCAGGCGCTCACAGGCGCGCTCGGCGAGAAGCCGCTGCACGGGGTCCATGCGCCTGTGTACCAGCCCGAGCGCCCCGCCCGCGAAGGGAATTCACACCGCCGCGTACGTCACCGGATCACTCCCCGGCACCGGCTCCACCCGGCCCTGCTTGAGCAGATGGCGCAGATGGGACTCGGCCTCCGAGACGGCGATGGTGCGGGAGGAGGGCGGGATGTCGGCCCAGGGGCGGTTCCAGCGCATGCGCTCGGCCAGCTGCCAGGGAGTGAGCGGGACGGCGAGCAGGGCGAGGAGACCCCGCAGCCGCTCCTCGTGGTGGTCCAGCAGCTCCCGTACCCGGGCGGGCGCGTCGGTGAAGGCGTGCCGGTGCGCGGGCAGCACCTCCGCGGGGCCGAGGCGGCCGACCCGCTCCAGGGAGTCGAGGTAGTCGCCGAGCGGATCGGTCACGGTCGCGTCCTCGGGATCCTCGTACAGGCCGATGTGCGGGGTGATCCCGGGGAGCATGTGGTCCCCGCTGAACAGCCGCCCCCGGCCCGGGAGTTCGCCCGGATGCTCCTCCTCCAGATGCAGGCAGACATGGCCGGGGGTGTGCCCCGGGGTCCAGATCGCGCGCAGCCGGCGGCCCGGCAGGTCGAGGAGTTCACCGGGGACGATCTCCCGGTCCGGCGGCGCGGGGGAGAACCGGGGCAGCTCCCGCCCGCCCGCCGCGGCCGCCCGCAGCGGCGCCACCTGCTCTCGCGGCGCCCCCGCCGCCGTCAGCTTGGCGGCCATGTACGCGTACCACCGCTCGGGCCGCGCCTCGCGGGTCCTGCGCACGATCGCCGCGTCCGCCGCGTGCATCGCCACCCACGCCCCGGACGCCTCGCGCACCCGCCCGCACAGCCCGTGGTGGTCCGGGTGGTGATGGGTGACGACCACCCCGGTCACCTCCGCCACCCCGGTGCCGCACGCGTCGAGGCCCGCCACCAGGGCGTCCCAGGAGCCGGGGTCGTCCCAGCCGGTGTCGACGAGCACCGGCCCCCGGTCGGTGTCCACCACGTACACCAGCGTGTAGCCCAGCGGGTTGTCCGGGATGGGCACCCGGATCGACCGCACGCCCCCGCCGTGATCGAACGTCCGCGCCATGGTCCGCCCCTTTGCCCGCCGGTCTCCGACCCGACCATTGCCCACTATTACTGGAACTGATATCAGTTCTGATGCATCGTCAGAAAGTAGTGTGCGGCAGGCGGCGCGCTGGGAGGCAGCCATGACCGGGCTCGTGGAACACGGAAAGCTGTACATCGGCGGGGAGTTGACCGAGCCGCTGGGCGAGGACGTCATCGAGGTGATCTCCCCGCACACCGAGGAGGTCATCGGCCGGGTCCCGCACGCCTCGCGCGCGGACGTGGACCGGGCGGTGGCCGCGGCGCGCCTGGCCTTCGACGAGGGTCCCTGGCCGCGCATGACCCCCGAGGAGCGGATCGGCGTCGTCACCCGGATCAAGGACGGCATCGCCGCCCGGCACGAGGAGATCGCCCGGGTGATCTCCGCCGAGAACGGCTCCCCGTACTCCTGGAGCGTCCTCGCCCAGGCGCTCGGCGCGATGATGGTGTGGGACTCGGCGATCCGCGTGGCCCGGGAGTACGTGTACGAGGAGCGGCGCGACGGCGCCCTCGGGCCGCTGCTGGTGCGCCGCGAGCCGGTCGGGGTGGTGGCGGCCGTGGTGCCGTGGAACGTGCCCCAGTTCGTCGCCGCCGCCAAGCTCGCGCCCGCGCTGCTGACCGGCTGCGCCGTCGTACTCAAACCGTCCCCGGAATCCCCGCTGGACGCCTATCTGCTCGGCGAGATCGCCCGCGAGGCCGGACTGCCCGAGGGGGTCCTGTCCATCCTGCCCGCCGACCGGGAGGTCAGCGAGTACCTGGTCGGACACCCCGGCCTGGACAAGGTCTCCTTCACCGGGTCGGTCGCGGCCGGCAAGCGGGTGATGGCGGTCGCGGCCCGGCAACTCACCCGGGTCACCCTGGAGTTGGGCGGCAAGTCGGCCGCGATCGTGCTACCCGACGCGGACCTCGCGACGGCGGTCGCGGGGATCGTACCGGCGGCCTGGATGAACAACGGGCAGGCCTGCGTGGCCCAGACCCGCATCCTCGTGCCGCGCGCCCGCTACGACGAGTTCGCCGACGCCTTCGCCCGCGCCGCGGCCGGCCTCGTGGTCGGCGACCCGCTGGACCCCGCCACCCAGGTCGGCCCGCTGGTCGCCCGCCGCCAGCAGGCGCGCAGCCTCGACTACATCCGCGTCGGCCAGGAGGAGGGCGCCAAGGTCCTCGCGGGCGGCGGCCGTCCGGCAGGGCTTGAGCGCGGCTGGTACGTCGAGCCGACCCTGTTCGGGGGCGTCGACAACGCCATGCGGATCGCCCGCGAGGAGATCTTCGGGCCGGTCATCTGCCTGCTGCCGTACGGCGACGAGCGGGAGGCCGTACGGATCGCCGACGACTCCGAGTACGGCCTCTCCGGCAGCGTATGGACCTCCGACGTCGAGCGCGGCATCGAGGTCGCCCGCCGGGTGCGCACCGGCACCTACAGCGTCAACACCTTCAGCCTGGACATGCTGGGCCCCTTCGGCGGCTACAAGAACTCCGGGATCGGGCGGGAGTTCGGGCCCGAGGGGTACGGCGCCTATCTGGAGCACAAGATGATCCACCTCCCGGCGGGTGCGTGAGCCATGGCCGACCGCTGGCACATCGAGGTCGACCGGTCCCTGTGCATCGGCTCGGGCCAGTGCCTGCACCACGCGCCGGGCCGCTTCCGCCTCGACTCCGCCCGCCAGTCCCACCCGGTGGACCCCGACACCGACGCCGCCGAACCCGTCCTCGCGGCGGCCGAGACCTGCCCCGCGGAGGCCATCTCCATCACCCTGCGGGGCAGCGGGGAGCCGGTGTTCCCGCCCGAGGAGTGAGCGGGCCCCCGCTACTCCTTCGGGGTGGTCAGATCGATCAGCCGGCAGACCGTCTCGATGTCGATCTTCACCTGGGCGATGGAGGCACGGCCGGAGAGCCAGGTGATGAGGGCCGAGTGCCAGGTGTGCTCGATGACCCGCACGGCCGAGAGCTGCTCGGGGCTCGGGTCGTCCAGGCCCATCGCGTCCAGGATGATCGCCGTGGTCTGCCGGGACACCTGGTCCACCTCGGGGCTGACGCTGCGGTCCGCGAAGGTCAGCGCGCGGACCATGGCGTCGGCCAGATGCGGCTCGCGCTGCAGGGCCCGGAAGGCCCGCATCAGGGTCTCGGCGACCCGCTCGGCGGCGGTGTCACCGGCGGGCGGCTTGCGGCGCAGGGTGCCGTGCATCCGCTCCAGCTGGTCCTGCATGGTGGCCACCAGCAGATGCACCTTGGACGGGAAGTACCGGTACAGCGTGCCCAGGGCCACCTGGGAGGACTCGGCCACCTCGCGCATCTGCACCGCGTCGAACCCACCCCGGCCCGCCAGCCGCGCGCTCGCGTGCAGGATCCGGCGACGGCGGGCTTCCTGACGCTCCGTGAGGGGCGACGAGGGAGTGCGCGACGTACTGGCTTCCGGGGGCATGGGTCCCGTTCCGTGACAATCGGTGAGGGGGTCGGCAGGGCACGTGATCAGACAGCATGGCAGGGCCGCGCGCCGTGGCGCGAATCACCTGATCCACTGCTCACAGCACCCCTACCTGCCGGTAGATTCAGAGGCTCTCGAACGATCAAGTCTGAAACTTGTTCTAGATTAGCGTCCCGTCGTAGTCTCGCGGGACAGTGCAGGCAGAAGGGGGCACAGAGTGACCGCCGAGGCCCGGGAAGCGGGTGCCCGTGAGGACTTCGCCGCCGACGGGGAGCGACCGCTCGACATCGCGCTCCTCACCTATAAAGGGAACCCGTTCTGCGGCGGGCAGGGCGTCTACGTACGGCACCTCTCGCGCGAGCTGGCCCGCCTCGGACACCGCGTCGAGGTCATCGGCTCCCAGCCGTACCCCGTGCTCGACGAGGGCTACCCCTCGCTCACCCTGACCGAGCTGCCGAGCCTCGACCTCTACCGCCAGCCCGACCCCTTCCGCACCCCCGGCCGCGGCGAGTACCGGGACTGGATCGACGCCCTCGAAGTGGGCACGATGTGGACCGGCGGCTTCCCCGAGCCGCTCACCTTCTCGCTGCGCGCCCGCCGGATGCTGCGGGCCCGGCGCGGCGACTTCGACGTCGTCCACGACAACCAGACCCTCGGCTACGGCCTCCTCGGCGACGTCGGCGCGCCGCTGGTCACCACCATCCACCACCCCATCACCGTGGACCGGCGGCTGGAGCTGGACGCGGCCGAGGGGCGGGGGCGCCGGTACGCGGTGCGCCGCTGGTACGCCTTCACCCGGATGCAGAAGCGGGTCGCGCGCCGGCTGCCCTCGGTGCTCACCGTCTCCGGCAGCTCCCGGCAGGAGATCGTCGACCATCTCGGGGTGCGGCAGGACCGTATCCACGTGGTGCACATCGGCGCCGACACCGATCTGTTCGCGCCGAATCCGGCGGTGCCCGAGGTGCCGGGGCGGATCGTCACCACCTCCAGCGCCGATGTGCCGCTCAAGGGGCTGGTGTTCCTCGTGGAGGCGCTGGCCAAGGTGCGCACCGAGCACCCGGCCGCGCATCTCGTCGTCGTCGGCAAGCGCCCCGAGGAGGGTCCGGTCGCCCAGGCGATCGAACGGTACGGCCTCGACGGCGCCGTCGAGTTCGTCAAGGGCATCTCGGACGCCGAACTGGTCGACCTGATCCGCTCCGCCGAGGTCGCCTGCGTGCCCTCGCTGTACGAGGGGTTCTCGCTGCCCGCCGCGGAGGCCATGGCCACCGGGACACCGCTGCTCGCCACGACCGGCGGCGCGATCCCCGAGGTCGCGGGCCGCGACGGCGAGACCTGCCTCGCGGTGCCGCCCGGCGACGCGGGGGCGCTGGCGGCGGGCCTGCCAACTTCACCTGGGCCCGGGCGGCCCAGGGCACTGTGGCCCGGTACCGCGAGGCCATCGCCCGCTCCGCGCCCGCGTCCGGCGCCCTTGCCGCGGGCCCCCGCCGCCCCGCGCCCGAGACTCCCGGCCGCTCCGCGGCCCCTTCGGTGGCCGCCGTTTCCACGGCCTCCCCGAGTGACACCAGCGTCTATCCCGAAAGCAGGGCCACGTGCTGACCGTCGACTTCTCCCGGTTCCCCATCGCCCCGGGAGACCGCGTCCTGGACCTCGGCTGCGGAGCCGGCCGGCACGCGTTCGAGTGCTACCGGCGCGGCGCCCAGGTCGTGGCCCTCGACCAGAACCCCGAGGAGATCCGCGAGGTCACCAAGTGGTTCGCGGCGATGAAGGAGGCCGGCGAGGCCCCCGAGGGCGCCACCGCGACCGCGATGGAGGGCGACGCGCTGGCGCTGCCGTTCCCGGACGACTCGTTCGACGTGGTGATCATCTCCGAGGTGATGGAGCACATCCCCGACGACAAGGGCGTGCTCGCCGAGATGGTGCGCGTGCTGCGCCCCGGCGGCCGGATCGCGATCACCGTGCCCCGCTACGGCCCGGAGAAGGTCTGCTGGGCGCTGTCCGACGCCTACCACGAGGTCGAGGGCGGCCACATCCGCATCTACAAGGCGGACGAGCTGGTGGCGAAGGTCCGCGAAACCGGTCTGAAGCCCTACGGCAGCCACCACGCGCACGCCCTGCACGCCCCGTACTGGTGGCTGAAGTGCGCCTTCGGCGTCGACAACGACAAGGCGCTGCCGGTGCGCGCGTACCACAAGCTCCTGGTCTGGGACATCATGAAGAAGCCGCTGGCCACCCGGCTCGCCGAGCGCACCCTCAACCCGGTGATGGGCAAGAGCTTCGTGGTCTACGCGACCAAGCCGCACCTGCCCCGGCTCGCCGAGGAGGCGGCCGCCCAGTGACCACCCCCCGGACAGAACACCTCGTCCTGCCCGGAGTCCTCACCGCCGAGCAGGCCGCCGCGACCGTACGCGGCATCCTCGCGGTACAGCGGGAGGACGGCGCGATCCCGTGGTTCCGGGGCCACCACCTGGACCCCTGGGACCACACCGAGGCCGCGATGGCCCTGGACGCGGCCGGTGAGCACGAGGCCGCCGAGCGCGCCTACCGGTGGCTCGCCCGGCACCAGAACGAGGACGGCTCCTGGTACGCGGCCTACGCGGACGGCGCCCATGACGAGGTCACCGACCGCGCCCGCGAGTCCAACTTCGTGGCGTACATAGCCGTCGGCGTCTGGCACCACTACCTGTCCACGGGCGACGACACCTTCCTCGACCGCATGTGGCCCTGCGTCTACGCGGCCGTGGAGTGGGTGCTCGGCCTCCAGCGGCCCGGCGGGCAGATCGGCTGGCGGCGCGACGCGGACGGGACGCCCGCCACGGACGCGCTGCTCACCGGCAGTTCCTCCATCCACCAGGCGCTGCGCTGTGCGCTCGCCATCGCCGAGCAGCGTGAAGAGGCGCAGCCGGACTGGGAGTTGGCGGCCGGCGCGCTGCGGCACGCGATCCGCAGGCACCCGGAGCGGTTCCTGGACAAGGACCGCTACTCGATGGACTGGTACTACCCGGTCCTCGGCGGCGCCCTGACCGGCGCGGAGGCCGAGGCGCGGATAGCCGAGTCCTGGGACCGGTTCGTCGTACCGGGCCTCGGGGTGCGCTGTGTCGTACCCAATCCCTGGGTGACCGGCGGCGAGTCCTGCGAACTGGCGCTCGCGCTGTGGGCGGTGGGGGAGTCGGACCGGGCCCTGGAGATCCTCAAGTCCGTGCAGCATCTGCGGGACGCCGACTCCGGTCTGTACTGGACGGGTTACGTCTTCGACGACGAGGCGATCTGGCCGCGCGAACTGACCACCTGGACGGCGGGTTCCCTGCTGCTCGCGGTCGCCGCGCTCGGCGGTCACGAGGCGACCTGCGCGGTCTTCGGCGGCATGTACCTCCCGGCGGGCCTGGACCCGGACTGCTGCTGACCCGTCCGTCGTCGGCGCCGTCCCCCCGGCGTTTCCCCCGAGTGGCGTAACCGCGCCTGCGGAGTGACGGTGGAGAAGGAAGCTCCCCACTCGGAAAGACACGTCGGGAGGACCTCGTGCCTGTACCGATACGGCGTCTCTGCCTGGCGCTGGCCGTGTGCTGCGCCCTGGTGGCCGGTGGCACGGCCTGCGGAAACAGCAACGCCGGTTCCCACACCCACACCAAGACGGCGGTCACCGCCGCGGCGCTGAACCAGCCCGCGGCCGAGCCCAGCCCCACCACCTCCGCCGAGAAGCAGCGGTTCGCCAAGACCAGGTTCGTGGCGAACGCGGGCCTCGCGGCCGGTGCCACCTACGAGTGGATCTACAAGCCGTGGAAGGCGGGCAAGTTCAAGAAGGGTGCCCATGGCCGCAGGCTGGCCCTGGTGAAGGCCGGTGTCGCCGGTCTGTTCACCTACAACCGGCTGAAGGCCGCCGAGCGCAACGCCAAGGGCGACCCGCTGCTCTCCAAGGCCCTCGCGCCGCTGAGCAAGAGCATCGAGAACCTGAAGGACCTGCCGGCCAAGCTGCGGCACGGTGACACCGGCGCGGCGAGCGACTTCAACAACGTCATCAACAACGTGAAGGACGCCGGGAAGGGCGCGGGCGCCCCGGTCCAGAACAAGGTGCCCTCGCCGAGCGACCTTCGCAGTGGCGGTCAGTAAGTCCCTGGGAGAATCTAGGAGTTCAGCTCCGCCAGCACGCGGAGTGTGCAGGGGTCAGGTGACAGGACCAGCAGGTCGGTCACCGGGCCCCTGCGCCATGACTCCAGCCGCTCCGCGATCCGGGCGCGGGGGCCGACCAGCGAGATCTCGTCGGCGAAGGCGTCCGGTACGGCGAGCACCGCCTCCTCGCGCCGCCCCGCCAGGAACAACTCCTGTATCCGGCGGGCCGCTTCGGGGTATCCCATCCGGGCCATCAGGTCGGCGTGGAAGTTCCGGGAGGCGTGCCCCATGCCGCCGATGTAGAAGCCGAGCATCGCCTTCACCGGCAGCAGCCCCGCGGCCACGTCGTCGCACACCTTCGCCCGGACCATGGGCGCCACCCGGAACCCCGCGGGCAGGTCCCGCACCGCCTCGCCGTACACCTCGGGCCGGTCCGGCGCCCAGTACAGCGGCAGCCAGCCGTCGGCGATCCGCGCCGTCTGCGCCACGTTCCGGGGGCCCTCCGCGCCGAGCAGCACGGGGAGCCCGGCCCGCAGCGGATGCGTGATCGGCTTGAGCGGCCTGCCCAGCCCGGTGCCGTCCGGGCCCCGGTACGGCAGCGGATGGAACCGCCCGTCCAGCGACACCGGCGCGGTGCGGCGCAGCACCTGCCGTACGACGTCCACGTACTCCCGGGTCGCGGTCAGCGGCGACGCCGGGAACGGTCGGCCGTACCAGCCCTCCACCACCTGCGGCCCGGACAGCCCGAGCCCCAGCATCATCCGCCCGCCGGAGAGGTGGTCCAGGGTGAGCGCGTGCATCGCGGTGGTGGCCGGGGAGCGCGCCGCCATCTGGGCAACGGCCGTACCCAGCTTGATCGTCGAGGTCCGCGCAGCGATCCAGGTGAGCGGGGTGAAGGCGTCCGAGCCCCAGGACTCGGCCGTCCACACGGAGTCGTAACCGAGCCGTTCCGCCTCCTGCGCGAGCGGCACATGGGCGGCGTCCGGGCCGCGTCCCCAGTACCCGAGCGCGAGACCGAGCCGCATACGAACCCCTCCTGACGTACCGTCAGTTATCCGGTCCGGGAGGCGACTGTACGACAACGGCCCCCCACCCGGAAGGGCGAGGGGCCGTGGCCCTGGGTGTGGCTGCTCAGCCGCGCTGGATGCCCGAGGTGTCCTGGAGCACGCCGCGACGGCCGTCCTGGGTCTGGGCGATCAGCGTGGCGCCACGCTGCTCGACCGCCAAGTACCAGGTACCCGGCGCCAGTTCGGCGATCGGGGCGGGCGAACCGTCCTCCCCGAACAGCGGACGGGTCACCGGCACCGCGAACCAGAACGGCGAGAAGTCCGCCGGAGCGGCCTGCTGCGGCGCGGCACCCCCCGCGGGCGCCGGCTGCGGCGATCCGTACGGCTGCCCCTGCTGCGGCTGGGCGCCGTACGGCTGCTGCGGGGCACCCTGGGCGCCCGGGTAGCCGTAACCGGCGGGCGGCTGCGCGCCGTACGGGCTCGGCGCGACCGGCTTGGGCGCCGGGACCAGCGCGCCCTGGAGCGCCGGGACCAGCGGGGTGGCGACGGCGGCACCGGCGAGGACCAGCGCGGCGATGAACCCGAGCACCAGCCCGGCGCCCGCGTCGACCCCGTTCTGCACATCCACCAGCGTCCAGAACAGGGTCCAGGCGGAGAGGATCGTGAATGCCGTGCCCACCACGCCGAGATCCAGGCCGAGCACCTTGCGCGGCTGCGGCAGGCAGCGGTTGAGCACGATCAGTACGGCCCCGATGACGGCCCCCATGTACGTGCCGAGGCCCGTCCCGAGGTTGTCCCACACACTCTGGCTGCCCGAGTATCCGGCGGCCGAGTAGGAGTAGAGATCGAGGAACGACGCGATGAACAGCAACACCGCTGCTCCGATCACCACGCCGTCGCCTCTAGTGAGGGAGCGGATGTTCACTTCAGGTCCTTCGTGAGTCGTCTCGTCGTCGCTAGACCCTACCGTCCGCAAGATCCGGCTGTCCGGCTGGTCGAGGCCCCGGTCAGGACTCGCGCAGGAAACTCACGATTCCCTCAGACATCCCCTGCGCGGCCTTCTGCCGCCAGGAGCCGCTGGTCAGCAGGGCGGCGTCCGTGCCGTCGCGCATGTTCCCGCACTCGATGAACACCTTGGGAACCGTTGACAGATTGAGACCGCCGAGGTCCGTGCGGGTGTCGAGCGCGGTGCCGTGGCCGATGTAGTTGGACGGCGGCTCCCCGGTCACCCGCCGGAAGTCCGCCGCGACGCGCTCACCCAGCTCGCGCGAGGGCCCGACGATCGGCCGGGTGTCGGCGCCGCCCGCGTGCACGGCGCCCGGCAGGATCACATGGAAGCCCCGGTCGCCCACCGGCGCACCGTCGGCGTGGATCGAGATCGCCGCGTCCGCGTGCGCCTTGTTGCCGATCTCCGCCCGCTCGTCCACGCAGGGCCCCCAGTCCGGGCCCTTCTCGTCATGGGTCAGCCGCACGGTGGCACCCTGCCGCTCCAGCAGCGCGCGCAGCCGGTGCGCCACATCGAGCGTGAACCGCGCCTCGGCGTAACCGTCGTTCGTGGAGGTACCGGTGGTGTCGCACTCCTTGCGGCCGTTGCCGACATCCACCGGGCGGTTGATCTCGGCCGTGTGCCGGAAGTTGTCCACGTTGTGCCCGGGGTCGATGACCACGACCTTGCCCTTGAGCGGCGCGGCCGCCTTGTCATCGGCGCTCGGCGCGCCGGACGGCGAACTCCGCACCACCGGCTTCGCCGCGCCCTCCTTCTCGGCCGACCCCCCGCCCGCCGCGTACACCCCCCACCCGACCATCCCCCCGACCACCAGCGCCCCACCGGCCACAACGATCGGCACCCGCCAGGAACGACGCTGCCGCGGGAGTTCGGATTCCGGATCTGTGTATGACACGTCGGCCACCCTAACGGCAGTCCAGGGCGCCCAGCCGGTTCAGGAGGGCCCTACGGGTGACCCGCGCGTCCGGATCCCGCGCGGGCTCCCGCGCGGCAGCGGCTTGCACGCAATCGCTGATCTCGCGTGGCCGGGCGCAATCTCCCGCAATCGCACGGCGCCACCGCGTCCATTCCGCGCATTCTGGGACCCCGACCGCCAACTGGAGACGGAGACGGCATGGCTCTCAGGCTCATCGGTACGACCAGTGACGAAGGCGACTGTCCCACCCTGTACGAGATCGAGGGCACCGACGAGATCCTCGTCCAGGGCGATCGCGAGGCCGACCCCCGGCACCTGGCGCGGTTGCGGGACGTGAAGCCCTCTGAGGCGTTCGTCCGCGTCCCCCGTAGCCT
This sequence comes from Streptomyces sp. LaBMicrA B280, assembly GCF_049222185.1. NCBI lineage: Bacteria > Bacillati > Actinomycetota > Actinomycetes > Kitasatosporales > Streptomycetaceae > Streptomyces > Streptomyces sp. LaBMicrA B280. The sequence continues at coordinate 27,612 of NZ_JBMJCT010000027.1, read as the reverse complement.
CCTCGTCCGCTGTGCGCCGAGGAGTCCGGCTCCCGAGCTCCGGCCGTTCTCGGCGATCTCCCACCTCTTCCGCGAGTACCGGCACACGGCCTGGCGGCTGGAGACCCGCCGCGGGTACGCCTCCGACCGGCGCGGCCCCAAGTGGACGCGCTGGCAGGCAGGCGAGGACATCTCCGCCGGGGCCAGCGGGTGGCTGGAGAACGTCGCCGAGCAGACGGCGGCCGGGAAACGGTTCGAACGGGTGCGCCTGGTCGACGAGCCGGCCACCGAGGGCCAGCGGTTCCTGCTCGCGTGCGCGCCGGCCAACGTCGCCGTCGGCGAGGACATCCGCAACCTGACCCGGGCGCAGGCGGCGCGGCTGCGTTTGCCCGACGACGACTTCTGGCTGTTCGACTCGAAGACCGTGGCCCGGTTCGCCTTCGACGAGGACGATGTCACCCTCGGCGTGTACGTCACCGAGGACCCCGCCGAGGTACTCGCGGCCTGCCAGGCCCGGGACGCCGCCTGGCAGCACGCCGTGCCCACACGGGAGTTCGCTCGCGGGGTAGCTTCGACCGTGTGACCACCGACTTCCAGACGGCTCGTGAAGCTCTTGGTGCCCGGCTGCGCGAGCTGCGCACCGAGGCAGGGCTGGCGGGCAAGGAACTCGCCGCCCGCCTCGGCTGGCAGACGTCGAAGGTCAGCCGCATGCAGAACGGCAAGCAGACCCCCACCCGTGACGATCTGACCGCGTGGGCGGGCGCCGTCGACCGGCTGGACACCGAGGGCGAACTGCACGGGCTGCTGGCCGGCCTGGACATGAAGCAGCGCAACCGGTCCTGGCGCAAGCAACTGGCCGGCGGCCACCGGGGACGGCAGGAGATCGCCGTACGGCTCACCGAGAACACCCGGCAGATCCGCGGCCTCGAAGTCTCCCGCGTCCCCGGCTTGTTCCAGACACCCGAGTACGCACGCGTGGTCTTCGACTCGCTCGCCGAGTTCCGTGGCATCCCCTCGACCACCGACGCGGCCGTCGAACGCCGGATGCGCAGACAAGAGGCCCTGTACGACCCGGAGAAGACATTCCGTTTCCTTGTCTGCGAGGCCGCCCTGTACCACCGTCCCTGCCCGGCCGACGTGATGGCCGAGCAGCTCGACCGCCTCTACAACCTCGTCGGTCAAAAGCGCGTCGAACTCGGGATCATCCCGTTCGGCGCGCAGCTTCGTCGCACGGTGCCGCACGCGTTCTGGATCTACGACCGTCGGCTGGTCATCGTGGAGACCATCAGCGAGGAGCTCTGGCTGACCGGCGACGAGGACGTGGCGCTGTACGAGCGGGCATGGGACTGGTTCGCCGAATCCGCCGAATACGGGTCCCCGGCGCGGCGTCTGATCGGCCGCGCACGGGCAGCTCTCGGCCTCTCGTAGGCAATCACCGCCAACTCCGACGGCAGCGCACGCAATCCCATGCAATCGTCACACCACCGGGCAATCTTGCCGCATACGGTCGGGGTCAGGGCATCTCAGCAGCCCCCGACCAGAGGAGTGAGCCTTGTCCGCACCCGTCATCGAGGCCGTGCGCGGCAGGTCCCTCGTGGACCCCGCGTTCTTCGGGCGACTCAGCCGCCGCGTGGCCAAGAACCATGGACTGGACATCTCCAGGGCCGAAGACATCACCGACCAGGCCCTCGCCTACCTCGCCACCGCCGCGCAGAAGCCCGAGGGCGCTCCGGCGCTGTACATGAGCGCGGACGTCGACCCGGCCTGGCACGAGTTCATGCACTACACCTTCGAGTACGACCGGTTCTTCGCGCGCCACGGCTGGCCCAAGGTCCACCACCATCCCTGTGACGGCGGTCCGGACGGCGCGCAGGTCTATCCGTCGAAGACCGAGGCGCTTCCCCCGACCGTGGCGGCGATCGAGGCCGCGGGCTACCGGGTCGAGCACGAGCTGTGGACGGCCGGCGTGGACTGCGAGGACACCTGCGGCGACGACGGTGTGCCCGGAAACCCGCCCGACTGCGGGCACGGTGTCTGACGGAACGTGACCAGGCATGTGATGTCAGTGCCCGTCCCTACAGTGCGCGGGGGATGAGCACTTGAGGAGTGAACACATGGCAAGGACCATCACGGGGACCGGGCGAGTGACGATCTTCAGCCTGCTGCACGATTGGGAGACGGCCTCGCACTGTGTCCTCGCCTACACCACCGTGGACAACGGCCTCACCGCCGTCCTCGGATCCGTTCCCGTCGAAGGCAATGTCTTCGAGCCGGGCGATCTGTTCGCGACGGCCGTGCGGCACGGGTTCATCGGGGAGTGGAAAGGGGCGCGCGAACAGCGGGCCGCCTGCTGGCTGGCCTGCACCGGCTCGGGCTCCCGCACGGTACGGAAGGCGGACACGATCGATGTGCAGGAGGCGGCCTGGACGCTGGACATGGCACGGACCGTCGACCTCGACGGCTCCTACTACGGGCACCAGCGCGTGCACGCGGGCCGGTTCACACTCGACGATCCGGAGCTGACGGCACGGGCATGGGCGCTGCTGCCCGAACGCGTGATGACGGCTGTGTGAGAGACCTCAGATCCCCGCCCCCGTTCGCCGCAGGACCCGCAGGGAACCGGTCGCGGTGATTTCGGTGAAGGCGCCGGAGGCGAGGGCGCGGAGGTAGATGCGGTAGGGGGCCTGGCCGGTGAACTCGTCCTTCGGGTCGGGGAACACGTCGTGGATGGCGAGCAGTCCGCCGTCGGCGAGGTGCGGGGCCCAGCCCTCGTAGTCGGCGCCGGCGTGCTCGTCGGTGTGGCCGCCGTCGATGAAGACGAAGCCCAGCGGGCCGCCCCACACCGCCGCGACCTGCGGCGACCGGCCGACCAGCGCGATCACATGCTCTTCGAGGCCCGCTTTGAACAGCGTGCGCCGGAAGGTGGGCAGCGTGTCCATCAGCCCGACCTCGGGGTCGACGGTCTCCGGGTCGTGGTAGTCCCAGCCCGGCTGCTGCTCCTCGCTGCCCCGGTGATGGTCCACGGTCAGCGCGCTCACCCCCGCCGCCCGCGCCGCGTCGGCCACCAGCAGGGTCGACCGCCCGCAGTACGTCCCCACCTCCAGCAGGGGCAGCCCCAGCGCCCCCGCCTCCACCGCCGCCGCGTACAGGGCGAGCCCCTCGTCCACGGGCATGAACCCCTTGGCCGCCTCGAACGCGGCGAGAATCTCGGGCTGGGGGGCGGTGGCCATAGGACGCCTTTCGCAGGTGGCACGGCTGTTCGGGCCCCATGCTGCCGCACCGCTGTGAACGGGCGTGACGTGGGGCGCCCCTAAGAGGCGCCCCTAAGAGGCGCTACACGCTCACCGCTTCACCCGGCAGGGAGAGATCGACCTCGACCGCCCGCTCCTCACCGTGGTGCGTCGCCGCGGAAGCGAGCGGCCCATGGCCGTACGCCCGCGCCGCGAGGACGTACGCCCCCTGCGCCGGCACCGCCAGCTCGTACCGGCCCGCCTCGTCGGAGACGGCCGCCCCGGCCTGTCGGCCCCGGTGGTCGATCAGCGTCACCTTGGCGCGGGCGACGGGCCCGCCGGTGGCGTCCAGCACCCGCCCCCGGAACCCCCGCAGCACCTCCTCCGCCAGCTCCAGCACCGCCTCGTCCTCCGCGCTGCTGGCCCGCAGCCGCACCTGCCGCACCGGGCGGCCCGCCTTCGGCAGGAACAGGGCGAGCACCAGACCCGCCGCCACCGCCCCCGTCGCGATGAGGAACGACACCCGGAACCCGTGCATCGTCGGGATCGCCATACCCCCCACGGTGTGCGCCGTGTTGGCGAGCACCATGCCGATGACGGCGCTCGACACCGACGTGCCGATCGACCGCATCAGGGTGTTGAGCCCGTTCGCCGCGCCCGTCTCCGACGCCGGGACCGCGCCGACGATCAGCGCGGGCAGCGAGGAGTACGCGAGCCCGATGCCCGCGCCGAGGATCACGGACGTGACGATCGTCTCCCAGGCCGCCTGCATCAGGCCGAGCCCGCCGCCGTAGCCGATGGCGATGATCAGAAGGCCGATGATCAGGGTGGTCTTCGGGCCGTAGCGGGCGGAGAGACGGGCGTACACCGGCGCGGTGAACATCATCGTCAGGCCCAGCGGCGCCACGCACAGACCGGCGACGACCATCGACTGGCCGAGCCCGTACCCGGTGGCCTTCGGCAGCTGGAGCAGCTGGGGCAGGACCAGCGAGACGACGTAGAACGCGACGCCGACCATGATCGACGCCAGGTTGGTGAAGAGCACCGCGGGCCGCGCGGTGGTGCGCAGGTCGACCAGCGGCGCCTTGATGCGCAGCTCGAACAGGCCCCACAGGAGGAGGACGACGACGGCCGCGACGAACAGGCCGAGGGTGGTCGCCGAGGACCAGCCCCAGTCGCTGCCCTTGGTGATGGGCAGCAGGAGCAGCACCAGACCGGCGGAGAGGCCGAGCGCGCCGGGCAGGTCGAAGGTGCCCGCCGCGCGCATCGGGGACTCGGGGACGGTGAGCAGGGTGAGGGCGATGGCGAGCACGCCGAGACCGGCGGCGCCGTAGAACAGCGCGTGCCAGTTCATGTGCTGGGCGACCAGCGCGGCGGCGGGCAGGGCGAGGCCACCGCCCACGCCTATGGAGGAGCTCATCAGGGCCATCGCCGAGCCGAGCCGTTCGCGCGGCAGCATGTCCCGCATCAGGCCGATGCCGAGGGGGATCGCACCCATGGCGAAGCCCTGGAGGGTACGGCCCACGATCATGACGAGCAGCTGGCTGGTGAGCGCGCTGACCAGCGCGCCGATCACCATCACGGCGAGGCTGGCGATCAGCATGCGCCGCTTGCCGTACAGATCGCCGAGCCGGCCCATGATCGGGGTGGCGACGGCGCCGGACAGCAGGGTCGAGGTGAGGACCCAGGTGGCGTTGCTGGGTGCGGTGTGCAGCAGCAGGGGCAGGTCTTTGATGACCGGCACGAGCAGGGTCTGCATCACCGCGACCACGATGCCGGCGAAGGCGAGCACCGGGACGACGGCCCCGCTCGCCTCGCGCCGCGGTTCGTCGGTCGTCGTGTGGGTCATTGAGTGCGGCCTCCCGTAGACATGAGTGCGGGGTAAACCTCGTATGCACAGGCAACTATTCCGTTGCTTCGGGCCTCTAATGATTATTTGACCATCCTATGGGTTTCTGATCCGGCGTCAGGGATGGCCATGTTATGGAACGCGTTCTAGTGTGCGCGCCATGAAGGCCTATGTAGCCGGGGTCGGGATGACCAGGTTCGAGAAGCCCGAGACCCGTGACTGGCAGTACTGGGACATGGTGCGGGAGGCCGGTGGGGCCGCGCTCGCGGACGCCCGGATCGGATACGACGAGGTGGAACAGGTTCCCGTCGGGTACTGCTTCCAGCCCTCGACCGCGGGCCAGCGCGCCGTCTATGAACTGGGGCTCACCGGCGTCCCCGTCTACAACGTCAGCAACAACTGCGCCACCGGCGCCACCGCGCTGATGCTCGCCCGCCAACTGGTCGAGGGCGGCGCCGCCGACTGCGTCCTCGCCCTGGGCTTCGAGAAGATGAGCAGGGGCTCGCTCGGCGGCGGGTCCGGCTCCGGCGACCTCGCGGCCTCCCCGGTCGCCCGCCACTACGGCGTCATGGCCGCCCGGCACGGCTTCGCGCGCACCCCGCCCACCGCGCAGCTCTTCGCCGCCGCGGCCCGCGAGCACCAGGAGCGGTACGGCACCACCGAGGCGCAGCTCGCCGCCGTCGCCGCCAAGAACCACCGGCACTCCGCGCACAACCCCAACGCCCAGTTCCGGGACGTGTACGACATCGCCGCCGTCCTCGCCGCGCCGATGGTGCACCCGCCGCTGACCCGGCTCCAGTGCTCGCCCACCTCCGACGGCGCCGCGGCGGCCGTGGTCGTCTCCGAACGGTTCGCCGAGCGGCGGTCGCTGACCGGCCTCGTCGAGATCGCGGGGCAGGCGATGGCCACCGACACCGAGGCGACCTTCGCGTCCGGCTCCTGCGTCGACGTCGTCGGACAGCCCGTGTCCCGCGCGGCCGCCCGGCAGGCGTACGACCGCGCCGGGCTCGGCATCGAGGACGTGGACGTGATCGAGCTGCACGACTGCTTCTCGGTCAACGAGCTGCTCACCTATGAGGCGTTGGGCATGTGCGAGCCGGGGGAGTCGGGGAAGCTGGTCGAGTCCGGCGCGACGACGTACGGCGGCCGTTGGGTGGTGAACCCCTCCGGCGGCCTGATCTCCAAGGGGCATCCGCTGGGCGCGACCGGCCTCGCCCAGACCGCCGAACTGGTCTGGCAGCTGCGCGGCGAGGCGGCCCGGCGGCAGGTCGCCGGGGCGCGGGTGGGGCTCGCGCACAACATCGGTCTCGGCGGGGCGGCGGTGGTGACCGTACTGAAGGCGGTGTGATCAGGGCGGGCGGGGTGACGTAGTCCGCGCGGAGTAGGTCCCCCTGGTCCGAAATGCCGATGCAAGGACCGTAACGGGCCTGAGACCATGACATCCATGCTGGAGACCGCCGACACCCCGCCCCTCATATCCCGACGTACGACGCCCCCGACCTGGTTGGTGGTGGCGCTGGCCTGTGCCGGACAGTTCCTGGTGGTGCTGGACGTCTCCGTGGTGAACGTCGCGCTGCCCTCCATGCGCACCGACCTCGCTCTCAGCGCCTCCGGCCTGCAATGGGTGGTGAACGCGTACGCGATCGCCTTCGCCGGGTTCATGCTCCTCGGCGGCCGGGCCGGCGACCTGTACGGCCGCAAGCGGATGTTCCTCGTCGGCCTCGGCCTGTTCACCCTGGCCTCGCTGGGCGGCGGCCTCGCCCAGGAGGGCTGGCAACTGCTGCTCGCCCGCGCGGTGCAGGGCCTCGGCGCGGCGGTCCTCGCGCCCTCCACGCTCACCCTGCTGACCGCCGCGGTGCCCGAGGGCGCCGCCCGCGCGCGGGCCATCGCCACCTGGGGACGCTCTTCCGATCATCGCCACCTGGGCCGCGGTCGGCGCGGGCGGCGGCGCCGCGGGCGGACTCGTCGGCGGAGTCCTGGTCGACGTGCTGTCCTGGCGCTGGGTGCTGCTGATCAACGTGCCGGTGGGCGCGGTCGTGCTGGCCGGCTCGCTGCGCTGGCTGGTGGAGAGCCGCGCCGGTGACCGCCGCCGCCTCGACCTGCCCGGCGCGCTGCTGGTCACCGCCGGTCTCGCCACACTGGCGTACGGCATCTCGCGCACCCAGGAGAAGGGCTGGACCGACCCGGCGAGCCTGCTGCCGCTGGCCGCCGGGGTGCTGCTGATCGCCCTGTTCCTGCTGGTCGAGGCGCGGACCCCGGCCCCGCTGATGCCGCTCGGACTGCTGCGGCGGCGCCCGGTGGCCTCGGCGAACGCGGCGATGCTGGTGTCCGGCTCGGCGATGTTCTGCATGTGGTACTTCATGACGCTGTACGCGCAGAACGTGCTCGGCTACTCCCCGCTGGCGGCCGGTGCCGCGCTGGTGCCCAGCTCGCTGGCCGTGATCATCGGCTCCAAGGTGGCGCCGCGGCTGATGCGGACGGCGGGGCCCCGCTTCGTGGCGGTGCTCGGCACCCTGATCGGCGCGAGCGGATTCGCCTGGCAGTCCACGATGAGCGCGCACGAGGCGTACGTCACCGCGATCATGTGCCCGGGCATCCTGATGATGCTGGGCGGCGGTCTGGCGATGACCCCGCTGGCCGCGCTGGCGACCTCGGGGGCGGCGGTGGGCGAGGCCGGGGTGGTCTCGGGCCTGATCAACACCTCGCGCACGATGGGTGGTTCGCTCGGTCTCGCGGTGATGTCGACCATCGCCGCGTCCGGCATGGGCACCGGCACCGGCCCCCAGGCCCTGACCGACGGCTACGCGCTGGCCTTCCGCGCCTCCACGGCGGTGCTGCTGGGCGGGGCGCTGCTGATGGCGCTGTGGCTGCCGCGCCATCTGCCGCACAAGTGAGCCGCTCCCGGGGGCGTTTGCGCCACCGGTCTCACAACCAGCCCTGCTGACGGGCCTCCCGCACCGCCTCCGCCCGGTTGCGGGTGCCCGTCTTGCCGATGGCCGAGGACAGGTAGTTGCGCACGGTGGACTCGGACAGATGCAGCCGGCCCGCGACATCCGCGACGGTCGCCCCGTCCGCGGACGCCTTCAGCACCTCGCGCTCGCGCGGGGTGAGCGGATTCGGCCCGGCGCTGAGCGCGGCCGTCGCCAGCGCCGGATCGACCACGGTCTCCCCGGCCAGCGCCCGCCGGATCGCCGCCGCCAGCTCCTCCACCGGCCCGTCCTTGACCAGGAACCCGGCCGCCCCCGCCTCCAGGGCCCGGCGCAGATACCCCGGCCGCCCGAAGGTCGTCAGGATCAGCACCCGGCAGCCCGGCGCCCGCGTCCGCAGCTCCTCCGCCGCGTCGAGGCCGCTCATCCCGGGCAGCTCGATGTCCAACAGCGCGACGTCCGGCCCGTGTCGGAGCACCGAGGCCACGATGGCGTCGCCCGCGGCCACCTGCGCCACGACCTCGATGTCCTCCTCCATCCCGAGCAGCAGGGCGAGCGCGCCGCGCATCATGCCCTGGTCCTCGGCGAGGAGAACCCGGATCGCCCCCCGGGGTGTCTCGTTCATGGGGTCAGCGTACGGCCGACCGCCTCACGAAGGATCCGACGCCGCCGGGCCGGCCGCCGCCGGTTCCTCCGCCACCAGCGGGAGTTCCGCCGTCACCGTGAAGCCGCCGCGCGCCGCCGGGCCCGCCGTGAGGGAGCCGCCCGCGGCGGCCAGGCGTTCGGTGAGGCCCGTGAGACCGGTGCCGCCGATGCCGGGGGCGGGGCGGCCGACCGGAGTGCCGGAGCCGTCGTCGGTCACCGTCAGCCGGACCCGTTCCGCCGCGTTGGTCACGGCGATCTCGCAGCGGCCCGCGTCGCTGTGCCGGATCACATTGGTGACCGCCTCCCGGACCACCCAGCCCAGCAGGGCCTCCGTCTGCGGCGCGAGCGGAGTGCCGGACCGGCGGAAGACCGGGTCGACGCCCGCCGCCGTCAACGCCGAGCGGGCGCGGTCCAGTTCGGTCTCAAGGCTGCCCTCGCGATAGCCGGTGACCGCCTCCCGGATCTCGGTCAGCGCCTGCCGTCCCACCGACTCGATGTCCGTGATCTGGCCCAGCGCCGCGGCCATGTCGCGCGGGGCCAGCCGACGGGCCGCCTCCGACTTCACCACGATCACCGACAGGGTGTGGCCCAGCAGATCGTGCAGATCACGGGAGAAGCGCGCCCGCTCCTGCTCCACCGCGCGCCGGGCCAGTTCCTCCCGGGCGGCACGCAACTCCCGTACCGCCTCGGACAGTCCGAGGATCGCGGCGGTCACCATGGTGGACAGGAACGTGGCGTACCCGATGTTCGTCGCGTCCGACCAGTCGCCGCGCACCCCGGACAGCGCGGCCGCGTAGACCGCCAGCAGGATCCCCGAGCGGCCGAGCCACGGCCCGCGCAGGGCGGCGCCCGTGGCCAGGCCCAGCAGCGGGAAGAACATCAGCCAGTTGCCGCCGTAGCCGAGCGCCAGGCCCGTGGTCAGCAGGCCCATCAGCAGCAGCGCCACCCGGGTGCGCGGCTCCTCGCGCCTGGCCCGGTCGAAGGAGCGGAAGGTGACGTAGATGTACAGGCTGTTGAAGGCGAACAGACCCAGCCCGCCGATCAGCGGGTTGGGGGTCCGCCCCTGGAGCAGATTGGCGAAGGCCCCCATCCCCATCAGCAGCCAGGGCAGCAGCGCGAAGCCGGTGGGCGGCGGCCCGGGATCACTGACCGCCGGTGTCTCGCCCCGCTTACGGGCGGCCCGCGAGGCGGCCTTGAACCGCTCGTTCTCCGCCTTCCAGCGCTCCAGCTCCGCCTTCCACTCCCGCCGCGCCGCCCGCCAGGCCCGCGCCTGGCAGCGCACCCTCCGCCATCCCGACATGTTCTCGTTCCCCCAGGTCAGACGGTCCCCGCCCGGCGGCGGTAGGACAGCACGGCGTACGATCCGAACACCAGCAGCCAGCCCGTCAGCACGATGATCGCACCGGCGCCGGGGGCATGTCCCTCCGCGACCGCGTCGCCCAGCTCGGCGAACCGGTCGGTCGGCGTGTACACCGAGACCGACCGCAGCCACCCGGGGAACAGCGTCGTCGGGAACCACAGCCCGCCCAGCACGGCCAGGCCCAGGCTGCACACCATGTTGACCACGCCCGTGGCGGGACCGGTCAGCCCGTAGCCGTTGCCGAGGCCCAGCAGCGTGAACGGCACCGAGCCCAGCCACAGCAGCAGCGCGATCGCCGCCCACTGCCACACCGCGAGCCGCACCCCGTTGACCAGGCCGCCCGCCGCCAGCACGGCGACGATCGAGGGCAGCACCGTCACCACACCGGTCAGCGCCCGCCCGGCCACCACCTCGCGCGGGGTCATCGGCGTCACCCGCAGCTGCCGCAGCCAGCCCACCGCGCGGTCCTCGGCGACCGCGCCGCCGGTGTTCAGGGCGGAGCCGACGGCGCCGTACGCCGCCATGCCGACCATCGCCGCCGTACGCCATGTCCCGTCGTTCTCACCGATGTTGGTGAACAGCAGGTACATCATGACGGGCATCAGGATCGCGCCGATCACAAATCCCACGTCGCGCAAGGTGCGACGGATCTCCAGCCGGACGTAAGCGAGCATCACAGGGCCTTCGCGGTGTCGAGGGAAACGGATGTCCGGTGCTCCGGGCCGGTGCCGCGCTCCGCCGCGGAGGTCAGCGCCAGGAACGCGTCGTCCAGCGACGCCGGAGCCACCTCCAGGCGGCGGATCGCGCCCAGTTCGGCCAGCGCGAGCACCGTCGCGTCGGAGTCGTCGGTGCGCAGCCGGACCCGGTCGCCGGCCACCTCAAGGGAGCGGACGCCGGGCAGCGGGGCGAGGTCGTCCGGGGCGCGGCCCCCGAGGTCCACGCAGACCAGGCTGCCGCCCGCGGCCCGCCGCAGCTCCTCTCCCGTGCCGTCCGCGACGATCCGGCCCCGGTCCATGACCACGATCCGGTCGGCGAAGGAGTCCGCCTCCTCCAGATAGTGGGTGGAGAAGAGCACGGTGTGCCCGCGTCGGGCGTACCCGCGCATCGACTCCCAGAACGCGTGCCGCGCCTCCACGTCCAGCGCCGCCGTCGGCTCGTCGAGGACCAGCAGCGAGGGATCGCCCGCCAGCGCCACCGCGAACCGCACCCGCTGCACCTGGCCCCCGGACAGCCGGTCCACCCGGCGCCCGGCCAGCGCGGAGATCCCGGCCAGCTCCAGGGCCCGCGCCACCGGCATCGACGCCGGATAGCGCGAGGCCACGAAGCCGACCAGCTCGCCCACGGTGACCCGGGGCACCGGCCGGGCGTCCTGGAGCATCGCGCCCACCCGGCCGGCCCGCACCGCGCGCTCCGGCTCGGTCCCGAACAGCTCCACCCGCCCGGCGTCCGGCGGGTACAGCCCCAGCAGCAGCCCGATGGTGGTCGACTTGCCTGCGCCGTTGCGGCCCAGCAGGGCCACGGTCTCGCCGCGCCCGATCCTCAGGTCCACCCCGTCCACGGCGCGCACGGACCCGAACGCCCGGATGGCCCCCGTGAAGGACACGGCGGTGGTGTCCTCGTCCCTCTGTGTCATGCCTACGACGGTAGAAGCCGGACCCGGCGCCCCGGCAGACGCGGTTGTACGGACTCGGGCAGTACAAATGTCACGGGCCCCAGCCGAGCTGACGTACCGTCAGGAGCCTTCACAACTTCGGGGGGCTGGGCTATACAGGGGGCGCCGGACTGGAACGCGTTCTAGGCCCGTCGACCGTGCGGCGCACCCCCGTCGGCCGTACGGCGTTCCGCGTCCGCCCGTGGACGACCTCGGCGCGGCCGACGGTGCGGACGACCGCGCCGAGGTCTCGATACCTCTTGGGAGCCCCATGCCCATCGACGCAGCCAAGGCCCTCGCCGCCGAGCCCCGCTCGGCCGGGATCACCTGGACCGCGAAGGACGTCCAGCTCTACCACCTGGGCATCGGCGCGGGCCGCCCCGCCACCGACCCGGACGAGCTGCGCTACACCCTGGAGTCCCGGCTGCACGTGCTGCCGAGCTTCGCCACCGTCGCGGGCGCGGGCAAGCCAGGGGTGACCGGCGGGCTGTCCATGCCGGGCGTCGACGTCGATCTCGCCAGGGTCCTGCACGGCGGACAGACCCTGCGGGTGCACCGGCCCATCCCGGCCCGGGGCAGCGCCACCGCCACCTCCCGCATCGCGGCCGTGTACGACAAGGGCAAGGCCGCCGTGCTGGTGCTGCGCACCGAAGTGGGCGACGCCGGGGGCCCGTTGTGGACCAGCGACGCGCAGATCTTCGTCCGCGGCGAGGGCGGCTGGGGCGGCGACCGGGGACCCTCGGCCCGCCTGCCGGAACCGGGCGGCGAGCCGGACCGGACCGTCGAGCGTCCGACCCGCCCCGACCAGGCCCTGCTCTACCGGCTCTCCGGCGACCTCAACCCCCTGCACGCCGACCCCGAGTTCGCCAAGCTCGCCGGGTTCGACCGGCCCATCCTGCACGGTCTGTGCACCTACGGCATGACGCTCAAGGCCGTGACCGACACCCTCCTCGACGGCGACGTGGGCCGGGTGCGGTCGTACACCACCCGGTTCGCGGGCGTCGTCTTCCCGGGCGAGACCCTGCGCGTCCGCATGTGGCGCGAGGCGACGGACCGGGTGCGGGTCGCCGTCACCGCCGCCGAACGGGACGACGCGCCGGTGCTCGCGGACACCGTCGTGGAGCACTCCTGAACCAGCACCGCCTGTATCGCCAGAACCGCCAGTATCGAGGGGAGTCACGGCATGCGCGCAGCCGTACTGCACGAGATCGGCCAGGACAAGCTCGACGTCCTCGACGACATCGAGGCGGCCGGATTCGGCCCGGGCAAGGTCCGTATCAGGGTGCGGGCCACCGGGCTGTGCCACTCGGACCTGTCCGCGATGAACGGCGTACTGCCCCAGCCCGCACCGTTCGTACCGGGCCATGAGGGCGCGGGCGAGGTGCTCGAAGTCGGCGAGGGCGTACGGCATGTGAAGCCGGGCGACCGGGTGGTCGTCTGCTGGCTGCCCGCCTGCGGCGGCTGCCCGGCGTGCCGGCGCGGCCAGACCGAGCTGTGCCTGGCCGGGTTCATGAACGCGGGCACCCCCAACTTCCGCCGCCCCGGCGGCGATGTCTTCGGCTTCGCGGGCACCGGCACCTTCGCCGAGGAGGTCGTGCTGGACGCCGGATGCGCCGTCCCGCTGCCCGACGACGTGCCCTACGACATCGCCGCCCTGATCGGCTGCGGGGTCACCACCGGACTCGGCGCGGCCCTCAACACCGCCGATCTGGCGGCCGGTTCAACGGTCGCCGTCATCGGCTGCGGAGGCGTCGGCGTCTCCGCGATCCAGGGCGCACGGCTGAGGGGCGCCGCCGAGATCGTCGCCGTCGACCCGGTACCCGCCCGCCGCGCGGCCGCCCTCAAGTTCGGCGCCACCAGGGCCGTCTCCCCCGACGGACTGGCCGAGGCCAAGCAGCAGGTCACCGGCGGCGAGGGCTTCGACTACGTGTTCGAGGTCGTCGGCAGATCCGCGACGGCCCGCACCGCCTACGAGACCACCCGGCGCGGCGGCACCCTCGTGGTGGTCGGCGCCGGTGCCATGGACGACTTCCTCCAACTCAACATGTTCGAGCTGTTCTTCGACGAGAAGCGCATCCTGCCCTCCCTCTACGGCGGCGGGGACGTGGTCCGTTCCTGCGAGCGCGCCATCGCCCTGTGGCGGGCCGGCCGCATCGACCTGGCCGGGCTGATCACCCACCGGGTGCCGCTCGCCGCGATCAACGAGGCACTGGACCAGATGCGTACCGGGACCGCCCTGCGTACGTGCGTCGAGATCTGAGGAACGCCGCCCATGACACTGCCACTTCAGGGGCTGTCCGCCGTCGTCACCGGGGCCGGGCGCGGGCTCGGCCGGGTCGAGGCCCTCGAACTCGCCCGCCTCGGCGCGGCCGTCGTCGTCAACGACTACGGCCGCCCGGGCCGGGACGGGACCGGGGACGCCTCGGCCGGACCCGCCGAACAGGTCGTCGCCGAGATCCGCGACACCCTCGGCGGCACCGCCCTCGCCCACACCGGAGACGTCGCCGACGCCGAACAGGCCCGAGAACTGATCGAGTTGGCGATCGGCGAGTTCGGCAAGCTGGATATCCTCGTCAACAACGCGGGCATCCTGCGCGATCGCATGATCTTCTCCATGACCGAGGACGAGTGGGACTCGGTGCTCCGCGTCCATCTCAAGGGCCACTTCAACACCACCCGCCTCGCCGCCGCGCACTGGCGGGGACGCTCCAAGGCCGCCGGGGAACCGGTCTACGGGCGGATCATCAACACCTCCTCGGAAGCCTTCCTTGCCGGATCCGCGGGACAGCCCAACTACGCGGCCGCCAAGGGCGGGATCGTCGGCCTCACCACCTCCACGGCCCTCGCCCTCGCCAAGTACGGCGTCACCGCCAACGCCATCTGCCCGCGCGCCCGCACCCGGATGACCGAGGACGTCTTCGCGGGCCTGAAGGCACCCGAGGAGGGCCTCGACCCGCTCGCCCCCGAGCATGTCGCCCCGCTCGTCGGCTACTTGGCCGCACCGGCCGCCGCCCGCGTCAACGGACAGCTGCTCGTGGTGCACGGCGGCATGGTGGCGATCGTCGAACGGCCCAAGGTCCGGGAGCGGTTCGACAGCAAGCAGGAGACATTCACCTACGACGAACTCGACGCGCTGCTCACCCCGCACTACGCGGGGCGGCCGCCGGGGGAGACGTTCGCGGCGGCGGAGGTGCTGACCCTGAAGCGCGGGCGGTAGGACCCGGCGGCACGGGAAGCGGGAAGAGGGGGCACCCTGGTGGGTACCCCCTCTTCCCTCACTGCTTTCAGGCAGCCGCCTCGGTGGTCTCCTCGGCGGCCTTGCGGTGCCGGCCGTGCGGAGACTGGTCAGTCTCCGAGACCGAGACCGAGCCCCGGTGCCGGCCGTGGCCGGCGTCTTCCAGAGAGTCGGCAGACAGCTGCTCCGTCGTGCTGGTGTCGCTCATTGGACGTATTCACCCCGTCAACATCATCTTTCGTACAGCCGGAGGAGTGTAACCGGCACACCACGGGCCGAATCCAGGCGCACACGCCAACCGGCACTAGTTCGTTACAAGACGTCCCAGGGGAGCCTGCGCCAAGGGCACAGGACGCGGCGCCGCCGGTTCCGCGGAGCCCGCATCGGCCGCCCCGGCGATCTCCGCGACGGGCGCCCCGACGGCGGTGGCGGCGGCCGGGTCCGCACCGCCCGGACGCATACGCGGCCCAGCCGGGTCCGCACCGGCCGCCCGGGTGCGCGGCTCACCCGCGGGCGCCCGCAGCTCGGCCACCCCGCACGGGGTCTCCCGGGTGGCGTACGGCAGCCGCAGCACCCCCTCCGGGGTCCACAGCCCCGACCCGGTCAACCAGCCCTTGGGCGCGGCGAGATGCCGTACCCGCCGCTCGGCCGGCCGCCAGATGCCCACCCAGGTGCCCACCGGCCCCTCGATGCGCAGCGCCACCGCGCAGTTCTCCGGCTCCAGCACCTGACCCGGCTGGATCGCGAACGGCACCGCCGCGCACTCCGGCAGCCGCAGCGAGGTGGGGAAGCGCACCGGCAGGGTGGAGCCGAGGACGCCCCAGCCCAGTCGTTCCCGCCCCGGCGAGGGCGCGTCGGAGGAGATCAGCAGCAGCCCGCTGTCCGGGTCGGCCATCAGCAGCCGGTCGTCACTGCCCGGTGTGATCTGGAGCAGCGGGGTCACCTCGCCCCGCTCCAGGTCCACCACGACCGTCTTGACGCGCCCCTCCAGCTCCCGGTCCAGCGCCAGCAGCCGCCCGGTGCGGTCCAGCCAGACCCCGCCCGAACAGCGCCCCGGCACCTCCACCAGCCGCTCGGGCCCGGCCGAGCCGCCCGCCACCTGCCACACCGAGCTGCTGCGGGAACCGACCGTGACGGCGTAGGCCCGCGCGCCCCCCGGCGCCGGGGGCAGCAGATCGAGCCGGACCCCGGGCCCGGCGCACTCCATGGCGCCCAGCGGCAGCTCCCCGGTGCCGGGTCCGGTCGGGTACAGCAGCGCGAAGAGGTGCCGTACCCCCGCCCGCCGGTGGATCAGGACCCGTCCGTCGCCCAGCGGCTGCAGCTCGGTGCCGGGCTCCTCCGGCTGGTTGCCGGGCAGCGGCACCGCGTACGGCTCCGGGCCGTCCAGCGTCCAGCGCTCCGGGAACCAGGAGTCACCGTCCCGCGTGAGCCGCGCGGCGTACGCGCCGTCCGCCGTGAGTACGCAACCGCGCTCCGGGGAGCGGACGTCCGTACCGACGGACGGGGATTCGATTGCACAGGCCGTCATCGTTCGGTCACCTCCGGCGACGAAGCTAGGTCTGAACGCACGGCCGTGCGGGGGGCCGACCACCGCTTCACACATACGGGTGGCGCAGAAGCGATTCCTCTGAGGAAGCGGACATGACTGTGCTGCGAGCGGCCGGGAGGGGCGGACGCGGTACGGCCCCGCCGAACAGCCAGGTAGCCTTTTCCCGTGCCCCGTCTGTCTGAAGTCATCGCCGCGCTGGAGAACCTGTGGCCCGCCGAGCGGGCCGAGTCCTGGGACGCGGTCGGCACGGTCGTGGGCGACCCCGATCAGGAGGTCACCCGGGTCCTGTTCGCCGTCGACCCCGTCCAGGAGATCGTCGACGAGGCCGTGCGGCTCGGCGCCGACCTGCTGGTCACCCACCACCCGCTCTATCTGCGCGGCACGACCACGGTCGCGGCCTCGCACTTCAAGGGCCGGGTCGTGCACACGCTGATCAAGAACGACATCGCGCTGCACGTCGCCCACACCAACGCCGACACCGCCGATCCGGGCGTCTCCGACGCCCTCGCGGGCGCGCTCGACGTCCGTGTCGTACGCCCCCTCGTGCCGGACCCCACCGACCCGAACGGACGTCGGGGCCTCGGCCGGGTGTGTGAGCTCGATCATCCGCTCACCCTGCGGGAACTGGCCGCACGCGCCGCCGAGCGGCTGCCCGCCACCGCGCAGGGCATCCGGGTGGCCGGCGACCCCGACACCGTCGTCCGCACCCTCGCGGTCAGCGGCGGCTCCGGCGACAGCCTCTTCGACCAGGTGCGCGCGGCCGGGGTGGACGCCTACCTCACCGCCGACCTGCGCCACCACCCGGTCTCCGAGGCCGTCTCGCACTCCCCGCTCGCGCTGCTCGACGCGGCGCACTGGGCCACCGAGTGGCCCTGGTGCGAGCAGGCCGCCGGCCAGCTCGACGAGATCTCCGACCGCCACGGCTGGGACCTGCGGGTCCATGTCTCCACGACGGTCACCGACCCCTGGACCGCCCACGCGGCGTCCTCCGCCACCACTAATTAATGGGAGCCCCCAACTGAACGCCGCGCCCGCCGACCAGATCCGACTCCTCGATGTCCAGGCCCTCGACGTCCGCCTCCAGCAGCTCGCGCACAAGCGGAGGTCGCTGCCCGAGCACGCCGAGATCGAGACGCTGAACAAGGACCTCACCCAGCTGCGCGACCTGCTCGTGGCCGCGCAGACCGAGGAGAGCGACTGCGCCCGCGAGCAGACCAAGGCGGAGCAGGACGTCGACCAGGTGCGCCAGCGCGCCACCCGCGACCAGCAGCGCCTGGACTCCGGCGCGGTCACCTCGCCGAAGGACCTGGCCAACCTCCAGCACGAGATCGTCTCGCTCGCCAAGCGGCAGGGCGATCTGGAGGACGTCGTCCTGGAGGTCATGGAGCGCCGCGAGTCCGCGCAGGAGCGGGTGAACGAGCTGACCGAGCGGGCCGCCTCCGTCCAGTCGAAGATCGACGACGCGACCGGCCGCCGGGACGCCGCGTTCGAGGAGATCGACGGCGAGGCCGCGTCCGTCACCAAGGAGCGCGAGGTCGTCGCGGGCTCCGTCCCGGCGGACCTGCTCAAGCTGTACGACAAGCTGCGCGAGCAGCAGGGCGGCATCGGCGCGGCCAAGCTGTACGCCCGCACCTGCCAGGGCTGCCGCCAGGAGCTGGCCATCACCGAGCTGAACGAGGTCCGCTCGGCCGCCCCCGACACCGTGGTGCGCTGCGAGAACTGCCGCCGGATCCTGGTGCGTACGGCCGAGTCCGGGCTGTAGGGGGCTTACGGCGTGCGGGAGTTCATCGTCGAGGCGGACGGCGGTTCCCGGGGCAACCCGGGCCCCGCGGGCTACGGCGCGGTGGTCTGCGACGCGGCGACGGGTCAGACGCTGCTGGAGGCGGCGGAGTACATCGGCGTCGCCACGAACAACGTCGCCGAGTACCGGGGCCTGCTGGCCGGTCTGCGCGCCGCCCGCACCCTGGACCCCGCCGCCACCGTCCATGTCCGCATGGACTCCAAGCTGGTCATCGAGCAGATGTCCGGCCGCTGGAAGATCAAGCACCCCTCGATGAAGCCCCTGGCGACGGAGGCCCGGGGGGTCTTCCCGCCGGACCGGGTGACGTACGAGTGGATCCCCCGCGCCGAGAACAAACACGCCGACCGCCTGGCGAACGAGGCGATGGACGCGGGGGCGCGGGGCGAGCGGTGGAGCCCGGGGGACTCGGTGGCGGAACTGGAGGCCGGCCCGATCGCTACGGCCGCCGCAGCCGCGGGCAGCAGTGCCGCGGGCACGCCTGCCGTCGTGGCCGCGGGCCATCAGGACGCACCCGGCACCACCACGCGGGGCTGGACCTCGGCCCCCGACCTCGGCGCACCCGCCACCCTCGTCCTCCTCCGCCACGGCGAGACCTCCCTGACCCCCCAGAAGCGCTTCTCGGGCAGCGGCGGCACCGATCCGTCCCTCTCCGACGCGGGCCGCGACCAGGCCCACCGCGTCGCCGACGCCCTGGCGAGGCGCGGCACCGCCCAGACCGTCCTCGCCTCCCCTCTCGCCCGCACCCGCGAGACCGCCGAGATCGTCGCCGCCCGCCTGGGCCTGGACGTCGTCGTCGAGGACGGGCTGCGCGAGACGGACTTCGGTGCCTGGGAGGGGCTGACCTTCGGCGAGGTCCGCGACCGCTACCCGGACGACCTGAACGCCTGGCTCGCCGACCCCGCCGCCCGCCCCACCGGCGGCGGCGAGAGCTTCGCCGAGGTCGCCGCCCGTATCGCCGTCACGAAGGACGAGCTGGTCACCGCGCACGCGGGCCGCACCGTCCTGCTCGTCACCCATGTGACGCCGATCAAGACGCTCGTCCGGCTCGCCCTCGGCGCCCCGCCGGAGTCCCTGTTCCGCATGGAACTCTCGGCCGCCTCCCTCTCCGCGGTGGCGTACTACGCCGACGGCAACGCGAGCGTCCGCCTCTTCAACGACACCTCACACCTGCGCTGACGCGGGCCCGCGCAGCCCTGCCGCCGCCCGCGCGAGCGCCTCGATCCGCGCCCAGTCCCCGGCCGCAACGGCGTCCGCCGGGACCATCCAACTCCCGCCGACACAGCCGACGTTGGGCAGGGCCAGATACTCCGGGGCGTTCCCGGGCCCGATCCCGCCGGTCGGACAGAACCGCGCCTGCGGCAACGGCCCGGCCAGCGACCGCAGATACGCCGTACCGCCCGCCGCCTGCGCCGGGAAGAACTTCATCTCCCGCACCCCGCGCTCCAGCAGCGCCACGACCTCCGAGGCGGTCGACACTCCCGGCAGGAACGGCACCCCGCACCCCCGCATCGCCGCCAGCAGCCCCTCCGTCCACCCGGGACTGACGAGGAACCGCGCCCCGGCCCCGACGGCCGCCGCCACCTGCCCCGGCGTGATCACCGTCCCCGCCCCGACCACCGCCTCGGGCACCTCCTCGGCGATCGCCCGGATCGCCTCCAGCGCGGCGGGCGTACGAAGCGTCACCTCGACCCCCCGCAACCCCCCGCCCACGAGCGCCCGCGCGACCGGCACGGCATCGGACACCTCCGCGATCACGACCACCGGCACCACGGCCGCGAGATCAAGCACGGAGTCCACCTGCGACGACAACGGCAACGGCATGCCCTCATCGTCCCGACCGGTCACACTCCCCGCAATCACCATTGCGCACAGTGCAACGCCCCCTCAGTGGACCTCCTCCACCAACACATCCAGCGCCCACGCCTTCCCCGCCCGCTCCGGGGCCTGGGCCTCCACCCCGTACCCCAACTCCCGCAGCGCGTCGACCAGTTCGGCGGGGTCGCGGGGCGCGAGGCCGGTCGAGAGCAGAGAGCGGACGATCCGGCCCTTGGTCGCCTTGTTGAAGTGGCTGACGACCTTGCGGGTCGGCGCGTGCAGCACCCGTACCGTCGCCGTCCGCCCCGCGATCTCGCCCTTCGGCTTCCACGCCGCCGCGTACGCCGCCGAGCGCAGATCCAGCACCAGACCGTCCCCGGCCGCCTCCGGCAGCACCTCGGCCATCGGCGCCCGCCAGTGCCCGGCCAGTGCGCCGAGCCCCGGCAGCCTGATCCCCATCGAGCAGCGGTAGGAGGGGATGCGGTCGGTCACCCGCACCGCGCCCCACAGCCCGGAGAAGACCAGCAGCGAGCGCGCCGCCCGCCGCTTCGCCGCCGCGTCCAGGGAGGCGAGGCCCAGGGCGTCGTACAGGACACCGGTGTAGACCTCCCCGGCGGGGCGCGCGCCGGCCGTGCGCAGGGCCGCGTTCTTGGCGACCTCGCCGCGCAGCCCCTCGCTGAGCCCCAGCACCTCGCGCGCCTTCTCCTCGTCGCCCGCGCACAGCTCGACCAGTTCCCCGAGCACGGCCTCGCGCGCGCCGGTCAGCCCCGGCAGGGACAGCGACTCCAGCCGCAGCGGGGCGCCCTTGCCCGAGTCGGCCTTACCTTCCGAGGGCGGCAGCAGGACCAGCAACACGTACTCCTTCTCTTGCGCTCAGGCGCCAGCGTACGGGGTGCTGCCCGGGCCCCCGCGCCCTACGCTCGACTCATGCTCAGCCGCAGGATCCGCGTGACCGGCGCCCCCGAGGCACCCCTGAGGGCCGCGCTCGCCGCCCTGCGCGCCCGCCTCGGCGTCCCGCAGGGGTTCCCGCCGAAGGTGGGGGAGGAGGCCGAGCGCGCGGCGAAGAGCCCGCCGCCACCGTCGTACGACGCGACGGACCTCCCCTTCTTCACCCTCGACCCGCCCGGCTCCCCGGACCTCGACCAGGCGACGCATCTGTCCCGGCGGGGGAGCGGCTACCGGGTGCGGTACGCCATCGCCGACGTCGCCGCCTTCGTCGTACCCGGCGGGGCGCTGGACGCGGAGGCGCAGCGGCGGGTGAACACCCTGTACTTCCCCGACGAGCGGGTCCCGCTGCACCCCGCGGTGCTCAGCGAGGACGCGGCCAGCCTGCTGCCCGGGCGGACCCGGCCCGCCGTGCTGTGGACGATCGACCTGGACGCGGAGGGGCGGACGCTCGCGGTCGAGGTGCGCCGGGCCCTGGTGCGCAGCCGCGCCCGGCTCGACTACGCGGGCGTCCAGCGGGCCATCGACGCGGGGACGGCGGAGGAGCCGGTCGCGCTGCTCAGGGAGATCGGCCGGGCGCGGGAGCGGCAGGAGGCCGCGCGCGGGGGCATCTCGCTCACGGTGCCCGAGCAGGAGATCACCGAACGGGACCACACCTACGCGCTGTCGTACCGCGCCCCGCTGCCCGCCGAGAACTGGAACGCCCAGCTGTCCCTGCTCACCGGCATGGCCGCCGCCGAGCTGATGCTCGCGCGGGGCACCGGCATCCTGCGCACGCTGCCGCCCGCCCCGGACGGCGCGGTGGCCCGGCTGCGCCGTACCGCGCGGGCCCTCGGCATCGACTGGCCGCACCATGTGCCGTACTCGGCCGTGATCGGCGCCCTCGACCCGCGGGTGCCGCACCACGCGGCGTTCCTCCAGGAGTGCACCACCCTGCTGCGCGGCGCGGGCTACACGGTCTTCCGCGACGGCGCGCTGCCCGCGATCACCACCCATGCCGCGATGGCCGCCCCCTACACCCACTGCACCGCCCCCCTACGGCGTCTCGCCGACAGGTACGCGCTCGAACTCTCCCTCGCCGCCGCCTCGGACGACCCCGCGCCCGACTGGGTCCTCGCCGCCCTCGACGCCCTGCCGCACCGGATGGCCGACGGCGCGCAGCGCGCGAGCGCGGTCGAGCACGAGTCCATCGACATCGTCGCCGCGGCCCTGCTGAGGGACCGGGTCGGGGAGACCTTCGACGCCTGCGTGGTCGACCTGGACGACCACCACCCGGACGTCGGCACCGTCCAACTGGCCTCCCCGGCCGTCCTCGGCCGCGTCGAGGGCCCCGACCTCCCCCTGGGCGACCCCCTACGGGTCCGTCTCGTCAAGGCGTCCCCCGGCGGGGCCAAACCCCTGTTCATCCCCGCGTGAGCGCCCTCGCGGCGGCCCCGGGCACCCCGACCCAGCGCTCCAGGGCCGCGCCGAGTTCGTCCTCGTCCGGCCCCTTCTCCCCGCCCGTGTCGGCCGCCCAGGCCACGAAGCCGTCCGGGCGGACGAGGATGGCCCTGAGGGCGGGCCGGGTCGGGCAGGCGGCGGTGAGGACGGTCAGGCGGTCGGCGTAGGGGGCGGTCAGGGTGCGCAGCTCGGGGGAGTCGGTGAGGTCGAGGAGGAGGGGCCGTCCGGTGTGCAGATGCTCGTTCAGGCGGGTGCCGTCGGAGAGCGGCAGATCGGGGGCGCTCGCGCCGGTCAGCGGATGGCCGCCGGGCAGGTCGTAGCGCTGCCAGCCGCCGGAGATGCGATTGACCAGGTAGGTCGTGCCGGAGACGCTGCCCGCGAGGTCCTCGACCACCCGGCGCAGCGCGCGGGCGTGCCGGTCCGGGCGCATCAGCGCGATCTGGGCGCGGGTCCAGTCGAGCACCCAGGCGCCGATCGGATGCCGCTCGGCGGTGTAGGTGTCCAGGAGCGACTCGGGCGCCCGGCCCCCGACGACCGCGGCGAGCTTCCAGCCGAGGTTCAGCGCGTCCCCGAGGCCGAGATTGAGCCCCTGCCCGCCGAACGGCGAGTGCACATGCGCCGCGTCGCCCGCGAGCAGCACCCGGTCCCTGCGGTACTCGGTGGCCTGGCGGGCGTTGTCCGTGAACCGGGTCGCGGTGCGCACCCCGGTGACGCGCACCTCCGGCACGCCCGAGACCCGGCGCAGGCTCGCCTCCAACTCCTCGGCGGTGACGGGCGCGTGCCGGTCGGCCGGCGGGCTGTCGAACTCGACGGTGAGGATCCGCCCGGGGAACGGCCCGTGCGCGTACGTCCCCACGTCCGTCGTGTTCCAGCCCGCCTTCAGCCGCTCGGCGCCGCTGAGTTCGACCAGCGCCTGGTAGCCGGTGATCTCCGGTGCGGTGCCCGGGAATTCGAACCCGGCGAGCCTGCGCACCGTGCTCCGGCCGCCGTCGCAGCCGACCAGCCAACTCGCGCGCACGGTCCGCCCGTCGAGCTGTACGGCGACCCCGTCCGCGTCCTCGGCGAAGCCGGTCAGCTCCACGCCCCGCCGTACCTCCACCCCGAGCCGCTCGGTCCAGCGGCCCAGCGCCCGCTCCAACTCGGCCTGCGGCAGCACGAGTCCGGGTCCGGCGGCGGGATCGGCGTCCGCCCACTCGGGGCCGGAGTCGTCGAACAGCCCGGGGTCCAGGGTGATCCCGGCGAAGTGCCCGGCGAACCCGGGGCGCCTCGTCGTACGGTCGCCGCCCCCGCCCTCCCCGCTCTCCCCGTTCTCCTCGGCGTCCCGGAACGCCCGGAGCCCTTCCCGCACGGCCTCCCGCACCGCCGCCAGCTCGGGCAGCAGCCCCCGCCGGTTCAGGGCGACCGCGCTCGGGTGGTTGATCCAGCCCGCCTTGATGGTCTCGTCCACCTCGGTCAGCCGCTCCACCACCAGCACCCGTAAGGCCCCGCCGAGCCTCAGCTCACCGGCGAGGAAGAGCCCCACGGGGCCGGCACCGGCCACCACCACGTCGTACTCCGTGACCTGCTCCGTGCCCTGCTCCGTGCCCTGTGTCGTCGTCATGAGCCGAACTATAGTCACTAAAAGTTTTTATCCGCTATAGTTTTGTCATGAACGATGAGTTGAGCGATGGGCCGGTGGGCAGCCGGGACGGCCTGGACGGCGCGCACGCGCTCCCGCTGCGGGAGCGCAAGAAGCGCGCGACGCGCCGGCGGATCTCCGACATCGCGACGCGGCTGTTCGGCGAGCGCGGCTTCGACGCGGTGACGGTCGCGGAGGTGGCCCGCGCGGCGGACGTCTCCGCCATGACGGTCTTCAACTACTTCCCGCGCAAAGAGGACCTGTTCCTCGACCGCATCCCCGAGGCCGCCGACCTCCTCGCCGCGGCCGTACGCGAACGCGCCCCGGGCGAACCCCCGTTGGCCGCCCTGCGCCGCCTGGCCCTGCGACTCCTGGACGAACGGCACCCGTTGAGCGCCGTGGGGGAGAACTATGTCCCCTTCTGGCGCATCGTCATCGGCTCCCCGGCCCTGCGCGCCCGCGCCCGCGAGGGCGCCGAGGAGGTGGAGACCGCCCTCGCGGCGGCCCTCGCCGACACCGGCACACCCGACCCCGACCTCCTCGCGGCCCTCGCCGTCGCCGCGTACCGCACGGTCTTCGTCACCACCGCCCGCAGGCTCCTCGCCGGTGATCCGGTGGCAGAGGTGGCCGAGGACCACCGGGCCCGCCTGGAGACGGCGTTCACCGCGCTGGAGCGGACGGGCCTCGGCCACCGGCCCGTCGGCTGACCTGCGCGGAAGGAAGCGGGGCCCGGTGGGCGTTCCAACGGCGGGCGAGATGATCGCCGTACGACGAGGGGGCGTCCATGACCGAAGCGGTGAGCGCATCCGGGCCCGAACAGGCCCAGTGGCGACGGGCCAGACT
The DNA here is from genome assembly GCF_049222185.1 of Streptomyces sp. LaBMicrA B280. NCBI lineage: Bacteria > Bacillati > Actinomycetota > Actinomycetes > Kitasatosporales > Streptomycetaceae > Streptomyces > Streptomyces sp. LaBMicrA B280. Next base: position 2,725 of record NZ_JBMJCT010000027.1, on the reverse strand, counting down.
CGGCCACGAGGGGCCGCCCCTCGACCTGCTCACCGCGAGCTTCCAGCGGCACACCTACGCCCCGCACGCCCACGACGAGTACACGATCGGCGTCTGCGTCGGCGGGTACGAGGTGATCGACTACCGGGGCGGCCACATACGCACCGGGGCCGGGACGATCGTCGTACTGGACCCCGGTGAGATGCACACCGGCGGCCCCGGCAACGCCACCGACGGATACGCCTACCGCGCGCTGTACGCCGAGCCGTCCCTGCTGGGGGAGGGCACCGCCGGGGGCGCCCCGCACTTTCCCGAACCCCTGCTGGACGACCCCGAGCTGGCCCTGGCGCTGGCCCGCGCGCACGCCGAACTCAGCGCCTGCCCCGACCCGTTGGAGGCCGAGTCCCGGCTGCCCTGGCTGCTCACCGCGCTCGCCCGGCGGCACTCCTCGGCACGGCCGCTGCACGACCGCGTACCCGGCGCGGCCAGCATCGCGCGGACGGTCCGCGACCGGCTCGCCGACGAGCTGACCGCCCCGCCGACGCTCGCCTTGCTCGCCGCCGACCTGGGCCTCTCCCGCTACCAGCTGCTGCGGGCCTTCCGTACGGCGACGGGCATACCGCCGTACGCCTGGCTCGCCCAGTACCGGGTGGGCAGGGCGCGGGTGCTGCTGGAGGCGGGGCTGCGGCCGGCCGAGGTGGCGGGGCTGGTCGGCTTCGCGGACCAGGCGCATCTGACCCGCTGGTTCCGCAGGGTGCTCGGGGTGACCCCGGCGGTGTACCGCAACAGCGTTCAAGACGCCCGCTGAGCACGTGGCCGAGACTCGCCGCATGACTGCACGTGGCTGGTTCCTGTTCTCCCTGATGGGAGTGGTCTGGGGCATCCCCTATCTGCTGATCAAGGTCGCGGTGGCCGAGGTGTCGCCGCCCGTCCTGGTGTTCACCCGCTGTGCGCTGGGCGCGGCCCTGCTGCTGCCGTTCGCGCTGCGCCAGGGCGGCCTGCCCCGCACGATCCGCACCCACTGGCGCCCCATGCTGGCCTTCGCGGTCCTGGAGATCGTCGTCCCCTGGTTCACCCTCACCGACGCCGAACGGCATCTGTCCAGCTCCACGTCGGGCCTGCTGATCGCGGGGGTGCCGATCGTGGGCCTCCTCGCGGCCCGCTTGCTCGGCAGCACGGAGCATTTCGGCCCCCGGCGGCTGATCGGCCTCACCCTGGGACTCGCCGGGGTCACGGTCCTGGCCCTGCCCCACCTCACCGGCGGCGACGCCCGGTCCCTCGCCGAGGTCCTGCTCACCGTCGTGGGCTACGCCACGGCGCCCCTGATAGCCGCCCGGCACCTGGGGGACGTCCCCTCCCTGCACCTGACGGCCCCCTGCCTGACCCTGGCCGCCCTGGTCTACGCCCCCGCCGCCGCCCTCACCCACCCGACCGCGCTGCCCTCCCCGCAGGCCCTGGCCGCGCTCGCCGCGCTGGGCGTGATCTGCACCGCCCTCGCCTTTGTGGCCTTCCTGGAACTGATCAAGGAGGCGGGCCCCACCCGCGCCACGGTCATCACCTACGTGAACCCGGCCGTGGCGGTCGCCGCGGGCGCGGCCTTCCTGCACGAGCCCCTGACCCTCACCGTGCTGCTCTCCTTCGCCTTCATCCTGGCGGGCTCGGTGCTGGCGACGGCGGCCGGTCCCCGGCGGCGCACCCGACCGGTACCATGGTCGACACGGCAGACGAGCCGGGCGGACGGCCGCGTGGAGTCCCCTTAGGGGGCTTCCCGAGGAACGTCCGGGCTCCACAGGGCAGGGTGATGGCTAACGGCCACCCGGGGTGACCCGCGGGACAGTGCCACAGAAAACAGACCGCCCGGCGCTCAGGCGCTGGGTAAGGGTGAAACGGTGGTGTAAGAGACCACCAGTGCCCAGGGTGACCTGGGCAGCTAGGTAAACCCCACCCGGAGCAAGGTCAAAAGGAGCGCCGTCAAAAGCGCTCTGCGCGGACGTTCGAGGGCTGCCCGCCCGAGTCCGCGGGTAGACCGCACGAGGCCAACGGCAACGTTGGCCCTAGATGGATGGCCGTCGCTCCAGGGCCCGCGAGGACCCCGGAGAAACAGAACCCGGCGTACGGCCCGGCTCGTCTGCCGCTCCACGTTTCCGCAGGTCAGAGGCCATGTTTTCTCGCTGAACAAACTGGCCGGGTCGAATCCGGGTCGAATTCGGGCCGTGTGGGTGACGGTGCGGAGATATACCGCTCGTATCGTCCATCCTGTCCTGTCGATAAGGGGTGGATAGGGCCTATGGGGCATCTGGCGGGTGCAAGATGCGGCCCCAGGTCAGTTGCCAGCGAGGTGGGACGCTTCGGGCGCCTTCGAAAGTATGGTCCGGGGTGTCCCTGCTGGCGGGACAGGGTGCAGGTCATTCCGTCCGCTGTGACTCGCTGGTGGATTCGCTTTCCGGTGGTGCCTGCTTCACGCGTTGTGCTGCGTCGAGATTCACGTCAATCGTCACGTTCTCGCGGTTGTCGTTGATCCTCGCGGCGAGCGCCTGGATGGAGGTGGCGTCGAACCGGTATCGCGGCGGCCAGTCGAGGGGATTGGCCGGAGGCCAAATCGGCACGACAGAACCGTGAAAGTCCTCTAGATGAGTGAGTCCGATGTTCTCAGTGGTCGTAGGCGATCAGGGATCGTTTGATCTTGGCGCCGGTGGTCCAGTTGTGCCAGATGCCGGCTGCCAGGGCGAGGAGTCGTTGTCCGGTG
>NZ_JBMJCT010000026.1:0-84822 GCF_049222185.1 Streptomyces sp. LaBMicrA B280 | reverse complement strand
TGTTTTTCTGTTCCCCGTGTCCTTTCCTCCGCGGGTTTTTTCACTTAAAATCCACGGCCGGATCGTCAGGCGGTTCCGGTACGGTCCCCGGCCGCGGGCCGCGCGCCCGCCTTGTCGACCACGGCGTGGGCCAGTTCGGCCGTGCTGGACAGCAGGGTGCCTGCCTTGCCGTACGGCGCGTCCTTCGTCAGGTAGCTGCGGGAGCCGAGGAACGTGTAGTCCTTGGTGTCGAAGACCCACTCGGTGCGCACGCCGTAGCGCTTGTCGTCGCGGACGATGCCGAGGCCCTGCCGGCCGATCGCGTCCCGTGCCGTCGACGACCGGTCGACGCCGGGGATCTTCGCGGCGGCCTGGTACAGGGCGGCGGCGGTGCGGGGCGGCGTCAGTCCGCCGAGCAGGCCGCCGATCTGCTCGAACACGGCCTGGTCGCGTTCCCGTCCTTCGGCCGCGGGCGTCTTGGCGTACAGGTAGGCAAGCAGCTTGTCCGGGTCGGTGGGCAGGGCGGCGAGCCAGTTGTACGTGGGCCGGCTCAGACCGGCCGGGGTGCCCTGGGTGTCCCCGAGTTCGGCGTTGATGGGCAGGGTCTCGCCGTCGGCGCGGATCAGGCCGAGGGTGTGCAGCGGGCCGGGCTTCTGGGACACCCACGACTCGTAGTCCTTGAGCCTGCTGACGACGGCCTTGCCGCTGGTTATATCGGCCTCGCGGACCTTCTCCCGGGTGTAGAGGAACTGGTCGTCGCGCACGGTGAGCGTGCCGTGGTTCGCGGCGGCGTTCGAGATGCGGTGCAGCAGGGCGGCGGCGGGCCGCGTGTCCGCGGCGGCGTGCCGGGCCGCGTCGTCGCTCCGGCCGCCGCTGCCGCTCAGGACGGCGCCGGTGGTCCCCGCGGGCCGCAGCAGCGGCCGGGCGCGCCGGACCGGCGCGGCGGCGGGTTCGGGGGTGGCGGCGGGTTCGGGGGTGGCGGCGGGTTCGGGGGTGGCGGATGCGGCCTGGTCGCGGTCGATGCGGCGCATGAGGAGATCCTTGTGACGAAGGTGCTGCTCGCGCGGGAGGTCCCAGTTCGCCGGGGCCGGCAGCAGACGGGCGATCTCGTCGCGGTCGTCGCGCCGCTCAGGGGAAGGGTGACGGTCGTTCATGTGAGTTCCTCCCGCACGGGCAGGGCCGCGATCGCGGCCACACCGGTTACCTCTCCGCGGCGGACCCGCGGTTCCCGATTCGGTCCTGCGCTCTCGTCCGCGAGGCGGGCGAGCTTCTTGCGGGCGCGCGAGAGCCGGGAGCGTACGGTGCCGACCGCGATGCCCAGCGCCTCGGCCGTCTGCCGGTAGTCCAGCCCGGACCAGACGCACAGGGCGAGGACCTCGCGCTCCTGCCGCCGCAGCCGGCCCAGGGACGCGTGCACGGCCCGGAGCCGGCGCGCGTCGTCGATGCGCCCCGCCGCACGGGCGGCGAAGTCCTCGACGTCCGGCGGTGGCGGCTGGCGGGCCAGGAACAGCTGCCGCCGCCAGGTGCTCCGGCGCGCGTTGTCCGCCTTGTGGGTGGCGATGCCCAGCAGCCAGGGCAGCAGCGAGCCGCCGTCCTCCTGGACCCGCGCACGCGAGCGCCACGCGGTCAGAAACGTCTCTGACATGACCTCTTCGGCCGTCGACCAGTCGCCGGTCAGCCGCAGCCCGTGGTTGTACACGGGCCGGGCGAACTCCTCGTACAGCTGGGCGAACGCCTCGCGATCCCCCTCGCGTACGCGGCGGCGGATGTCGTTCTCTGACTTGTTCACACTCACTTCTCTCCGCACGACGCGGAGCGTTCCTGTGTCGTGCGTCACGGCGGTGTGCCGCTCCGGGCGACCTGCCGAGCGTACGGCCCCGGGCGCGGGCGTCTTCGCCGGGAGCGGATCTGGGTGCGGGTGCCGCCCCTTACCATCCTCGGATGGAAGAGATAAGACTCGGATTCGGCCCGCGCGAGCAGCGCGACATCCGGCTGCGCGCGCTCGGCCTCACGGGGCTGTTCGGGGCGGTCGCGCTGTTCGTCGTGAGCAGGTCGGACGGACCCGGCCGGCCCGCGCTGGTCCTCCTCGCGGCCGCCCTCGCCCTCGGTGTGCTGACCCTGCTGAGGTACGGCTCCGGTGCGACGCTGCTGACCCCTTCGGGCGTGGTCCTGGCCACCTGGTTCGGCCGCAGGACCGTCCCCTGGGAGCGGATCACGCGTATCGAGGTCCGCCGTCGGGTGGGCCGTTACGGGTCGACCTGGATGATCGCCCGGATCCAGCTGGCGGACGCGCGCCCGATGCCGCTGCCCGGACTCGTCGAGGCCAAGTCGGGTCTGCCGAAGGCCGAGTTCCAGAGTCAGGTCCGCACCTTGCTGGGCTACTGGCAGCAGGCGACCGGCCGTACCGAGATGGTGCTCTTCACTCCCTGAACCGGCGGACGGCGAGCGGGGCCGGGCGGCCGGGCGGCGGCCCGGGGTCAGCCCCGTACCGCTCCCGTGCTGCTCCGCACCACCAGTTGTGTCGCCAGTTCGATGTGCGGGCTCTCCAGGGTCTCGCCCTGGATCAGGCGGAGCAGGGTGCGGACGGCGACCTGGCCCATCTCGTCCAGGGGCTGGCGGACCGTGGTCAGGGGCGGCGGAGACCACTGGACCTGGGGCAGGTCGTCGAAGCCGACGACGCTGAGGTCGTCCGGGATGCGCAGGTCGTGCCGGCGGGCCGCCTCGTAGACGCCGAGGGCCATCTGGTCACTGGAGGCGAAGATCGCGGTCGGCGGGTCGGGGAGGGCGATCAGTTCCGTGCCCGCGGCGAAGCCGGACTCGTGGGAGAAGTCGCCCCGGCGGATGAGCCGGTCGTCGATCTCCACCCCGGCGGACTCCAGCGCGGCCCGGTACCCGTCGAGCCGGGCCCGGCTGCACAGCAGCGTGGACGGCCCGGTGATGACGCCGATGCGGCGGTGCCCGAGGGAGAGCAGATGCTCGACGGCGTTGCGGCCGCCCGCCCAGTTCATGGCGCCGATCGTCGGTATGCCGAAGGTGGGCACCCCGGCCGGGTCGATGATGACGGTGGGCACGCCCAGGCGCCGTAGCTCGGCGTGCAGTTCGGGGGCGAGGTCCGAGGTGACCAGGATGACGCCGTCGGAGGCCCGCGCCCGCAGATTGACCAGCCACTGCTGGGCCGAGGTGCTGCGATGGTGCACCGCGGAGACGACGGTGCCAAGGCCCGCGGCGTGTGCCACGTCCTCCACGCCGCGCAGGATCTCCACGGCCCAGGGGCTGTCGAGGTCGTTGAAGACCAGGTCGATCAGTTCCGCCCGGCCGGCGGGCTGGGCGGCGCGCCGCCGGTAGCCGTGGTGGGCCAGCAGGTCCTCGACCCGGCGGCGGGTCGAGGGGGACACGTCGGCGCGTCCGTTGAGCACCCGGGAGACCGTCGGCAGGGACACGCCCGCCTCCCGGGCGATGTCCGCGATGGTGACGCGGCCCGCGTCCTGTGCTGCCATCCGTGCCTCCTTGCCTGCGGTCCCTCAGCATAGGCAATCGCCCGCCCGGGGGGCCGCGCGCCGCCGCCCGGGACACCGTGCGGCCAAGGCCCGCACGGCGTGGGCCAGTTGACGCCGCGGGGGTTGACGGGCCGTCGGTGCGACCCTAACGTTTCGCGACAACTTCCGGAAACTTTCCGGAAACAGTATCGGCCTCTTTCGATGCCCCACCCCATCCCAAGGACCGTCCCCCGCGGCCTTCCGCCCCCCGTGACCGGTCGGCGACGGCCGCCCTCCCGGGCCGTCGATCCGCGCGACGCACGGCGCTCGGCGGCCGGTTCGGCAGCGGCAGTACGCCCACCTCGACGACGAAGGGGCTCCCCCGTCCCATGGAGAGCGGCATGGACTCTGCGCGGCGCAGGCCCGCCAGCACACGACCCGACACCCCCGCGGCCGACGACGGCCTCCCGGACGGTATGAGCCGACGGACCGCGCTGGCCCTCGGGGCCGGGCTCACCGCCCTCGCGACGCCCGCGGCCTCCGTGCTGGGCGCGGCGGGCCCCGCCCGGGCCGCCGGGACCATGGGGGCGGCGCGGCCGACCGACCCGGGGTCGTACATCACCACCACGCGCGGGCCCGGCACCTTCCCGCTGGTGGAGAACGGCAGGGCCACCGCCCTGGTGGTCGATGCCGACGACCATGCGGGGGTGGTCCGCGCGGCCGGCGATCTGCGGGACGACCTGGAGCGGGTCACCGGGGTCGGACCCGCGCTGTCCCACGGCACGGGCGGCCTTCGCGAGATCGTCCTCATCGGCACCCTCGGGAAGAGCCCGCTGATCGACCGTCTGGTGGCCGCCGGGAAGCTGGACGTCAGCGGGATCGCCGGGAAGTGGGAGACCTCCCTGGAGCAGGTGGTGGAGCAGCCGCTGCCCGGGGTCGACCGCGCCTTCGTGATCGCGGGCAGCGACCAGCGCGGCACCATCTACGGCGTCTACGACGTCAGCCGGGGCATCGGCGTCTCGCCCTGGTACTGGTGGGCGGATGCCGCGCCGGGCCACCAGGATCTGCTGCACGTCCGGCCCGGACGGCACACCCAGGGCACGCCCGCCGTGAAGTACCGCGGCTTCTTCATCAACGACGAGAACCCGTCGCTGGGCACCTGGGCGCCGGCCCACTTCGGACCCGGTCTCGCCCCCGGCCACCCCGACGGCTTCAACCACGCCTTCTACGCCAAGGTGTTCGAGCTGATGCTGCGGCTGAAGGCCAACTACCTCTGGCCCGCGGTGTGGGGGCGCGCCTTCGCCGAGGACGATCCGGAGAACCACGCGACCGCGACGGCGTACGGCGTGGTGATGGGCACCTCCCACGAGGCGCCCATGATGCGCGGCATCGAGGAGTGGAACCGGCACGCCGTGCCCGCGGTGCGCGACGGGCAGGGCAATGTGGTCACGCCGGGCAGCGACCCCTACGGCGGTACCGGCGAGTGGAGTTTTCGGCACAACTCCGAAGCGCTGAAGGCGTATTGGGCGGAGGGCATCCGCCGCAAGGTGAGCGAGGGCTTCGAGGGGGTGGTGACCCTCGGCATGCGCGGCAACGGCGACACCGCGCTGCCCGACGGCGACGGCATCGATCTGATGCGGAGCATCGTGGCCACCCAGCGCCGGATCATCGCGGACGTCACCGGCAGGCCGGAGGCCGAGACCCCGCAGGTGTGGACGTTCTACAAGGAGGTGCAGCGCTACTGGGAGCAGGGCCTGCGGGCGCCCGACGACGTGACGGTGGTCTTCACCGACGACAACTGGGGCAATCTGCGCCTGGTCCCGAGCCCCTCCCTGCCCGCGCACAGCGGCGGTTACGGCCTCTACTACCACTTCGACTACGTCGGCGCGGGCCGCAACTACAAGTGGGTCGACACCGCCAACCTGGCCAATGTCCTCGACCAGCTCGGCCAGGCGTACACCTATGGCATCCGGCGGCTGTGGATCGTCAACTCCGGTGATGTGAAGGGCAATGAGCTGTCCACGCAGTTCTTCCTCGACTACGCCTGGAACCCCGCGCGCTGGACCGCCGAGGACGTCCCCGGGTGGCTGGAGCAGTACGCGCGGCAGAACTTCGGGCCCGCGCACGCGGCCGGGATCGCCGAGGTGCTGGACACGTACGGGCGCCTACAGGCCCGGCGCAAGCCCGAGTTGCTCAACCGGAAGATCACCGTGGACCCGGACAAGGACCTGGCCACCGACTCCTCCGCCGTCGTCTACGACGACCGTGCGACGCCGTTCAGCATCACCGACTACCGGGAGATGGAACGCGTCACACGGGAGTGGACGGAGCTGTCCGCAGCGGCCGAGCGCGCGAACCACGCCCTCCCGGCGGCGAAACGGGACGGCTTCTACGAGCTGGTCCTGTATCCGGTCAAGGCGACGGCGAACCTCTACGCCCTGCGCCAGGCCCAGTTCACCAATCTGCTGTACGCCGGTCAGGGCCGGGCCGTCGCCAACGCGCTGGCCTCGGACACGGAGTCGTACTTCGCCGAGGACAAGGCGCTCGCCGATCACTTCAACAACGGTGTGGCACAAGGGAAATGGCAGGGCTTCCAGACCCAGCCGCACATCGACTACGGCGACGTCGCCCGGTACGGCCCGGACGCGCCCTGGCAGCAGCCGCAGATCGACAACGCGGCCATCCCCGATGTCGTCTTCCCGGCCGTCCAGCGGATCACCCCGCGGGCGACGGCCCGGATGGGGGTCGCCGTGGACGGCAGCGACCAGGTGTGGCCCGGCTCCGCCGCCGACTGCGTGCTGCCCGCACTGAGCCCGTACGCGAGCGGACCTGCGCCGTACATCGAGATCTTCAACCGCGGTACGGCGCCCTTCGACTACCAGATCCGTACCGGGGTGCCGTGGCTGTCCGTCGACGCGACGAGGGGGCGCGTCGACGGGCAGCGGCGCGTCACCGTGCGCGCGGACTGGTCCCGCGCGCCCCAGGGCAGGACCACGGTGGCCGTCACCGTCAGCGGTCCGGACGGCCAACGGGTCACGGTCCAGGCCCCGGTGGACAATCCGCGGCCCGCGCACAAGGTCAGTGGATTCGTCGAGGCGCGCGGCTACATCTCCATCGAGGCCGACCACTGCACCGACGCCCATGGCGGGGGCGGCGTCTCCTGGCGCCGCCTCCCGGGTATCGGCAGGACCGGTGCGGGCATGGAGCCCTTCCCGGTCACCGCGCCCCGGCGGACCCCGGGCGGCGACGGCCCCCGCCTGGAGTACACCGTCACGCTCTTCACGACCGGCCCGGTCAGGGTGTCGGCGTACCTGTCGCCGCGCAACGACGTGCTGGCGAACGGCGGTCTCGCCTACGCCGTCTCCTTCGACGGCGACCGGCCGCAGTCGGTGAACATCACCGAGGTCACCGGCTCCGACGACGGCACGATGAACACCCAGTGGCAGCGCAACACCTCCGACAACGTCAACGTCACCACGACCACCCACCGCATCACCGAGGCGGGGGTGCATGTGCTGAAGTTCTGGATGGTCGACCCCACGGTGGTGCTCCAGAACCTCGTCGTGGACACCGGTGGTCTCAAGCCCAGTTACCTCGGTCCGCCCGAGAGCCTCCGGCTGCGCTGAAGAAGGGACGACACGTCATGGGCCGAACCTCCGCACTCGTGGTGAGCCTGGCCGCCGCGGCCGCCCTCACGGCCACCGGCTTCGCCACCTCCCCCGCGGCCGGCGGGGACCCCGCGACGGCCACCGCCCGGGTGGCCGCCGGGCACTGGGTGAACACCTGGACCTCGATGCCGCAGCTGACCGAGCCGGGCAACATGCCTCCGGCGCCGTTCACCGAACCGGACAAGGTCTTCGCCGACAGCACGGTGCGCCAGACCGTGCACGTCTCGGTCGGGGGGACGCGTCTGCGGCTGCGCTTCTCCAACGCGTTCGGCGGGGCGGTGCTGCCCGTCACGGCCGTCTCGGTGGCGCTCCCGGCCGACGGCCGCGCCGGGTCCGGCGCCGTCCGGGCGGGCAGCGCCCGGAGGGTGACCTTCGACGGCCGTGCCTCCACCGTGGTCCCGGTCGGCGCACAGGCCGTCTCCGACCCGCTGGACTTCCGGCTGCGGCCGGGATCCAACCTCACCGTGACGCTCTATCTGGCCGACGGCCAGGCGTCGGACGACATCACCTCGCATCCGGGCTCGCGCACCACGTCGTACATGGTGCGCGGGAACCACCTGGACGACGCGGACCTCAGCGGGGCGGCCACCGCCCAACACTGGTATTTCCTCAGCGGAGTCGAGGTCTTCTCGAAGAGCGGCACCGCGGCGGCCGTCGTGGTGGGCGACTCGCTGACGGACGGCCGGGGCTCCACGACCGACGGGAACGACCGGTGGCCGGACCAGCTGCTCACCCGGCTGCGGTCGCACCCCGGCACGTCCGGTGTCGCGGTCCTCAACCAGGCGGCCGGGGGCAACCGGGTACTGAACGACGGCCTCGGGCCCAATGTGCTGGCCCGCCTCGACCGCGATGTCCTGGCGCAGAGCGGCGTCAAGTGGCTGATCCTCTTCGAGGGGATCAACGACATCGGCACCGCCGACCCCACCGAGGCCGCGCAGCGAAAGACCGCGGCGGATCTGATCGCGGCCTACGACCAGATCATCGTGCGGGCGCACGCGCAGGGGATCCCGGTGTACGGGGCGACGCTGACGCCCATCGGCGGCAACACCGACTACGACGACCCGAACGGCTGCCGCGAGGCGGCCCGGCAGACGGTCAACCGGTGGATCCGCACCGGCGGCCGCTTCGACGCCGTCCTCGACTTCGACCGCGCCGTCCGCGATCCGCGCCAACCCCGCAAGCTTCAGGGGAAGTTGGACGTCGGCGACCATCTGCATCTGAACCCGGCCGGCTACCGGGTGCTGGCCGACGCGGTACCGGCCCGGCTGTTCCAAAAGCAGCCCGCGCCGGACTTCGGTCCGCGCTGACCGAGACCGCCGGACCGAACCGTGCCCCCCGGGGTGGCAGCACGCGGCCCCGGGTTCTCCACGAGCCTTCCCGAGGAGGAAGCATGCACATGGAGGACAAGCCCCCCGCCCACCCGATGAGCCGCAGAAATCTCCTCGCCGGTGCCGGGGCCGGTGCCCTGGCGCTGGCCGCCTCCGGGCTGCTGCTGCCGGGCACCGCCCAGGCCGCCACCACCATCACCACCAACCAGACGGGCAGCAACAACGGTTACTGGTACTCGTTCTGGACCAACGGCGGCGGTTCGGTCACCATGACCCTGGGCTCCGGCGGCAACTACAGCACCTCGTGGACCAACTGCGGCAACTTCACCTGCGGCAAGGGCTGGAGCACCGGAAGCCGCCGCAACGTGAACTACTCCGGCGGCTTCAGCCCGTCGGGCAACGGCTACCTGTCGCTCTACGGCTGGACCACCGATCCGCTCGTCGAGTACTACATCCTGGAGAGCTGGGGCACCTACCGGCCCACGGGCACGTACAAGGGCAGCGTCACCAGCGACGGCGGCACGTACGACATCTACGAGACGCGGCAGGTCAACCAGCCGTCCATCAGGGGAGGGCCGGGGCGCCCCGGCCCTCCTTCGCGTCAGCCGGTCCCGGCGGCGAGGATCCGGCGCACGGCGAGCGTGGCCGAGTGGACGGCGGCCTCGCTGCTGGGGCGCAGGGCCAGCCAGTCCCCGGCGAACTCGACGCGGCGCAGGGGGCGTTGGAGGAAGGCCCGGCGCAGGCGCAGCGCGGCCGGTGCCGTCTCCGGCAGGCCGTGCGGCCAGCGCGCCACGAAGGCCGTACGGGTCACCTCGGTCAGGCCCGGCAGATACCGCTCGGCGTGCGCGCCGACCTCGGACACGATCTCGTCGTCGGTGCCCGCCAGCAGCCGCGTCGACGCGTACGGGGAGGCGAACAGGCTGATCAGACCGCGTCCGGGCGGTACCCGGCCGGGTGCCTTGATGTGGTCGAGGATGGCTCCGGCGAACACCCGGTCCTCCACCGCGGGCACTTGGAGGCCGTAGCAGGGCCGCCGCCTGGTGGGGCTCGGCAGGGGGCGGTCGAGGAGGCAGGACACCTTGAGCATCGGGCGGTAGGTGCTCGCCGTCAGATAGGGGCGCTCGTCGTCCGGGACATCGGCGTGCAGCGCGAGGGCGAGGGGCGCGGGTACGGCGAGGACGACTTGTCCGGCGGTCACCGTGGTGCCGTCGGCGAGGTCGAGGCGGGCCGAGCGCGGGCCCGGTTTGACGGCGACGGCGGCGCTGCCGGTGACGACGTCCAGCCGGTCCGCGAGCGCCCTGGCCAGGGTGTCCATGCCGTCCCGGTACGCCACCCAGCGCTCTCCGGCGCCGCCGACGGCGAGCAGCAGCACGGCCATCGGCCCGATCGCCGAGCGCTCGGGCCGCCAGCCGAAGAAGGTGCCGGACATCGGCTGCAACAGCCGCTCGTACAGGTCGCGATGGTGGCGGCGGGCGTACTCCTCGACGGTCAGCTCGCCGAACGGTGTCGACTCCGGGTGCTCGGGGTCGAAGCGCGAGCGGTGACGCAGGAGTGTCGCGGTGAAGCGCAGCCAGGACAATCGGCCGCGCCAGGTCATGCCCGCGCCGGTCAGCAGCCCCGCCGGATGGCCGAAGTCGGGGCGGGCCCGGCCGTCGCGCCAGATCGCCATGCGGCCGCCCACCGGCACGACGGCGTCGGCGGGCAGGCCGACCGCGCGGATCAGCCGCCAGGTGGCGTCGTAGCCTCGGGTGGCGATCTGCTCGGCGCCCTCGTCCAGGACGTACCCCTGGTGGCGGCGCGCGGCCATCCGGCCGCCGACCCGGGGGCCCGCCTCGAACACGCGCACCGATCTGCCGGTGCGGGTCAGATGGAAGGCGGTGGCCAGGCCCGAGATCCCGGCTCCGACCACGGCGACATCGACGTCTGTGTCGGCCATCAGGGGTTCTTCCTCGTGTAGGGGTACGACGACGCGGTGCGGCGGCGCGGTGCGGCGGCGCGGTGCGGCGGCGCGGGTCAGGTCCAGCGTCCGGTGCCGGGTGCCGGTGCCCCGTCGAGCAGCCGGTCCCGCAGTTCCTGCCGCCGTACCTTTCCCGTCGCGGTGAGCGGGAGCCGGTCGAGGGGCAGCAGCGCGGGCTCGCCGAGCGGGGGCAGGTCGGCGACGGCCCGGCGCCACGTGTCGCGGTGGAGGGTTCCGTCGCGGGTCGCCAGGACGGGCAGCGGGAGCCCGTCCGGCCGGGCGAGCACCACCGCCTCGACGACGTCCGGGAGCCGGTCGTGCAGCACGTCCTCGATCTCGACGCAGGCGCCGCCCGGGACCGCGTCCACCTCCCGGTCGAGCAGCCGCAGCCGCCCCGACCGGGTGACGGCGCCGAGGTCCCCGGTGGCGAACCAGCCGCCCGCGGACTTGGCCGACAGCCGCTCCCGCTCCCCGGCGTATCCCGCGCACAGCGCCTTGGTACGGACCGTCACCAGGCCGGTCCTGCCGGGTGCCACCGGCCGCAGGGTGGCCGGATCCACCACCCGCAGCCGTGTTGTGCCGGGCACGGGACGGCCCAGGTCGCGGGTGGCCGGGTGCCGCTCCCCCACCGTGCGCACCGAACGGCGGGTGAGGCAGCGGAAGGTGAGCGGCCCGGTCTCGGACTGCCCCCAGACCTGCACCCACAGCGGCAGCCGACGGCGCGTGGCGGCGAGGTAGGCGCGCACCGTGGGCGGGTGGATCGCGTCGAACGTGTTGAGGAACAGGCGTACCCGGCGAAACGGGTTGTCCGGCGCCGCCGCGAGCGGCTGCCAGCGCACATAGGCGGCGGGGGTGGCCTCCAGGACGGTGGGGCGGTGGGCGCGCAGGACGGGTTCGGCGTGCCCCGTCTCGAAGCTGTCGAGGAGCACCACCTCGCGCGGGGCGAGGGCGAACACGCTGAGCGTCCAGGTGAGTCCGCGCCCATGGGCGTACGACGTCGCCTGGGCCACGGTGTCGTCGGGGCGGCTGCTCACCAGCGGCCAGCGGCGGGCCTCGGCGGCGGCGATGCGGTGGACCAGCGAGGCGGTGGTGTGGACGACCAGCTTGGGGACGCCGGTGGTGCCCGAGGTGTGCATGATGGCCAACGACGCGTGGGCGGGCGGGCGTTGGTAGGGGGGCGGCCGGTGGCCGCGCACGTCCGCGAGGGGTACGGCGCCGGGTGCCGGGGCGTCGAGGGTGAGGGTGCGGCGGACGCGGGCGGTCAGGTCGGTGCCCGAAGCACGCGCGGTCGCGAGGGTGTCCGAGGTGGTGACCAGGGCCCTGGCGTCGAGGCGTTCGAGCAAGAGGCTCAGGGTCTCGGGCGGGAGGCTCGCGGAGAGCAGCGCGGGCACGGCGCCGATGCGGGCGGCGGCGCAGGCGAGCAGGACGTAGTCCCAGTGGTTGGGCTTGATCACGGCGACCCGGTCGCCCCGCGTGACGCCGAGCGCGGCGAGCCCGCCCGCGGCCCGGGTCACCAGCTGGGCGAGGCCCTCGACGCCGTATGCCGTGCGGCCCTCGTCCGGGATGTCCGGCGGGCGGCTCAGATGGACCCGGGTGCGGGTGCCGCGGTCGGCCAACGCGTCGAAGAACAGGCCGGGTTCGAGGGTCCTCATCTCAAGTGCTCGTCTCTCCTGTGCGCGCGAGGGCGGATCGGGCGGGTCAAGCCGTCGCGGCGCACAGCGCGTTGGCCGCGACCAGGGCGACGACCAGGACCCGGTGCGCCCGGATGCCGATCAGCCGGCCGCGCAGGATGTCGCCGCGCACCATGCCGACCGTGAACTGCGCGACGCGGGCGGCCGTCACAGGGAGCAGGGCCGCCGGGAACCACCGGGGCGCGAGGCCGAGGACGGCCGCCGCGACGATCACCGCGGTCTCCAGGGCGGACAGCGCGCCGATGAAGACGGCGTTGCCGCGGCGGGACAGGAGGCAGGCGGCGGTGGGGCGGCCCACGGCACGGTCCCCGGCGATGTCGTTCGTGTTCGAGTACACGCCGAAGAGGAGGGGCCCGAGGCCGAACAGGAAGGCCTCCACGGCCGCGAGGGCGGTGGCCCGGCCGGTGAGCAGGCCGTACAGCGGCAGCACGAAGGCCCAGCCGACGGCGGCGAGGAACACTTCCTGGAGCCCGTGGTAGCCGAGCCGCAGGCCCCAGGAGTACTGGGGGACGAGAAGGCCCGCGGCCGCGACGCCGAGCACGGCCCACCACGGCCGGTGGGGTGCGAGCGCCAGGGCCGCCGTCCAGCACAGGAGTCCGGCGGCGAGCGCGGCGCGGGCGAAGCGCAGGGCCTCCGCCTCGGTCAGGGCACCGGCGAGCAGAGGTTTGCGGGCGAGCCTGCGTACGGCCGCGTCCGTGCCGTAGTTCGCGGCGTCGCTGCCGTCCCGGTACCCGGTGATGTCGTCGTACGCGACGGCCGCGCCCACCAGGCACAACTCGCCGAGCAGGAAGGCCGCGAGGGTCGCCGCCGACGAGGCGCCGAGGACGCCGGCGCCGCTCACCGGCGGCAGCGACACGACGACGATCAGGCTCAGGTAGTAGTCGACCATCCCGAGCTTGGCCAGCCGGAGATAGGCGGTCGGGCGGGGGCGCGCGGGCCGGGCGGGGTGGAGCGCGAGGGTGGGCGGCGGGCCCGTGGGGGCGTGTCCCACGCCGGGCTCGGCGACCGCGACGGCCGACGTGGGGGCGGAGGGCTTCACCGCGGCTCCTGACATCACTTGGTGGGTGAGGGAGGAGCCGCAGGACCACTCCGGCGGCTCCTCACACATCGGCTGCGAACGTCAGGAGAACTTGACGTCGACCTTGTAGACACCGGGGCGCTCGGCGGTGACGGTGGCCTCGCCCTGGGCGCCGTTGTACTCCCCGGTGCCGCCCTCGACCACGGCCTTGAACCGGTAGGGGTAGTCCATCGGGTTGCCGTCGATCACGGCCTGGGTGCTCAGGTTGAGCTCGTCACCGTCGTTGAAGATGATGTACGCGCCGCAGTCGGCGTCCATCTTCGTCGGGCCCTCGACACCGTCGATGGCGCAGGTGTCGTAGGTCCTGCCGATCACCCGGCCGTAGGCGTCGAGCACCGGGCCGTTGCCCGCGAAGCCGGCGCCCAGGGTCGGCGACTGCGGGATGGAGGTGTTCCTCGTGTAGTCGATGGTGAAGCTCAGCGGCGCGGGCGCCGCCGCCAGGGCCGGTGCCGCACCGGCGACGCCGAGCGCGCCGACGAGGGACGCGGTGGCGACGACGGAGGCGACACGCCTGCCCATAGCAACTCTGTGCATGAACTCTCCTCGGACATCTCGGGCCCGTTGCCCGACGACCAGGGCACAGTTGATCACAATTCGGAGTTCCTTGATCACCAACCGTGACGGAGTGTCGGAGGTGAGGTGTGCGGTGCCTTCACCACGGGGGCGTACGCGCGGGGCGTGCGATTCGCCGGCCTGCCCCCGTCAGCTCGGCGTCGTGGTGTCGTAGGCCACGAAGCGGAGTTCGGAGGTGTAACGGCGGTCCTGGTCGTCGGTGAGCCAGCTCTGTTCGGGGGTCGGGAGCATCTCGGTGAGGGTGACGGTGGCGGAGGGGTCCTTGCGGGCGAGGCGGCGGAGGGCCTTGGCGAGGATGGTGAGGTAGACGGGGCTGTCGAAGTCGACGTAGAAGGGCCGGGATTCGGTCGGGGAGACGACGAAGACGTAGCGGGGCAGGCCGAGTCGGGCGCGCCAGCGGCGGGCGGCCACGAAGCGGCGGGCCTCGTCCTTCTCGTCGGCGAACGAGGCGTCCGCGGCCGGCAGGCGCCAGGTCTCGCGGGCCACCACCAGCCGGTCCAGGGTGACGCGAGGGGTGTGGTCGGCCTCGGGCAGGAGCTGGAAGAGGTCCATCGACAGGGTGGTCAGGACGTGGGAGAAGACGTCCAGCGCGGGGAAGACGGCGCCGTCCGGGAGGCGGACGAGGAGATCCCCGTCCCGGTTCTCCACGGTCGCGTCACCGCTGCGGATCGTCCGGGCGGGGTCCGCGGTGAAGTCGGCGAGGGCCACTTGACGGTCCTGGGGCCGTACGAGGGTGTGGCGGACCCGGGCCGACAGGCGGGCGCGGTGCTCCTTGGGGATCAGGGGCATCAGGCGGGGGGTGGGGTGGTCGCGGTCGGTCAGGGCGAGGAGTTCGGCGATGTCCGGGTGCTGATGGGTGAACAGGGAGGCGCCCAAGGTGTTGGAGGCCATGTGGAGTTCGCCCAGGACCAGGGTGAAGTCGCCGCGCTCGATCGCCTCCGTGCCCTCGGCCGCGATCAGGACGTCCGGGCTCAGATAGCGGGCCGTCGTCCAGCCGTCGCCGCCGGACGCGAACCGCTCCCGTACCGCCGTCTCGATGCCGGCCGTCGACACCGTCATCTGCCGGGCGCCTTCCGGCACCGCCAGGATCCGCCCCCAGCGGGCGGCGAACTCCCGTTGCAGCTCGGCCGACTTGGCGCGGGCGGCGCCGTGCAGCACCGGGAGGCACGCGAACCAGAAGGAGGCGAGGTCGACCGGGCCCTCGGCGGCCAGGCGGTCGTGGACGACGCGGATCTCCTGCCGGACGGCGGCGGCGAGTTCGGAGGTGAGCCAGGCCGCGCTGTCCATCAACAGCCGCAGCGGGCGCAGCGCTTGGAGCATCCCGGGGCCGAGGCGAGCGGTCGCGGAGCGGCGGGTGTCGGAGTAGACCAGCGAGCGGCAGGGCGCGGTCGACGCGGACTTCTCCCGCACCGCGGCCGTGTCGGTGAGTTCGGTGAAGTCCGCTTCGAGGGCGGTCAGGGCCTGGACGAGCGTGTCCACGTCGGTGGCCGCCGCCACGGCGGCGCGGCCGCGTTCGAGGCGGTCCAGTGCCGCGAGGCCGCGCCGTCGGGGTTCGGGCGCGCCGACGGTCTCCAGCCAGCCGCGCAGGGCGCGGTCGGGGTGGGTGTCGGCGGGGATCTCCAGGCGCCGGACCACCCAGCGGCGGGCGACCAGGTCGGCCAGCACGGCGGGGACGTCGGTGTCCGGGAGTTCGGCGGCGATGGTCCGGGCCGGGCGGACGCCGTCGCAGCGGGCGAGCACGGCCGCCGTCTCTGCGGGCACGGTCGTCGGGCGCCGGCCGGGGACGCGGACCCGGTCGCCGTCCAGCACGAGGAAGGGCACGCGGCGGGGGGCGATCCACTCGTGCAGGGCGGGGTCGGCTTCCAGCATCCTGGCGAGCGCGTCGATCCCCCAACTCGCCCAGTAGACCGAGGATGTGGCGATGAGTCCGGTGCCGGGGTCCACGCCGACCGTCGGGGTGCCGGAGTCCCAGCGGCCCCAGCCCACGGGTCCGAAGAAGCCGATGGTGTCGTTCTTCACGCAGAACCGCTGCCAGTAGTGCGCGACCAGCTCCTCGCGCTGCCGCGGCATGCTGCTGCGGCTGTCCGCCGTCGGGGTCCAGCGCAGGAAGGGGGCGATCCCGGAGGCGAGCACCGGCCGGTTCTGCCAGGCCACCGCCTCCCGGAAGGCCGGTGAGCGGGCGATGTCCTGCAAGGTGTGCGCGGTCTCCACGGCGGCGTCCGTGAAGAGGCGGGCGAAGCCCGTCCACTCGGGGCCGTCGAGTGGTTCGCCCGCGCCGAACTTGTCGGCCGCCTCGGCCAGTCCGGGCGGGGCGAGGCGCAGCACGCCGTCGGCGGGGAAGCCCGCCCCGCGCAGGGCGAACTGCTCCCACAGCCGCCAACGGCCGAGGGACGGCACGAGATCTTCGGTCATGGCACGGCTCTCCTTGGCGAGCGTGGACGGACGGGAGCGACGACGGGGACGGGACGCGGCGGGGGATGCGGGGACGGGGAGCGGGGGACGGGGAGGCGGCGCGGAGGGCGGGTCAGGCGGTGCCGTAGTCGGCCTCGACGACCTCGGCCAGCTCCAGCGGTGTCGGGTAGGCGAAGACCAGGGAGACCGGGACGTCGGCGCCGAGGATCTCCTGGAGGCGGCCGGTGATCTGGAAGGCGGTGAGCGAGTCGCCGCCGGCCTCGTAGAAGTCGGTCTCGGCGGTGAGGTCGGGCAGGCGCAGCACGTCCCGGAAGATGTCGACCAGCAGGTCGACGGTGACGGCGGGGGCGGCGGTGGCGGCGTTCGGGGTCATGGCGTGGGCTCCTTCGTTTCCGGGCGGATCAGATGCGGATCAGATGCGGATCAGATGCGGACGTCGGTACTGGTACCGGTGGGGCTGTGGTGCGGGGTGTGCAGCCGGGCGGGGGTGTTGCCGCCCGAGACGATGGCCGCGGCGCGTTCGCGGCGCCCGGCGCGCAGGGCACCCGCCAGGGCGACGGCTCCGCTGGGTTCGGCGTCGACGCCGAGGCGGTGCAGCAGGGCGGTGGCGGCGAGGATCTCCGCATCGCCGACGGCGATCAGTTCGTCGACGCGGTCCCGGATGATCGGGTAGGGCACGGCGCCGGGGCTCTGGCCGCGCAGTCCGTCCGCGACGGTGGCGCAGGGCGGGAGGCGGACCGGGTGTCCCGCGGCCAGGGAGCGGGCGTAGCGGGGGGTGAGGGCGGGTTCGACGCCGACCACGCGGACCGGGTGATCGGCGGCGGCCAGGCACAGGCCCGCGAGGAGTCCGCCGCCGCCGGTGGGGACGTAGACCGTCTCCGTGTCGGGTGCCGCGGCCAGGAGTTCGAGGCCGACGGTGCCCTGTCCGGCGACGACCAGGGGGTGGTCGGAGGACGGTACGAGGGCGGCGCCCTGCTCGGCCGCGAGGGCGCGGGCCCGTTCCTCCCGCTCCGCCACTCCCCCGCCCACCTGCACGGTCTCGGCGCCGAGCGCGCGGATGGCGGCGGCCTTCGACGGCATGGCGCCCGCCGCGAGGACGACGGTCAGCCGGATGCCGAGCGTCCGGGCGATCCGGGCGAGGGCGATGCCGTGGTTGCCGGAGGAGCCGGTGACGACCCGGTCGGCGCCCAGCGCGAGAACGGCGTTGGCGGCCCCGCGCATCTTGAACGAGCCGCCGAGCTGGAGGTGTTCGGCCTTCAGCAGCAGCCCCGTGCCGTGCGCCGCGGTCACCGGGCCGCGCAGCAGGGGGGTGCGGACGACGTACGGCGCGATCCGGGAGGCGGCGGCCAGGAGATCGGCCCCGCCCAGCGCCCCGGGGATCCTCGTACCGGCCCCGCGTCCCGCCGTACCCGTCGTCCCGGCCGTACTCATACCGGCCTCCCGCCCGCCAGCACCCGGCGGTCGGCCTTGCCCGCGCGTGTCGTCGGCAGCGTCTCCAGGCGGACGAAGCGGCGCGGCATCAGGTGCGGGGGCAGGGTGCGGGCGAGGTGGCGGCGCAGGGTGGCGTCCGTCGTGTCCGAGAGGGCGCCGGTGACATGGGCGAGCAGGTGGACGCGGCCCAGGTCGTCGGTGTGCGGGGTGACCACGGCGCCGGTGACGCCCGGGTGGGCGAGCAGGGCGCCCTCGATCTCGGCGGGGTCGACGCGGTAGCCGCGGATCTTGAGCTGGCGGTCGGTGCGGCCGGTGTAGTGCAGTCCGCCGGGGCCCCAGCACCCGAGGTCGCCGGTGCGGTAGAGGCGGGAGCCGGGCGGGCCGAGGGGGTCGGGGACGAACGCGGCGGCGGTGCGGCCGGGTTGGCCGCCGTAGCCGCGGGTCACTCCGGCACCGCCGATGTAGACCTCGCCCACCGTGCCGTCGGGGACCGGGGCGAGGGCCGCGTCCAGGATGCGCACGACGGTGCCCGTGCGCGGGGCGCCGACGAGGTCGGTGGTGTGGTCGGGGGCGGCGGGCACGCTGTGCCGGGTGGTGGTCATGGTGCACTCGGTGGGGCCGTACTGGTTGACGAGCCGCCCGGGTACGAGACCGCGGCCGCCCGCGGCGAGGAAGGGCCGCAGGGACTCGCCGCTGGAGGCGACGAGTGCGACGCCCGCGAGGGGTTCGGTGAGGTCGGTCTGTCCGCCGAGGTGGGTGAGGAAGGACGGGGTGACGCTGAGCAGCGCGGTCACCCCGTGCTCGCGGACGGTGGCGACGAACTCCGCGGGGCGCAGCAGCCGGGCGCGGTCCACGATCACCAGCCGGGCGCCGGCGAGCAGCGGTACGAAGGTGTCCCGGATGGAGGCGTCGTAGCCGAGCGGTGCCGTCTGGAGGGCCACGGTGTCCGGGCCGAGGCCGAACGCCCGTGCGGTGTCCCGGAGATAGGCGTCGAGCGCGGCGTGTTCGACGAGTACGGCGCTGGGTTCGCCGGTGCTGCCGGAGGTGTGGCTGACGTAGGCGAGGGCCTGGGGATCGGCGCCCGCGTCCGGGAGCGGGCCGTCCGGGCCTTCCTCCTGGTCCAACAAGACGGTGGGTACGTCGAGTTCGAGGGCCGGGGCCAGGCCGGTGCGGGTGAGCAGCAGCCGGGCACCGGCGCTGCGGACGAAGGCCGCCAGCCGGTCGCGGGGCTGGCTCACGTCCAGGGTGAGGAAGGCGGCGCCGCAGCGCAGCACGGCGGCCATGGCGGCGACCGCGTCGGTGCCGTGCTCGACGGCCACCGCGCAGACGGTCTCGGGCCGGGCGCCATGGGCGCGCAGCAGCCGGGCGATCTCCTCGATCCGGGTGGCCAGCCGGGCGTACGACACCTCGCCCGCCGGGGTGCTCAGGGCGGTGCGGCCGGGGTGGCGCAGGGCGTGCGCGGCGATGTCGTCGGCGACCGTGCGCATCACCGCTCCCCGGCGTCGGTGACGGTCATGTCGACGGCCACGAACCGGAGTTCGGAGGTGTAGCGGCTGCCCTCGTCGTCGGTGAGCCAGGCCTGCTCGGGGGTGGGCAGCATCTCGCTGACCTTGAGCCGGGCGCCGGGGTCCTTGCGGGCGAGCCTGCGGGCCGCCTTGGCGAGGATGGTGAGGTAGACGGGGCTGTCGAAGTCGACGTAGAACGGCCGGGGTTCGGTCGGCGAGACCACGAACACGAACCGGGGCAGCTCGTGCCGGCGCTGCCAGTGCCGGGCCTTCACGAAGCGGACGGCCTCCGCCTTCTCGTCGGCGAAGTCCACTTCGGAGACGGGTAGTTGCCAGGCCTCGCGGGCCACGGTCATCCGGCCGAGGGTGATGCGCGGGGTGTGCTCGCCCTCGGGGCGCAGGGTGAAGCGGTCCATGACGCGCTGGGTGAGGGTGTTGGCGTAGGCGTCGAGCACGTCGTACGCGGTGCCGTCGGGCAGGACCGCGCTGAGCCTGCCGTCCCGGTCCTCGACCCGGACGTCGGCGCTGAGCACGGTGCGCGGGCGGTGCGGGTCGCCGGTCTGGTCGACCAGGGCGACGTAGTGGTCCTCGGGCCGGTCCAGGGAGGGCCGGCTGCGGGTGGACCACTTCAGGGGCAGCTCCTTGGGCAGCATGGGCAGCAGGCGCGGGCCGGGGAAGTCGCGGGTGGTCTCGGCGAGCAGCTCGTCGCGGTCGGGGTGCTGGTGGACGAACAGGGAGGCGCCCATGGTGTTCAGCGCGCAGTGCATCTCGCCGAGGACGAGGTCCACGTCACCGCGGGCGAGGGCGGTCTCGTCGGCGGCGGTGACCAGCACGTCGGGGCTGATGTACCGGGCCAGCGACCAGCCGTCGCCGGGCTCGTCGAACTCGCGGCGGACCCGGTCGGCCAGCTCGGCGGTGGTCACCTGGACCCGGCGCACGCCCTCGGGCAGTTCGAGGACGCGGGCCCACTTTTCGCGGAGTTCGGCCTGGATCGCGTCGATGAGGTCGCCCGCGTCGGGGTGCGGGGAGGGCAGGGTGTGCAGCCACAGGGTGCCCAGGTCGACCGGGGCGCCCCCGGCGCTCAGCCGCTCGTGCACGGTGCGCAGCCGGGCGCGGACGGCCTCGGCGAAGCGGTTCGTCATCCAGCGGGCGGCGGTCAGGCACAGCTGGAGCGGTTCGAGGTGGTCCAGCAGCGCGGCGCCGGTGGTGGCGGTGGCGGCGCGCCGGGTGTCGGAGTACACCAACCCCCGGCAGGGCGCGGTGCGTTCGCCCTTGGCGCGCTGGGCCTCGCTGTCGGTGAGCGTGGCGAAGTCGGCCTCCAGCGCGGTGATCGCGGCGGTCAGCGCGGTGGCGTCGGTACCGGCGGCACGGACGGCGTCCCGGCCGCGCTCCAGTACCGCGAGGCGCTCCAACGCCGCGTCCCGTGCGGCCTGTTCGGGGACGCGCTCCAGGATGTCGCGCAGCGC
The DNA here is from genome assembly GCF_049222185.1 of Streptomyces sp. LaBMicrA B280. Taxonomy (NCBI): domain Bacteria; kingdom Bacillati; phylum Actinomycetota; class Actinomycetes; order Kitasatosporales; family Streptomycetaceae; genus Streptomyces; species Streptomyces sp. LaBMicrA B280. The sequence continues at coordinate 64,258 of NZ_JBMJCT010000026.1, read as the reverse complement.
GCGGTCGGGGTGGGTGGCGGCGGGCACCTCCAGTTTCCACTGCACCCAGCGGCGCGAGATCAGGTCCCGTACGACCTCGGTGACCTCGTCCTCGGGCAGGCCGAGTCCGGCGGCGAGGGCGGGTATGTGCCGGGTGCCGTCGCAGCGTTCCAGTACGGCGCGTTCGCGGTCGTCGAGCTGCCGGGCGGGGCGGCCGGGCACCTGGACGGTGCCGTCGGCGCAGCGCACGAACGACACCCGGCGCGGCGGGATCCAGCGCATCAGGGCGCTGTCCGCGGCCAGGACCTTCGCCAGGGCGTCGATCGCCCAGCCGGAGAAGTACACCTCACGGGCGGCGAGGAATCCGTCGCCAGGGGTCACGGCGACGCCGCCCCGGGCGATCAGGTCCCAGTAACCCCAGCCGACGGGCCCGAAGAAGCCGATGGTGTCGTTCTTCACGCAGAACCGCTGCCAGTAGTGCGCGACCAGCTCCTCGCGCTGCCGCGGCATGCTGCTGCGGCTTTCGGCGGTCGGGGTCCAGCGCAGGAACGGGGCGATGCCGGTGCGCAGGACGGCGGGGTTCTGCCAGGCGAGCGCGGCCTGGAAGCGGGGCCGGGCGGCGATCTCCTGGAGGTAGCGTGCGGTGTCCACGGCGGCCGCCGCGAGGTCCTCAGCGAAGGCCCCCCACTCCGGTCCGGACAGCTCGCTGCCGGGTCCGAACTTGTCGGCGGCCTCGGCGAGTCCGGGCGGGGCGAGGCGCAGCACGCCGTCGGCGGGGAAGCCGGGGCCGCGGAGCGCGAACTGCTCCCACAGCCGCCAGCCTCCGCCCGGCAGCAGGACAGGTGCGTGCTCGTCCGACATCGCGTGCTCCTTCCGAATGGGGTGCGCGGGAAATCGCGTGGCCCGGGGTTTCCGGGGTGCCGGGCGGCCCGCGACCGAACAGCACGGTCCCGCGTCGGGGCGGTGGGTCACCAGGGAAGTTCCGGCAGCAACGGGTGCCACCACTGCGGCGTGTTCGTCCCTGACCGGGCAGGGCGGGGGCCGGGCACTCTTGCGTCGCCGGACCCTGATCCGCGGCCGGCCCATCACCTGCGGGAGGTTCACCGTGACGCAACCCAACTCCGCGAACGGCACCGGCGGCGACGAGGCGCGCCCCGGCGTCGAGGACCGGTATCTCGTGGTGCGCAACGACGAGGAGCAGTACTCGATCTGGCGGGCGGACCGGGAGCTGCCGGCCGGTTGGCACCGGGAGGGCCACGAGGGCGACCGGCAGGAGTGCCTGGACCACATCGACGCCGTCTGGACGGACATGCGCCCGCTGAGCCTGCGCCGCCGGCTCGCCGGGGCCGATGTCTGAGGTCCGGCCGGCCCTGGTGCCGGCCAGGCCGGCCAACGCACCGCCCACGACGGCGGGGGCGGGCGCCGTACTCACGACCCCCCGGACACCGGCAGAACCAGGCGACACGCCCCTGTCGGTCCCGTCCCCCGGCGCCCTGTGTCCCGCGCTCCTGGACCTGCCCGGTCCGCAGTATCCGCCGTACCCCGTCGGCCCCCGGCCGCTGCGCGGTCCGCTGGAGCTGTATCTGACCGAGGTCGGCAGCCAGGACGACCGATCGCTGCTGCGCGCCCAGGAGTTGCTGGACGCGCAGGAGCGGGCGCGGGCCCGCGCGTTCCGGCGGCCCCGGGACCGGGACGCGTATGTGATCGCGCATGCGACGCTGCGTGCCCTGCTCAGCCCCCTGCTGGGCGTCCCGGCGGACGAGCTGCCGCTGACCCGGGAGCCGTGCGCGGGCTGCGGGGGCCCGCACGGGCGGCCCGTGCTGCGCACCTCGGGGGTGCACTTCTCCCTGTCGCACAGCGGGGACCTGGTGCTGGTGGCGCTCGCGGGCGCACCGGTCGGGGTCGATGTGGAGGGCGTGGCCACCGTGGAGGCGGTGCGCAGCGCACAGTGCGCGCTGCATGCGCGGGAGGTGGCGGAGCTGGCCCGGCTCCCGGCACCCGAGCGGCAGGCGGCCTTCACCCGGACATGGGTGCGCAAGGAGGCGTATCTCAAGGGGCTGGGGACGGGGCTGGTGCGTGATCCGGCCCTGGACCGGGTCGGCACCGGACCGCGGCCGGTGTCGCCGTCGCCGGACTGGAGCCTGCGGGACGTCCTCGTCCCGGCGGGGTACGCGGCGGCCGTGGCGCTGCGGCGCGAGTGAGAGCACGGCGGAGGCGGCGCACACGAAGACGGCGGGGACCGGTCGGACGACCGGTCCCCGCCGCGTTGTCCCCCGCCCGTCTTCGCGTGCGCGCCTTCACGACTCCCCCACGTCCGGAGCACGTTCCGCGCGCTACGATCACCGCGTGACCGCCCCGGAACCCACCATCGTCGCCACCTCCGGAGGACATCGCGCCGCCGCACGCACCCGGGTGCTCTTCGACGCCCTGGTCCAGCACGCGGTCGACCTCTCCGGTGTGCACGGCAGGCGACCGCGCATCCTGTACGTCGGCACCGCGATCGGGGACGCCGAGCATGTCGCGGCGCGGATGTCGGAGGCGGCCCGGGTGGCGGGCTTCGAGCTGACACCGCTGCAGCTGTTCCCCATGCCGAACGTCGAGGACGTCGAGGGCACGGTCCTGGACCACGACGTGGTCTGGGTGATGGGCGGTTCGGTGGCGAACCTGCTCGCCGTGTGGCGGGTGCACGGCCTGGACGCGGTCCTGCGGCGGGCCTGGCGGGCGGGGGTGGTCCTCGCCGGGGTGAGCGCGGGTTCCATCTGCTGGTTCGAGGGCGGTGCGACGGACTCCTTCGGGCCCGGACTGCGCCCGGTGACGGACGCGTTGGGCCTGCTGCCGTACGGCAACGGGGTGCACTACGACTCCGACCCGGGCCGCCGCCCGCTGATCCACCGGCTGGTCGCCGACGGCACCCTGCCCACGGCGCACTGCACCGACGACGGGGTGGGCCTGGTCTACCGGGGCACCGAACTGGTCGAGGCCGTCGCGGAGTTGCCGGACAAGGGCGCGTACGTGGTGCGCCGCGAGGACGGCCGGGCGGTGGAGGAGCGCATCACCCCGCGGCTGCTGCCGACTCCCGGGGCCTGACCCCCGGGTCGCTGGCCGCCGCATCTCAGATCAGTCCGTGGCGCACCGCGCGCGCCACCGCGTGGGCCCGGTTGCGGGCGCCGAGCCGGGCCATGATCTCGTAGACGACGTTCTTCACGGTGTGCTCGGAGCAGTCCAGCAACTGGGCGATGCCCGCGTTGCCGTGGCCCTCCGCCATGAGCCGCAGCACGGACATCTGACGGCCCGTCAAAGACGGTGGCCGGTCCTCGGGCGCGGCGGGGGCGCCGGGGCCGGATCCGGTGGTCAGCAGGTGGGACAGCTCCGGGTAGGGGATGCTCAGGTGCGGTGCCCCGGCGCGGCGGACGGCCGCCGTGAGGCTCTCCTCGGTGAGGTCCGCCCTGCGCAGCACGACGGCCCCGGCGCGCAGCGCCTCCAGCAGTCCGGCGCGGCCCGCCGTGTCGCACACCAGCAGCAGCGGGCCGGGCAACCGGGTGGCGCGCAGGGCCCGTTCGGCGTCGTCGGTGACGACGACGGTGACGGTCCCGGGCTGCCCGTGGCCGATCGCGCAGTCGAGGCCCGCGCGGCGGGCGAGTTCCCGCACCCGGTCGGCGTGCCGGGCCGGCAGGACGCGCAGGGGCAGGGTCGTGGTCGCTCCGCCGGGTGCGGCGGTCAGGGTGGCGGTCACAGCAGGCCCGCTCTCAGTGCGTAGGCGACCGCGTGGGCGCGGTTGCGCAGTCGGAACCGCTGGGTGATGTCGTGCACGACCGTGGTCACGGTGCGCGGCGAGTAGGCGAGTTGCTGGGCGATCTCCGCCGTCTCGTGCCCGTCGGCGACCATGCGCAGCACCGAGCGTTCGCGGTCGGAGAGCGATCCGCCCGCCCAGCCGCGTTCGGCGCCCTCGGGCCGGTCCAGGACCTGTTCGAGGAGGTCGGTGGGGACGGTGCAGTCGTCCTGTGCGGCGGCCAGCACCGCGTGGGCCAGCCGGGACGCGTCCGCCTCGCGGCGCAGCAGCAGGCCCCGGGCACCGGCGGCGAGGGCGTGCAGGGCGTCTCCGGAGGCGAGCGCGCCGGCCACCAGGACGACGGCGGGACGCGACGGGTGGGCACGGGTGGTGCGCACCATGTCGAGTTCGGCCGGGCCGAGCCGGTCCACGGTGAGCACCGCGACCCGGGCGGTCCCGGGCTCGCACACGGTGAGTTCCGGGCAGGCGAGCAGGGTACTGCGGGTGCCGGCCTCCAGGACCGGGTCGAGGGCGACCACACCGACGGGTACGGGAACTCCCATCTTCTGCTCCTTGCAAGGTCGTTCGCCCGGTGGTGAGCACCGCGGCGGCCTGTGGGGTACGACGCTCACCCTGCCGTCGTCTCCCGGGGGCGGGCATCGGTAGTCGGTCCCCACCTTTCCGGTGCGGGGCCGCAGCCGGATGGTGGGGCACGGCCCCCTGAGGAGGTGCGCGGGGCCCCTGAGGGTGTGCGCGGCCCCCGTAAGGGCATGTCCCCGCACATGGCCGGGGGATCGTCGGCCCTGTGGGGGTGCCCGTCGCGACGTATGGGGGGCGCCTGTGGGTAGTCGGGCGTGCGGGTGGCGGCCGTGGGGGCGTGGGGGCTGTTCTGGGGGCCTATGGGGGACGGGCGTAGGGGATATGGGTAGTACGGCCCCGACCTGCGGTTTCCCCCACCTCCCGGGGTCCTCGCCCCCACCGCTGGGGAGGGGCCGGGGAGAATATGGGGGTCACTTCCCCATGTGGGGGTCGGCCCCCGTCTGGGACCTTCGTTGACGTGACTGAGACCGCCAGCCTCCCGACTCCCCGGAGCGCCGGCCTGCCGCTCGCCTGGTGGGCCCCGGCGCTTTCCCTCGCGGAGCGCCTCGCCGCCCCCGGCCGACCGGCCGCGCCCGCCGACCCCGACGCCCCCGTCCGCGCCCCCTGGGGCGGCCCTCGCGGCGGAGCCCGCCGAGCGACTCGCCGCCCGCGCCGCCGAGCCCCGCTGGGCCCGCTATGTGGAGGCGGCCCTGGACGCCGCGCCCGAGCATCAGGAGGAGCCGGCCACGGACGGCACCGGCGCCGAGGTCTTCGCCCACGTCGTACGACCGCTCGTCGTCCCGGCCGCCGGACGCCTCGCCGAGCTGCTGCCGCTCGCGCCGACCGCCGAACGGAGCGTGTGGCAGGGCGAGTTCGACGCCTGGCTGACATCGCAGCTGGTGCGGCTGGCCGCTCGTACCCTCGTACGGGAACTCGCCGGGGCCCGCCGCGCCGGGCGACTTGCGGGGGCGACCTCGCGGGAGCGGTTCGCGTCCTTCGTCGCCGCCGCGGGCACCCGGCGGGGCCTCGGCGAACTGTTCGCCGCCTACCCGGTGCTGGCCCGGATGCTCGGACAGACCGCCCTGGACGCCCTGGACGCGGCGGCCGAACTGGCCGCCCGCTTCCGGGCCGACCGGGACGAGCTGGTCGCCGCTCTCCTCGACGGCCGCGACCCGGGGGCGCTCGTCCGCGTCGAACTCGGACTCGGCGACGCCCACCAGGGCAACCGGTCGGTGGCCGTGCTGCGCTTCGCCGACGGCGCCCGCGTGGTGTACAAGCCCCGGCCGCTCGGCCAGCACGCCCTGCTGGACGAGCTGGCGGCCTGGATGGACACCAAGGTCCCCGATCTCGCGCTGCGCACCGCCCGCACCGTGCGCCGGGAGGGCTACGGCTGGCTGGAGTTCGTCTCCCACCGCTGGTGCCGCTCGGTGACCGAGACCGACGCCTTCTACCGCCGCCAGGGCGTGCTGCTCGCGCTGCTCTACGCGGTGGACGGCGCCGACATGCACTACGAGAACGTCATCGCCTGCGGCGACCAGCCGGTCCTGGTGGACGCCGAGACGCTGCTGCACACCGGGCTCGGGCAGGCCATGACGGCCGGCGCCGACCCGGCCGCGGACGCCCTGCACACCTCCGTGCACCGCACCTGCCTGCTGCCCCATCTGCTGATCGGCGAGCACGGCGCGCTGGACATCTCCGCGCTGGGCCGCTCCACCGACGGTACCTTCCCCAGCGAGGGGCTGCACTGGGCGGACAGCGGGCGCGACACCATGCGCGCCGTACGGGGGCCGCTGCTCAGCCCGGCCGCGCAGAACCAGCCGCTGCCCGACGGCCGCCCGCTGGACGGCGCCGACCACCGGGCCGCCCTGCTCGACGGCTTCCGCACGGCGTACGCGGCCCTCGCGGCGCACGGCGCCGAACTGACCGCCGAGGACGGCCCGTTGACGGCGGCCGCAGACAGCCCGGCCCGGCTGATCGCCCGCGCCACCCGGCTGTACGCGACCCTGCTGGAGGAGTCCACGCATCCGGCGCTGCTCGGTGACGCGCTCGCCCGGGACGGGGTGTTCGCCGTGCTGTGGACCGAGTCCGAGCAGGACCGGGCGCGTTCGCGGCTGATCGAGCACGAGACGGCGGACCTGTGGCGCGGCGACGTCCCCCTGTTCGCCCATCGGCCGTCCGGGACAGGGGTCCGGGCGGCCGACGGGACCTGGCTCGCGGACGTACTGCCGGAGGCGAGCCTGGCCGCGGTGCGCAAGAAGATCGCGCGGATGGACGAGATCGACTGCCGCGACCAGGAGTGGATCGTCTCGGCGACGCTGGCCGCCCGGGGCGCCTGCGACCCTGCGGACCGGCCGAGGTCGGCGCTCGCCGTGGCCCCCGTACCGGCCGTGGTGCCCGACGCCTCGCGGCTGCTGGCCGCGGTGTGCGGGATCGCCGACGACATCGCCGCCCGTGCGGTACGCGACGGCGGCCGCGCCAACTGGCTCGGTCTGGAACGGGTTTCGGGCCCGCACTGGGCGGTGCTGCCGATGGGCGCCGGGCTCGCGCAGGGCTACTGCGGGGTCGCGCTCTTCCTCGCCCACACCGGCGCGCTGACCGGCGCCGACCGGTACACCGCGCTGGCCCGGGAGGCGGTACGGCCGCTGCCCGCGCTGCTGAAGGCCCTGGCCGCCGATCCCGAGCTGGGCGCGGCGGCGGGCCCCGGCGCCTACGACGGTCTCGGCGGCATCTGCTACGCCCTGGTCCGGCTGTCGGCGCTGCTGGGCGAGGAGTTGGCGCAGGTACTGCCGGACGCGCTGACCGCGCTCGGCCACGCGGCGGCCGGGTGTACGGACCCCGGGCTGGCCGGTGGTACGGCCGGGGCGCTGGCCGCCGCCGTCGCCGTGCACGAGGCGACCGGGACCCCGGGCGCGCTGGAGCTTGCGGACGCCCTGGCGGACCTGCTGTGCCAGGCGGGGCCCGTCGAGGCCGCCGGTTTCGCGGACGGCGCCGCCGGGATCGGCTGGGCGCTGCTGCGGTACGCCGCCGCGCGGCCGGAGCGGTCCGCGGCGCACGCGAGCACCGGCCGGGCCCTGCTCGACGGCGCGGCCCTGCGGGCACGGGCGGCGGAGACGGATCCGTCCTGGACGCACGGGCTCGCCGGAGTGGCCGCCGCCTCCTCGGCACTGACCGGACTCCCGTCCGCCGCGGCCGAGTTCTCGGCCCGGCTGCGGGCCGCCGAGGTCGGGCCCGACCTCAGCCTCGGCCGGGGCGCCCTCGGCGCGCTGGAAGCCCTCACCGTCCTGGCCGAGCGGGGCGACGGCCCGGCCGCCGAAGCCCTGACCCTGCGCACCGGCCAGGCGCTCGCGTTCGTCGAGGCACAGGGCCACCGCTGCGCCACCCCCGACCACGTTCCCTCCCCCGGGCTGCTGACCGGACTCTCCGGCATCGGCTACGGACTGCTCCGCCTGGCCCACCCGGGCACCGTGCCCTCCGTCCTGCTCCTGGGACACCCCGGCCGGTACGGCAACTGACCACCCCGCACCACTCCGCCTCCGCCCCCGCGCCCACCCGCGCGGGACCATCTGAAGGGGATCACCTCATGGACAAGAACTTCGCCGCCGCCACCGCCGACGCCGCCGACGCCGCGGAGATCGCCGCCGGGATCGCCGCCGACGAGCAGGACGCGGCCGGTGGCATCACCCTCAAGGGCCGCAACCGCGCCTGCGCCCGCGCCCGGGTGCTGGCCGGAATGGTCCTCACCAGCGGCCTTGTCATCACGCTGAGCACCATCGACACGTCGGTCTCCGCCCCCCGGTAGGCGACCGCCGACCGCCACAGGCGTGATGGCGCGGACCCGTCTTGCGGGTCCGCGCCGCCGTGTGCCCAAACGGAGCGGTACGGTCCGGGCGGGGCGACCTGCCACAGGTCGCGATATTCCGATTATCATCTGCGTTCATGCGTTCCCATGCGCCTTCCCTGGTCGGGCGGGGTCCCCAACTCCACCTCCTCGAACGTGCGCTGAGCGGCGCTCAACAGGGACGCGGTGGTGTGGTCTTCCTGGTCGGCGAGGCCGGCGTCGGAAAGTCGCGGCTCGCGGCCGAGGTGGTGGGCGGCGCGCTCGACGCCGGTATGCGGGTGCTGCGCGGCCGCAGCAGCACCACGGGCCCGGCGGTGCCGTTCCGGCCATTGACCGAGGCGCTGATGTCCCTGTTCCGGGGCGGCGAGTCCATGGACGACCTGGCCCTTGGCCCGTACCGGCCGGTGCTCGGACGGCTGATTCCCGACTGGGACACCGGGGAGCGCGAGAGCAGTTCCATGGTGATCCTGGGCGAGGCGGTGCTGCGGCTGCTGATCGCGGCCGGGCGCGGCCAGGGCCAGCTGCTGCTCCTGGAGGATCTGCACGACGCCGACCCCGAGACGCTCGGCGTCCTCGAATACCTCGTGGACAACCTGGAGTACACGCCCGTCCTGCTGCTCGCCACCGTGCGCACGGACTTCAGCGACGCGCTGGACCTGGCCCAGTCCGCGCGTCGGCGCGGTGCCGCCACCCTGCTGGAGATCCCGCCGCTGACCCGGGGGCAGGCGGACGAGATGGTCGCGGCCCAACTGGGCGTGGCGCAGCCGCAGGAGGTGCCCAAGGCAGTGCTCCAGCGGCTGTGGGAGGACAGTTCCGGCAGCCCGTACCTGGTCGAGGAGCTGCTCCAGACCATGATCGGGGCGGGCACCCTGGTGCAGGGCCAGGACGGCTGGCGGGCGATCGGGGATCTGCGCAGCGATGTCTCCTCGACGCTGGCCCGGGACATCCTGCGCCGCATCGACCGGCTGGGCGCGCAGGGCCTGACCCTGCTGTCGGCCGCCGCCGTACTGGGCCGCCGCTTCCCGCTGACCGTGCTCCAGCGGATGAGCGGCGTGGACGACCGCGCGCTGCTCAGCCATCTGCACGCGGGGGTCGCGGCCCGTCTGGTGATCCCCGACGAACCGGCCCCCGACTGGTACTCCTTCCGCCACTCGCTGACCGTGGAAGCCCTGTTCACCCAGATGACGCCCGGCCAGCGGGCCGATCTCGCGCGCCGGGGCGCGGAGGCGGTCGAGGAGCTGCACCCCGAACTCGGCGGCGACTGGTGCGCGTTGGCGGCGGGGCTGCGCAGCGAGGCCGGGGACCGGGGCGCGGCCGGGCTGCTGTTCGCGGACGCGGGCGGCCGGGCCCTTGCGGCCGGTGCGCTTGGCTCCGCCGTGACCCTGCTCAGCCGTGCCGAGCGCCTGCTCGCCGACGCCGGTGACGCGCAGGGGCGGGCCGCGGTCCTGGAGAACCTGCTGCCCGCGCTCGCCGAGGCCGGCGACTTCGCGCGCGCCTTCGAACTGGCCGAGGATCTGCATCTGCTGGGCGGCTTCGGGCTCAGTCCCGTCCGGCTCGCCACGCTGCACGCCCGGCTGGCCAAGGTCGCGCACACGGCGGGGCGGTGGAGCGACGGCAACCGGCAGGTGGCCCGCGCCCGTGAGGTGCTGGCGACCGCGCCGGACGAGATGACCGCCGCCACCGTCGATGTGACGGCCGCCTATCTGGCCCTCGACACCCCGGGCCCCGACCGCACCCAGCACGCGGAGAAGCTGGCCCGCTCGGCCGCCGACACCGCCGAACGGCACGGGCTGCCCGTGGTCGCCTGCCAGGCACAGGAGTTGCTCGCCACCGTGGCCCGCGAACGGGACCCGGAGGAGTCCGAGGCGATGCTCGGCCAGGCCCTCGCCACCGCCGAACGCCACCGGCTGCCCCTGCAGCGGATGTACGCGGCCACCCGGCTCGGCGGCAACGCCTGGCTCGCCGAGGGCGACACCGCGGGGCTGCTGGCGGCGCGCGAGGAGGCGCTGCGGCTCGGCTCGGTCAACATCGTGCACACCGTCGACGGCATCCTCGTACTCGACGCCGTCCTGCGCGGTGACCACGACACCGCCCGCGCGACCGCCGCCGAGTGCCTGCCCGTCGTACGACGGCTGCGGCTCGCGCCCGCCGTGCGGTACGTCCTGATGGCGCAGTCCGTCCTCGCGGCGCACCATGCCGACCGGGCCGGGATGGAGGCGGCGCTGGCCGCGTTCGCGCAGTGGGACGGGGCCGGTTCCCAGGAGGAGCCGCTGAGCCACGGGCTGGCCCGGGCGTTCTGCGCGCTGCTTGAGGAGGACCGGGAGCAGGCCCGCGAGGATCTGGGCACGGTGCTGGCGCTGGAGGCGGACAACCCCTCGACCTATCATCTCAGCGGCACCCACGGCATGGTGCTGCTGCTGGATGTGCTGGCCGGGCGCGCGGACCGCACCCGGCACGCGGAGATCACCGCCACCGCGATGGCCCGGATGCGCTGGAACCGGCACTTCGTGCTGCTCACGGAGGCCGTGCTGCTGGGCCGGGAGGGCGCGGGGGCCGGGGCGGCGCGCGCGGTCGAGGCGGCGCAGGCGGTGGCGGAGCCGTATCCGCTGGCCCGGCATCTCGGGCTGCGGCTGATCGCGGACGCGGCGCACCAGGACGGCTGGGGCGATCCGGTCAGCTGGCTGCGGCAGGCCGAGCACTACTTCCACGAGCGGGACATCCCGGCCGTCGCGGGCGCCTGCCGGGCGGGGCTGCGCCGGCTCGGCGCCCCGGTGCGCCAGCACCGCACCGGGAGCAGCGGCATCCCGGACCAGTTGCGCGCCCAGGGCATAACGGTCCGGGAGTTCGAGGTGTTCCGGCTGCTCGCGGAGCGGCTGTCCAACAAGGACATCGCCGACCGGCTGTTCATCTCCCCCCGTACGGCGGAGAAGCACATCGCCAGCCTCATCACGAAGACGGGGGCGGCCAACCGCGCGGATCTGTGCGCGCGTTCGGCCGCCCTGCGCGATTCCTAGGGCCTTCTCCGAGAGGGCCCTACCGCATCTCGCGCACCGCCCGGGAGCCGAGCACCGCGACCCCGGTGAGGGCGAGCACCCCGGCGACCACCCCGAACAGGGCGAGCGTGCTGGTGCGGGCCAGCGCGCCGCACACGATGAGGGAGAGCGGGGCGGCGGCGTAGCCGAGGACCATGTCCACGGAGATGACCCGGCTGAGCACCTCCTGGGGGATGTTGCGCTGGATCCAGCTCAGTCCGAACACCCCCTGGAAGCCGATGGCGAAGCCCATGGCCAGCACGGTCCCGACGACCGCCGGGGTGCTGTGCACCAGGCCGAGGACCGCCATCCCGGCGCCCAGCCACCCGGCCAGCGCGGCCACCAGCAGACCGACCCGGGGCCGGCCGCCCAGCGCGCCGCCCGCCAGCGTGCCGAGCATCGCGCCACCGGCGAGGGACCCGTTGAGCACGCCCAGGGTGGCCGAGCCGCCGCGCAGCACCTGTTCGGCGAGGGTGGCGAAACCGACCGTGAAGGGCCCGGCGTAACAGAAGTTGACGGCGGTGTCGAGGACGACGACCGTGCGCAGCCTCGGGTCGCGAAGGGTGAAGACGACGCCCTCGCGGATCCGGGCGCCGAGGGACGGAGGACGCTCGACCCCCTTGTCCTGCCCGGCCTTCGCGTCCTCCTTCGGCGCGGCGGCCGGGCGCGGCCGGGTGGCGATCAGGGACACGCACCAGCCGCACAGCGCGAAGCAGACGGCGTCGACCACGAAGGCGACCGGTGCCCGGGTCAGCGCGATGACCACACCGCCGACCGCGGGGCCGAGGACGGCCGCGGTGCGCGAACCGGCGCCGAGCAGCGCGTTGGCCGGGGTGAGCAGGTCCTTGTCCACCACCGAGGGCAGGATCGAGACCCGGGCCGGCTGGAAGAAGGCGTCCACCGCGCCGAACGCGGTGGCCGCGGCGCACAGCATCCAGACCGTCAGATGTCCGGTGAGCCCGGCCACTCCGACCCCGGCCATCAGGGCGGCGCGGGTCCAGCTGGAGGCGATCATCAGGGTGCGGGTGGACCAGGAGTCGCTGAGGGTGCCGCCGACCAGGGTGAGCAGGGCGCGGGGGACGGCCTGGAAGGCGAGGACGTAGCCGAGGGTGAGGGTGGAGCCGGTCAGGCCGAGGGTGATCCAGGAGAACGCGACGACGCTGAAGCCGTCGCCGAGCAGGGACAACGACTGCCCCAGCCACAGGAGTCGGAAGGGCCGCTGGCGGGCGGGTGCCCACAGCCGGGGACCGGCGCCGGCGAGGGTGGTGGCCATGATGTGCCTTTCGGGGGTGCGGACGCTCGCGGCGGTCCGGTCAGTAGCGGACGGGCAGCGCGGTGAGGCTGCGGTTGAGCAGGGACGGCTGCCAGGTGATCCCGCCGGGGTCGGTCAGGGTCAGGCCCGGGTGGTCGCGGACCAGCGTCTGCACGGCGGCGACGGCGACCAGCCGGGCCAGCGCGGCGCCGATGCAGAAGTGGGCGCCGAAGCCGAAGCCGAGGTGGGTGGCGCCGGTGCGCCGGACGTCGAACCTGCCGGGGTCGGGGAAGCGGGCCGGGTCCCGGTTGGCCGCGGCGGTCACCAGGAAGATCCGGTCGCCCGCCCGCAGGGTGCAGCCGTCCAGCTCCAGGTCGGAGACGGCGGCGCGGATCGACATCTTGGACGGGCCGTCCAGGCGCAGCGCCTCCTCCACGGCGCCCTGCGCCAGCGCGGGATCCTCGCGTACGGCGGCGAGTTGGCCGGGCCGGGTGTGCAGGGCGAGGACGGTGTTCGCGATGAGGTTGCTGGTGGTCTCCCCACCGGCGAACGCCATCTGGGTGAGCATCCCGACGAACTCCTCCTCGGTGACCGACTCCCCGACCCGGCCCTCCTTCAGGACCTGGCTGATCAGGTCGTCGGCGGGTTCGGCGCGGCGCCGGGCGACCAGGTCCGCGAGATAGTCCTCCAGGCTCACCAGCGCCTGGAGGGAGGCCCGGTACTCGCTCTCCTCCTGGGCGGTGCCGAGCACCAGGTCGGCGACGCGGGCGTTCCAGTACCAGAAGGCGGCGGCGTCGGTGCGGGGGATGCCGAGCCAGCGGGCGAACACCAGCGCGGGCAGCGGCTTGGCCACGTCGGCCATCAGATCGCCGGAGCGGCCGGGGACCGCCTTGCGGGCGAGGACGGCGCGGGTGGCCTTCTCGGTGAAGGCGCGGTAGCGGGCCACCGCCCGTGCGGCGAACGCCTCCTGGAAGACCTGGCGCAGCCTGCGGTGCTGCGGCGGGTCGTTGAACACCATCCAGCGGGACAGGATCCCGAACGCCCGCTCCGCGTCCTCGCGGGCGCCCTGCGGTACGGCGTCCATCAGGGGCCGTACCCGGTCGGCCGTGACGGCCGGGTCGCGCAGGCAGCGCATCACCTGGTCGTAGCCGGTGACCAGCCAGGCGTGATGCATCGGGCTGTAGTGCACGGGGGCGTGCGCGCGCAGGGCGTCGAGGTGCCCGTAGGGGTCGGCGATCATGTCAGGGGACAGGAGGTAGCGCTCGGTGAACGCCGTCCCGGGGGCGGTCGCCGTACTCGTCGGGGTCGCCGTCGTCATCGGTTCTCCCCCTCCTTGATCGCGACGAGGATCTCGGCGATGCCGGACACCCTCGGCTCGGCCATCATCGACATGTGGTCGCCCTCGCTGATGTGCACGGTCAGTCCGCCGCCCGCCAGCTCGCGCCAGCGGGCGAGATAGGTGTCGTAGTCGACGTCCAGGCCCGGCATGGTGCGGCCGCGCGGCAGTCCCGCGGCCTCGCTGCCGACCACCAGGTGGATGTGGCCGGGGTAGGGGCGGACCTCGTACCCGGCGAGGGCGGCGAGCAGGGAGTGCCACACCTCGATGGGCGCGTTCTCGACCAGGGCCGCCTCGGCGGGGCTCATACCGGCGCCCAGCAGGATGGCGGTGAGTTCGGCGGTGGCCCGGTCGCGCTCCGGGGAGGGCGGCAGCTGCCGGATCAGGTCGCGCTGGCGCCAGGCGGTGCGCAGATCGTCGGTGACGCCGTTCAGCCGGGCGCGGGCGGCGGGGTTGGGCAGGTACGGCTCGATCAGGACGAGGGGGGCCACCGGGTGCCCGGCGCGGTCGAGCTGGGTGGCCATCTCCAGGGCGATGTTGGCGCCCATGGACCAGCCGAGGAGGGCGTGCGGGGCCCGCCCGCCGCCGGTGTCCGCGCTCCGCTCGGTGATCTCGGCGACGTAGTTGGCGGCGATCCCGGTGACAGTGCTCGGGTCCACCCCGCCGAGCAGTCCGCGCGCCTGGAAGGCGTGCACGGGACGGCCGGGCGGCAGGGCGCGGGCGAGCGGTACGAACCAGGCGGCGCTGCCGCCGGTGGGGTGCACGCACCACAGCGGCTCGCCGGTGCCCGCGCGCAGCCGTACCTCCGAGGTGACGGCGGTGGGCAGGCCCGCCCCGGCCGCGCGGGTGGCGTGCTCGGCGAGCTGGGCGATGGTGGGGTGCTCGATCAGATCGCCGACGGAGACGGTCAGGCCGCGCCCGGCGGACATCAGGGAGACCCGGACGGTGGACAGGGAGCTGCCGCCGATGCGGAAGAAGTCGTCGTGGACGCCGATCCGGGCGAGGCCGAGGACCTCCCGCCAGATCTCGGCGAGCACCTTCTCGGCCGGGGTGGCCGGCGCGACGAACTCGGTGTCTCCGCAGTCGAGTTCGGCGGGCGGCAGCGGCAGCGCCCGCTTGTCGATCTTCCCGCTGCGGTTGACGGGCAGCTCGTCGAGGAGCACGAACCGGGCGGGGATCATGTACGCGGACAGCGAGGCGCGCAGCGCTCGGCGCAGTTCCTCGGGCGCGGGCGCGGCGGGGCCCTGCGGGACGAGGTAGGCGACGAGGGCGGGTTCGCCGCCGGGCAGGTCGGTGCGGTGCAGTACGACGGCCTGGCGGACCTCGGGCAGGGCCCGCAGCGCGTGCTCGATCTCGCCGAGTTCGATGCGGAAGCCGCGCAGCTTGACCTGGGAGTCGCGGCGGCCGAGCCATTCCACGGAGCCGTCGGGCCGGTGGGTGCCGAGGTCGCCGGTGCGGCACAGCCGCTCTCCGGGGAGCCCGTAGGGGTCGGGGACGTAGGTGGCGGCGGTGAGTCCGGGGCGGCCGAGGTAGCCGCGGCCCACGGCCTGTCCGCCGAGGTAGATCTCGCCGGGTACCCCGGCCGGGACGGGCTGGAGGTCGTCGTCCAGGACGTGCACGCGGGTGTTGCGGATCGGGGTGCCGATGGGCGGCTGTCCCTGGCCGGGGCTCAGTTCGGCGGCGACGGACCATACGGAGGTCTCGGTGAGGCCGTAGACGTTGTGGAAGCGGCGGCCGCTGGACCAGGCGTCGGCGAGTTCGGCCGGGCAGGACTCGCCGGCGACCTGGAGGACCCGCAGTTCGGGGAAGTCGTCCTCGCCGAGCACCGCGAGGGCGCTGGGCGGCAGCATGGCGCAGGTGACGCGGGCCGCGCGCAGGGTGCGGGCGAGGTCGGGGCCGGGACGCAGGTCCTCCTTGGGCGCGGTGACCAGGCGGCCGCCGTTGGCGAGGGACCAGGTGAGTTCCAGGATCGAGGCGTCGAAACCGAAGGACGCGAACTGGAGCACCCGGTCCCCGGGGGTGGGGCGTACCAGGTCGCGCTGGCCCTCCAGCATGTTGGACAGTCCGCGGTGCGGCAGGGCGACGCCCTTGGGGGTGCCGGTGGAGCCTGAGGTGTAGATGATGTAGGCGAGGGTGTCGGCGTCGGGCTCCCGGCCGGGGACGGGCTCGACGTGCTCGGCGGGGGCGTCCAGATGGAGCACGGGACCGGCGAAAGGCACCGTGCCGTCGAGGGCGCGCTGGGTCAGCAGGACCCGCATGCCGCTGTCGTCGGCCATGAACTTCAGGCGCTCGGTGGGGTGCTGGGGGTCGAGCGGCAGGAAGGCACCGCCGGAGCGCAGCACCCCGACGGCGGCGCGCACCAGGTCGGGGCCGCGCTCGACGCAGATCCCGACGACCGTCTCCGGGCCGACGCCCAGGTTCCGCAGCCGCCGGGCCAACTGCTCGCCCTGCTCGTGGAGTTCGCCGTACGTCAGCGGCTGGCCGCGGTGCTCGACGGCGACCGCGTCCGGGGTGCGGGCCGCGTGCCCCGCGATGTGCTCGTGGAGCATCAGCGGCGAGGACGGGATCTCGGGTCCGCGTGCCCAGACGTCGAGGGCGGTGGCGCGGGCCGCGCCGGTGAGGGCGGGCCGGGTGACCCGGGCGTCGGGCCCGGCGACCATGGCCTCCAGCTGGGCGCAGTACACGTCGGCCAGCTGCTCGGCCGTGCCGGGGGCGACGAACTCCGGGTCCACGTCCAGGGTGAAGGCGTTGACGCTGGCGTTGACCAGCAGCGGGAACATGGTCCGGGCGATCTCCAGGGAGTCGTCCCAGGAGTCGTGCGACAGCCGGTGGAAGTTGACGTAGTTGAAGACGGTGTCCGTGAGGCTGGGCTCGGTGGGCCGCAGTCGGGCGATGCGGACCAGGGGCACCCTGCGGTGCGGCAGCATCTCCTGCTCGGCCGCGAACACGTCCCGCAGATACGCGCGCCAGCTGCCGCGCGGGCGGGTGACGCCGAACGGCACGGTGTTCAGGAACAGTCCGCGCATCCGGTCGGCGCCGGGCACCTCGGGCCGTCCGTTGGTGACCAGGCCGATGCTGTGTCCGAGGGCGCTCTCGTCGCGGTCGGCGAACAGGCTCATGGTGTGGTGGAAGGCGGTGAGCAGCACGGTACGGCGCGGCACCCCGGCGTCCCTCGCCAACCTGCCGATGCGCTCGGCGAGATGGGCGTAGGAGCGGCGGACCTCGTGCACCGGCGGCCGGTCGGCGCCGGTACCGGCCTGCGCACGGCGGCGGAAGGTCACCGGGCGCAGGTCGGTGAGGCTGTCGCGCCAGTACGTCAGCGACTCCTCGCTGTCGAGGGCGGCCCGCTCCAGCGCCACGTACTCGGCGAACGCGGGGGCCTCCGGGAGCCGGGGCGCGGTGCCGTGGGCGACGGCCTCGCGGTGCAGGGCAAGCAGGTCGGCGACGAGCGAGGTGAGGCTCCAGCCGTCCAGCACGACGTGGCAGTCGGTGAGCACGAGCCGCAGATCGTGGTCGGTGATCTGGTGCAGATGGATGCGGACCAGGGGAGCTGCGGCCAGGTCGAAGCGCTTCTCGAACTCCTCCTCCACGAACTCCCGCAGCCGGGCGCGCTGTTCGTCGCGGGGCAGGCCGCGCAGATCGGTGTAGCCGACCCGCAGCCGGGCGGCGCGGTGCACCAGCTGGAGGGGTTCGCGGTAGGTGACGAGGTCGACGGAGCTGCGCAGGATGGGGTGTCCGGCGACCACCGCGTCCACGGCCGCCTGGAACGCATGCCGGTCGAAGCCCTCGGGGGTGCTGATCTTCAGATCGGTGACATTGTGGTAGGCGCCGCGCCGGGGGTCGGCGAGCATCTCGTGCAGCATCCCGGCCTGGAGCATGGTCAGCGGGTAGGCGTCCTCCAGGCCGTCGGGGAGGCGGCCCGCGTCGGCGGGGTCGAGCTGGGAGAAGGGGGCGACGGGCGCGGGGGCGTCGGCGGCGTCGGTGACGAGGGCGGCGAGGTCGGCGAGGGTGCGGGTGCGGAAGACGTCGGCGACGGAGAAGCCGAGCCCGGCGAGCCGGCCGAGACCGACCAGGCGCAGCGCCAGGATCGAGTCGCCGCCCAGGTCGAAGAAGTTGTCGCCGCGGCCGACGTGTTCGGCGCCGAGCACCTGGCTCCACACCCCGGCCAGGGCCTGCTCCACCGGGCCCTCGGGCGGCACATGGGTGCCGGGTCCGGCGGCGGCGGGGGCGACGGCGGTGAGCGCGGCGCGGTCCACCTTGCCGTTGGCGGTCAGCGGCAGCCGCTCGTGCCGGACGAACAGCGCGGGGACCATGTAGTCGGGCAGGGTCAGCCGCAGTCCCTCGCGCAGCGCGGGCGGATCCAGCGGGCGGGCCTCCGGGGTGACGATGTGGGCGACCAGGCGGGCCGTGTCGCCGTCCCGGCGGGCGACCACCGTGACATCGGCGACGCCGGGCAGGGCGCGCAGCGCGGTCTCGATCTCGCCGGGTTCGATGCGGTAGCCGCGGATCTTCACCTGGTGGTCGGCGCGGCCGAGGTACGCCAACTCGCCGTCGGGCAGCACCCGTACGAGGTCGCCGGTGCGGTACATCCGGGCGCCGGGCGCCCCGAAGGGATCGTCCAGGAAGCGTTCGGCGGTCAGTTCGGGCCGGTTGCGGTAGCCGCGGGCCACGCCGCCGCCGGAGACGTACAGTTCGCCGACGCTGCCGGGCGGCACGAGCCGGCCCCGCGCGTCCAGGACGTATCCGTGCTGGCCGGTGAGCGGACGGCCGATGGGGGAACGGACGGCGCCGCGCACGTCGTCCTCGGTGATGGTGCGGAAGGTGACGTGCACCGTGGTCTCGGTGATGCCGTACATGTTCACCAGGGCGGGCTGCTCGCCCGGGGCGGTGAACCAGTCGCCGTAATCGCGGACGTCGAAGGCGTCGCCGCCGAACACCACGGTGCGCAGCGGGAGTTCGGCGAAGCCGCTCCCGACGCTCTTCAGGTGGGCGCGCAGGCCCTTGAAGGCGGCCGGGGTCTGGTTGAGGACGGTGACGCCCTCCTCGCGCAGCACCCGGTGCACGGCGGCCGGGTCGCGGACCTCGTCGGCGCCGAGCACGACCACGCGTCCGCCACTGGTCAGCGGCGCCCACAGCTCCCAGACCGAGAAGTCGAACGCGGGCGAGTGCATCAGGGTCCACACGTCGTCCGGGCCGAAGTCGAAGTGCCGGTCGGCGGCGGCCAGCAGCCAGGCCAGATTGCCGTGGGTGACCTCGACGCCCTTGGGGCGGCCGGTGGAGCCGGAGGTGTAGATGACGTACGCGAGGTCGCCGGGCGCGGGGAGGATGTCGGCGGTCTCCGTCTCGGCGGCACCGTCCTCGTCCTCGTCCACCAGCATGAGCCGTACCGGCAGTTGCTCCACGGCGTCGCGGGTCGCGCTGTCGGTGACGATCCACTCGATGCCGGAGTCGGCGACGGTGAACTCGCGGCGGGCCTTCGGGTGGGAGGGGTCGAGCGGGAGGTAGGCGGCCCCGGCGCGCCAGACGGCGAGCAGGGCGACGGCGAGGTCGGGGGTGCGGTCGAGGCAGACGCCGACCAGGGCGCCGGGGGTGACCCCGGCCGCGCGCAGCCGCCGGGCCAACTGTGAGGCAGAGGCATCGAGTTGGGCGTAGGTCAGGGTGTGGGTGGTCGGGTCACCGGTGGCCGGATTGTGGGTGGCCGGATTGTGGGTGCCGCGTACCGCGATCGTCTGCGGCGCCCGGCCGATGTGCTCGGCGAGCCGGTCGGGGGCGGTGCGCGGGGCGGCCTGAGGCTCGTTCCCGGCGTTCGCGGGTCCGTCCGGGCCGAGCAGGTGGGCGCGTTCGGCGGGGGTCAGCGGGTCGATGCCGCTGAGCGGGGTGTCCGGGGTGGCGCAGAACGCCTCCAGCAGGTTCACGGTGTGCCGGGCGAGGGCCGCGACGGAGACGGCGTCGTACAGATCGGGCCGGTGGACGAACGCCAGCTCGGTGCGGCCGTCGCCGTCGCGCAGATCGAGGGTGAGGTCGAACTTGGCGGTGGTGAGGTCGATCCGGAACGGCGTCCCGGTGGCCGCGCCGAGATCGAACGCGGAGCCGCTGGTGTCGGTCTGCGTGTACAGGACCTGCACGAGCGGGTTGCGGGCGAGATCGCGCTCGGGGCTCAGCGCCTCCACGACCCGCTCGAAGGGCAGCGACTGGTACGAGAACGCCTCCAGGACCCGCTCCCGGGTGCGGGCGAGCAGCGCGGTGGGCGTCGGGTCGTCGGCGAAGTCACCACGCAGCACCAGGGTGTTGACGAAGAACCCGACGAGCTGCTCGGTCTCGGCCCGCTCCCGGTTGGCCACGACGGTGCCGACGGCGATGTCCTGCTGCCCGCTGTGGAAGGCCAGCGCGGCCTGGAAGGCGGCGAGCACCGTCATGTACGACGTCGTGCCCGCGCGTCGGCCCAGCTCGGCGAGGGATTTGGTCAGCGCGGGCGACAGGGTGAGGATGTGCGCGGCGCCGCGGCCGCCGGGGGTGTCGGGGCGGGGGTGGTCGGTGGGCAGCTCCAGCGGGGTGAGCCCGGCCAGCCGGGTGCGCCAGTGGTCGAGGGCGGCGGACTGGTCGCCGCCCCGCTGCCAGATCGCGTAGTCCGTGTAGTCCAGGGGCAGTTCGGGCAGCTCGGCGCGGCACCCCAGGGTCCTGGCCCGGTACAGCTCGGTCAGGTCGCGGACGATCAGACCGAGGGACCAGCCGTCGGAGACGATGTGGTGCATGCCGAGGACCAGGACGTGGTCGTCGTCACCGGCGCGGACCAGGGTGGCGCGGAAGGCGGGCTCCCGGCCGAGGTCGAAGGGGCGCAGCGCGGCGGCGTGCACGGTGGCGGCCAGCCGTCGCTCCTGGTCCGCGTCGGCCGGTCCGGTGGCGTCCACCAGGTCGAGGCAGGCGGGGTCGGGCGGCAGGATCCGCTGGTACGGCAGGCCCTCGTGCTCGGGGAAGACCGCCCGCAGCTGCTCGTGCCGGGCCGTGAGGTCGGTGACGGCGGCGCGCAGCGCGGGCAGGTCCAGCGGGCCGGTGAACCGCCAGGCGGCGGGCAGCAGATAGGTGGCGGCGCCGGGGTCGAGGCGGTCCAGGAAGTACAGGCGCTGCTGGGCGGGCGACAGCGGGATGCGGTCGGGGCGCGGGCTGATCCGGACCGGGCCGTCGTCGCGGGCGCCGGTCAGTCCGCGCAGCCGCTGCTCCAGCAGGCGCCGGGCGGCCGGGGACAGGGTGGCGGACGGGGCGGCGGGGCCTGGGCGCACGTCGGATGTGGTCATGAGGGCACTCCGATCTGAACTCATGGGAAGGAAGCGGGTGTCGGGGCGGGAGGCCCTCAGAAGTCGGCGGTGAGGGAGAGGTCGATCTCGTCGTCGCTCATCTGCGAGATCAACTCCAGCAGTCGGCCCTCCACCTCGGCGGCGAGCCGCCCCACCGTGGGATGCTCGAACAGGTCCCTGACCTGGAGCGGGCAGTCGAACGCGGTGCGCAGCCTGGAGGCGACGGCGACGGCGCGCAGGGAGTGGCCGCCCAGGGCGAAGAAGTCGTCGTGGACGCCGACCCGGGGCAGGTCGAGCACCTCGCACCAGATCTGCGCGACGACCGTCTCGGCCGGGCTGCGGGGCGCCACGAAGGTCTCCGGCTCGGGTGCCGCGGGCTCGGGGAGAGCCGCGATGTCCAGCTTGCCCTGGACCGTCAGCGGCAGCGCGTCGAGCAGGACGAACGCCGACGGCACCAGGTAGTGCGGCAGTTGGGCCCGGCAGTGCGCCTGGAGGATCTCCTCCGACAGCCCGTCGCCGACGACGTAGCCCACCAGGGCGGCCTCGCCGCGCAGGGTGCGTACGACGACCGCCGCGGCCCGTACCCCGGGGTGCCGGCGCAGCGCCGCCTCGGCCTCCTTGGGCTCGACGCGGAACCCGCGGATCTTCACCTGGTCGTCGTTGCGGCCGAGGAACTCCATTTCGCCGGAGGGCAGTCGGCGTACGACGTCCCCGGTGCGGTAGAGCCGCCCGCCGAGCCCGCCGAACGGGTCGGGCTCGAACCGCTCGGCGGTCAGCGCCGGTCGTCCCAGATATCCGCGGGCCAACTCGTCTCCGCCGAC
Organism: Streptomyces sp. LaBMicrA B280; assembly: GCF_049222185.1. Taxonomy (NCBI): domain Bacteria; kingdom Bacillati; phylum Actinomycetota; class Actinomycetes; order Kitasatosporales; family Streptomycetaceae; genus Streptomyces; species Streptomyces sp. LaBMicrA B280. The sequence continues at coordinate 42,360 of NZ_JBMJCT010000026.1, read as the reverse complement.
GAGCAGTTCACCGGGCACGCCCTCGGGGACGAGTTCGCCCAGCACGTCGACCACGTAGGTACGGCGCCCGCCCAGGGGCCGGCCGATGGGTACCCGTCCGGTGCGGACGCCGTCCGCGGTGTGCGCGGTGGCCGAGATCACCGTCTCGGTCGGCCCGTAGGTGTTGAGCACGGGCACCCCCGGCAGGTGTCCGAACCACCGCTCCAGCGGATCGGCGGGCAGCGTCTCTCCCCCGGTCACCAGCAGCCGCAGCGAGGCGAGCAGCGGTGCCAGCCGGTCCAGGTGGGAGACCAGCTCCGCCCAGTAGGACGGGGTGAGTTCCATGACGGTGACCCGCTCGGCCGCGACGCGGGCGGCCAGTTCCTCCGGCGCCCAGATCTCGTCCGGGCGCACGATCACCGTGGCTCCGGCGCTCAGCGCGGGCAGGATCTGCTCCAGCGAGGCGTCGAACGACGTGGAGGCGAAGGTGAGCACCCGGTCCTCGGCGTTGAGCGCGAACCGCTCGCGGGCGGTCGTCACATGGGCGTCCAGGGCGTGGTGCTCGACTCCGACAGCCTTGGGGCGACCCGTGGAGCCCGAGGTGAAGATGACATAGGCGAGGTCGCCCGGGTCGGGGGTGTGCCGCGGTCCGTCGGGCAGCGGTCGTACGTCCTCGACGGCCACGGCGCTCACTCCGAGCGCGGTGACCTTCTCGCCGGTGTGCGCGTCGGCCACGACGTGCCGTACCCCGGCCTCGTGGAGCATGTACCGCAGCCGGTCCTCAGGCAGCAGGACATCGAGCGGGACGTAGACACCGCCCGCCCGCCAGACGGCCAGCATCGCGGCCACCGACCAGACGCCCCGCCGGACGCACACCCCGACGGGGTCGCCGGGCGCGACTCCCCCGGCGGCGAGGGCGGCGGCCAACCCACCGGTCAGGGCGTCCAGTCGGCCATGGTCGAGGCTCGCGCCCTCGCACACCACGGCCGGGTCCCCGGGGCGGCCGGCCACCCGGAACGCCGGTGCGGGCGGCACCTCGCGCCCCGCCGTCGCCACCAGCAGTTCGCGCTCCCCCGCGGACAGCAGCGGTGCCGCGTCCACGCGCCCGCCGGGATCGGCGAGGAAGGCTTCCAGCAGGCGTCCGACGTGGCGGGCGAACCGGGTGGCGGTGGCCGGTTCGAACAGGTCGGCGGCGTACTCGATGTTGAGGGCGAACCCGTCGGGCCGCACCACGAAGGTGGCCGTGAGGTCGAACTTGGCGGATCCCCAGGGCAGTCGGAAGTCACGGGTGTCGAGCCCCGGCAGCCCGGCGCCGCCGGTGGAGGCGTCCTGGACGTCCACCATCACCTGGAACAGGGGGTTGCGGGACAGATCGCGTGCGGGACGCAGCCGCTCCACGACCCGCTCGAACGGCACCTCCTGGTGATCGAAGGCGCCCAGCACCACCTCACGCACCCGGTCCACGAGAGCGCTGAAGGTGGGCCGCCCGGACAGATCCGTGCGCAGGACGACGGTGTTGACGAAGAAGCCGACCAGCGGCTCCAGTTCGAGACGGCCGCGCCCGGCGACGGGCGTGCCCACGGGGACGTCGGTCTGTCCCGACCAGCGGGCCAGCACGGCCTGGGCGGCGGCCAGCAGCACCATGAACCGGGAAGCGCCGCGCTCCCGGGCGAAGGCGTCCACCCGGTGCACCAGCTCGGCGGGCAGGTCGATCTCGACGGCACCGCCGCGCCCGGTGAACGCGGCCGGCCGGGGCCGGTCGGTGGGCAGCTCCAGGGCGGGCGTCCGGGCCAGCACCCGCTCCCAGTAGGCGAGTTGCGGTTCCAGCGCCCCGCTCTCGGCGCGTTCCCGCTGCCACACGGCGAAGTCGCCGTACTGGACGGGCAGCGGCGGCAGGTGGGCCTCCCGTCCCGCCCGGCGGGCCGCGTAGTGGTGGGCCAGCTCGTCCAGCAGGACGCCCTTGGACCAGCCGTCGGTGACGGCGTGGTGCAGGGCGAGCAGGACCACATGGTCGTCGTCGGCCAGCTCCCACACCCCGGCCCGCAGCAGGGGCGGCCGGTCGAGGTCGAAGCGGCGGGTGGCGAGGGCCACGGCCCGCTGTCGTACGGCGTCCAGCCGGGACTCCTCGTCCGGCCCCTGTGGCGCCGCCTCCCAGTGCAGGGGCACGCCCGACGGGTCGCACACCTGCTGCACCGGGCGGCCGTCGGACTCGGTCAGCGCCGTGCGCAGCACCTCGTGGCGGGCCACCAGATCGTCCAACGCCCGCTGCCAGGCGTCGCGTTCGAGTCCGCCGCGGACCCGCCAGCAGTACCACAGCAGATACGAGTCACCCCGGTCGGAGGTGCGGTCGAGGAACCACAGGCGCTCCTGCGCGAAGGACAGCGGCAGCGGGCGGGCGCGGTCGACGGGCACCACCTCGGTCGTGCCCGAGGTGCGGGCGCCGGCCACGCGCGGGGCGAAGCCGCGCACGGTCGGGTGCTCGAAGACGGTGCGCAACTCGATGTCCCGGCCGAGCCGTCCGGCGATCCTGGAGACCGCCATGGTGGCGAGCAGGGAGTGCCCGCCCAGGTCGAAGAAGCTGTCGTCGATGCCGATCCGCTCCAGGCCCAGCACCTCGGCCCACACCTCGGCGACGATCCGTTCGGTCTCGTCGCGGGGCGCGGCGAAGGCGGCGCCGTCGGCCGGGTGGCCGCGGTCGGGGTCGGGCAGGGCGCCCCGGTCGAGCTTGCCGGAGACGCCGACCGGGAGGGCGTCCAGGGTGACGTAGTCGGAGGGGACGGCGTAGTGCGGCAGATAGCGGGCGCACCAGGCCCGCAGCTCCGCCCGGTCGGGCGCGGCGGGCGCGTCCGGGGCGGGTACGACATAGCCGGTGAGGGCCTGTCCGGTGGCGCGGTCGGGCCGGACGGCGGCCGCGGCGATGAGCGGGCAGGCCCGCAACACCGCTTCCACCTCGCCGAGTTCGACGCGGAATCCCCGGATCTTGACCTGGTCGTCGCGGCGGCCGACGAACTCCAGCTCTCCCCCGGGCGTCCAGCGCACGAGGTCGCCGGTGCGGTAGAGGCGGCCGCCGGGCGGGCCGTACGGGTCGGGGACGAAGCGGTCGGCGGTCAGCGCGGGCCGATTGAGGTAGCCGCGCGCCAACTCGGTGCCGCCGATGAGGAGTTCACCCGAGACGCCGATGGGCACCTGCTCGTCGTCCGCGTCCACCACGTACACCCGCCGGTCGCCGAGCGGGCGGCCGATGGGCACGGTGTCGGCGGGCGGCTCCTCGGCGTCGTAGGTGGTGGCGGTGACGGTGGTCTCGGTGGGCCCGTAGGCGTTGCAGACCCGCACCCAGGGCACGGCGGCCCGCCAGACGGCCAGGGTGTCGGCCGGTACCGCCTCGCCGCCGAGGACCAGCAGCCGCAGCGGCGCGAGGGCGGCGGCCAGCCGCCGGTCCAGGGAGAGGGCCAGCTCGGACCAGTAGGTGGGCGGCACATTGACCACGGTCAGCTCGTGCCGCTGGACGATCTCCGGTACCTGGGTGGGCAGCCAGGGCTCCTCGGGGCGCATGACGACGGTGGCGCCGGAGGTGAGGGCGGGCAGCACCTGGTCGAGGGAGGCGTCGAAGGAGAAGGAGGCGAAGGCCAGCACCCGGTCGGCGGCGGTGATGCCGAGGCGCTGCCGTGCGGCGGCCACGTGCGAGGCGAGCGCGGCGTGTTCGACACCGACCGCCTTGGGGCGTCCCGTGGACCCGGACGTGAAGATGACATGGGCGAGCTGGCGGGGGTCGGGCCGGTGGCGGGGCCCGTCCGGGTCCGGGGTGACGGCGGTGACGTCGACGGCGACGGGCGCGAGCGGGGCGGCGACGGTGGCCGTCGCCGGTGCGGTGACGACACAGGCGAGCCCCGCCTCCTCCGCCATGAACGCGAGCCGCTGCGCGGGCAGTTCGGGGTCGAGCGGCACGTACACCCCACCGGCCCGCCAGATCCCCTCGATGGCGGCGACCGACCACAGTCCGCGGCGCAGCACGACACCCACCGGGCTGCCCGCAGTGACCCCGGCGGCGCGCAGTGCGGCGGCGAGTCCGCCGGACAGGGCGTCGAGTTCCGCGTACGTGGCGCTGTCGTCGCCGCAGCGCAGCGCGAGCGCGTCGGGCCGTCCGGCGAAGGCGACCGGCCGCGCGGGCGCCGTGGGCCGGTCGGGGGCGTGGTGCCAGTCGCTCCTGGGCCGCGCGGGCGCCCCGGGCCCGGCGGGCAGGGCGCGCGCCAACTCGTGTACGGGTGCCGTCGGTTCGGCGATGACGGCCCGCAGCAGGGCGACATACGCCGTGCCGAACGCGCGCATCGTGCCGGCGTCGAACAGGGCGGTGGCGTACTGGAGGATGGCGGCGACGGAGCCGTCCGTGCGCAGGGTCAGGTCGAGGAAGACGTCCAGCGGGGTCTCGGTCAGCGGCGGCTCGACGAGCGCCACGTCCAGGTCCGCCATCCGCACCGGCCGGATCGGGGAGTTGAGCAGCGTGAACGACGCCTGGGCGAGCGGGTGCCGGGACAGGTCCCGGGATCCGCCGAGCGCGCCGACCACGAGGTCGAAGGGCGCCTCGGCATGGGACAGATCGGCCGGCACCCGCCGCCGTACCCGCTCCAGCAGCGTGTCGAAGCCGGGCCGTCCGGACAGGTCCGACCGCAGCACGACGGTGTTCACCAGCGGGCCGATCAGCTCGGCGGCACCGCGCTGGGCCCGGTCGGCGAGCGTGCTGCACACGGCGACGTCGGTACGGCCCGACCAGTGACCGAGCAGCGCCTGATAGGCGGTGAGCAGCACCATGTACCGGGTGACCCGCCGCGAGCGCGCCAACCCGTCCACGGCGGCGACCAGTTCGGCGGGCAGATCGAAGCGGACGACATCGCCGGAGCCGTCCCAGACCCGGGGCCGCGGCCGGTCCGTGGGCAGCTCCAGCGGGGTCAGCCCGGTCAGCCGTTCCCGCCAGTGCCCGAGCAGCCGTTCCAGCCGGGCGCCGGAGAGCCGTTCGGCCTGTGCGCGGGCGAGTTCGGCGTACTGCACGGCCGGCGGCTCGACCTCCTCGCCCCGGTATCCGGCGGCCAGCTCCTCCAGCAGCACGCCCCAGGACCAGCCGTCCACGGCGATGTGGTGGACCTCGACCAGCAACAGATGCTCGTCCTCGGCGACCCGGGCGAGGGTGGCGCGGACCGGGTGCTCCTCGGCGAGGTCGACGGGGCGGCCCAGGCAGCGGGCGTACAGGTCGGCGGGGCCGTCCGCCGTGACCCGGCGCAGCGGGCACCCGGCGGGCGCGTCCACGATCGGCACCGGCTCCCCGTCCACGGCGGTGAACCGCGTCCGCAGCACCTCGTGCCGGGCCACGATCCCGCTCAACGACCGCTCCAGCCGGTCGGCGTCGAGGCGCCCCCGCAGCCGCAGCACCAACGGCAGCATCGACCCGCTGGAGGACCCCGCCAGCTGGTCCATGAACCACAGCCGGCGCTGCGCGAAGGACACCGTCCGGGCGTCCACGTCGTTCGGCGCCCCCGCAGGGGCCGGGCCTGTTGTCACTGTCGCCTCCCAGCCGTCTTTTCCCAGCAGCCTGCCGCCACCGGCGGGCACTCCCCAGGGAAGAAGACGCAGCGGTGTGAGCAGAGTCGACTGCGGTTCTGGGGGCGGGGGCGGCGGACTCGGGCCGACGTGGGGGCCGGGACGGCCGGTTCAGTGGCGTCGGGCCTTGCCGATGCGTTGGGCGACCGCGGGCTTGTCGAGATAGCGGTGGACGTCGTGGGCGTTGAGCTTGCCGTTGTCGACCTTGACGTCGGTGACCCCGACCGCCAGGTAGGACAGGCCCTTGCCCCTGTTCACCGGGTCGTTGGCCGCGTACAGGTTCGTCCACTCCACCCCGGCCGGGACGGACAGCGGTTCACCGACCGCGTGAACGCCCTTGCGCACCGCGAGCCAGCCCAGCGGCGAGCCGCAGGTGATCAGCGAGGCCACCCCCGGGCCGCCGTCCGGCGCGGGCGGAACCTCGCCGCGGGTGAGCATGTCGTAGAACACGACGGTGCCCAGCGAGTGGGCGATGACCATCCGGGCGCCGGTGGTGACCAGCGCCTCCCGGACCACGGCGCGGACCGCGGCCGCCGTCCGCTCCTGCCGCAGGTAGCCATGGGCTTCGCGGATCAGCCACAGCAGACGGTCGGTCACTCCCTTGCCGGCCACCCGGTCCACGGCCTGAGCCCGTCTGAGGATCCGCGGTGTGAGCCGGCCCGCCCCCAGAGTCCGGCCGGCCATCGGGGAGTCCTGCTCCTCCGCCACCGCGGACGGCGCGTAAGCGGCCAGGGCCTCCAGGATGAAGGCCTCTTCCTCTTCGTCCACGGGCACGTCGTCGGCCGCACCAGCGGCGTCCGCGCCCAGCCGCATGTACCGGGTGGCCGTCTTCGGATACACGCCTTGGTACGACGGGACGGTGAGGCCGACCGGACCGGCCGCCTCGGCGAGCCCCGAGCAGGCCAGCGCGTCGTCCACGGACTCCTGCCAGCTCCTGCTCAGTGCCTCCGTCGTGGCCGCGGCCCCCTGCCGGATGCCGTGCACTCCGATGACCTGTAGTGCGCTCACCGTTCCCCCTCCTCGTCCGCCCAAGGGCCGCCTGCCCGGGCCGATCGTAGCCGCGGGCGGGGGGCCGGCCGCTCCGGATAGGCTGACCGGGCCGTGCGCCGCACCTCGCGCGCGGAGCGGGGGAGGGCTGTGGACGCGCAAGAGCCGACGGGAATCGTCCGGCGGCGGCTGATCGTGATCGCGTTGGACGGTTGTACGACCCCGGCTCGGCCCAGCCCATCACCGCCCTCTCCCTGCCGGCCGTCAACGACGTGCACGTCCTGGAGGACGGCGCCGCGCGCTGGAAGCTGTTCGTCATCACGGCGCAGAGCGCCTTCGTGTGGCGGCCGAACGCTCACGGCGTCGACGAGAGCCGCGTCGTCGAGGCCGAGGGTTTTCCGGGGTCGGGCCATGTCTTCCGCCGCAGCACGTCGGCCGTGGTGCGACGGGCGAGCGGACACGCGCTCGTGGCCTTCCCCACGCCGGAGGGCATCCGCCTCTGGGACCCGTTCTCGGGCTTGACCCCGCAGCCGCCGTTCGGGGGCGACCGGGCGCACGTGGCCCTCGCCGTGTCCAGACCCGGGAAGGACGACCTGCTCGTCGTACGGATGGGAGCACCTGTCCGATGGCGGCTCTGGGACCCCTTCCGGGGAGAACCCGCTCCCTGCCCCGCGCTCCCGGGGCGCCCCCTGGCGGCGCTGCCCGGTGGCACGGCGGTGGCCTACACCCGGCTCAACCGCATCGTCGTGCGGGACATCGACAGCGACTGGGAGAACTCCTTCGAGGCCGACCTCCCGTCCATCGACGCCCTCGCCGTCCTGGACGACCCGAATGGCCCGCGTGTCGTCTCCGCCGGTCCCCAGGGGATCAGGCTGTGGCAACCCGGCCACGAGCCGACGCTGCACGGGGACGGTCTGACGGAGACGCTGTACCGGGCGCCCCTCGGGTCGCACCCCACGGAGCCGTGGCCGCTGTGCAGGACGCGATGCCCGGGCCCCGACGGAGCCGACGACGTCCTCGTGCTCGGCACCCGCGTCGGACTGGAGGTCCACGACGCCCTGACGGGGCGGCTGGTGAAGCGGTTGGACACCGGGCGGGTCAGGAACGTCGAACCCTTCCCGTCGCCTCCCGGCAGCGCGTACGTCATGGTCGAGGACCACAGCTCCTGGTCGGTCTGGGACCTGGTGTCCGGCACGGAGGTGCATCCCGCGCACGAGACCGGCTCTCCCCCCGGACGGTCCTGCGTCGTCACGACGGCGGCCGGCGTGCCGCTGCTGGTGCGGCTGGAGGGCCGCGGAGGCCGCAGGTCCGTGGTGTGGGGTCCGGTCGACGGCCCCGAGACCGGCGCCCTGCCCAGGTCGGCCACCGATCAGCCGCGCCTCCTGGCACCCCTTCCCGTGCGGGAGTCGGGCACCACCCTGATCGCCGTGGTGGGCATGGCCGGCATCGAACTCGTCGACCTGTTCTCCGGTCGCGTCGTCACCACGCTGAGACGGCCTGCCCATCACCGGTCGCTGTTCCGGCACGCGTGCGCTTTCCGCGGCCACCACGGGGTAGTACTGGTCGCGACCACATCGGCCGAGGTCTTCGTCTGGGACACGGCCGACGGCTCCCTCCTCGCCCGCTGGAAAGCTTCCGACACCCTGGCGCTGGCCGCGGTGCCCCTGTCGGACGGCCGGGCGCTGATCGCCTCCGCGGACCCGAGCGGCATCCGCCTCCGGGACCCGCTGACCGGCGAGCTCCGCCACACCCTCCTCACCGGCGCCCCCGTCCACGCACTGGCCGTCGGCACCGTCGCGTCAGGCCCCGCACTGCACATCCTCGGCCCGGCGGGACTGGCCACGCTCCTGCTGGACGAGCGGCTGCTGTGACGCCGGGCCGGAACGGCCGCACAGCGCTGCAGGGGCCCGACGCGGCGCGGCGCGAGCGCGATCAGCCCCGCTCGACCAGCGCCGCCACCCCGTCCAGCAGCCGCTGGAGCCCGAACTCGAAGAGGGCGTCCAGGTCGAGGTCGTAGCCCGTCGCGGCGAGGCGGGAGAGGGCGGGGAAGCGGCCGGTGGCGAGGATGTCGAGGAGTTCGGGTTCCTGGGTGTCCATCCACTGCTCGCTGTCGAGCCCGCTGTACGCCTCGGCCTCCCGTTCCGACTCCAGGTTCACGGCGATGCCGCGGGCGTAGTTGAGCAGCATCAGGTGCGCGGTGAAGGCGGTGTGCAGGTCGAGGCCGCGGGAGTGCAGGACGGAGAGCATCCACTCGCTGTACGGGAGGGCCGAGGCGACCATCTGGGGGCGGGTCACCGAGAGGGCCGGCGCGAGCCAGGGGTGGCGGCGGAACTGGTCCCACAGCCGCCGGGCGGCCAGCTCGATCGCCGCGCGCCAGTCCTGCGGCGGGTCGGCGGGCAGCGGGTGCCGCGCGATGACCGTGTCCAGCATCCGTGTCAGCAGGTCGTCCTTGTCGGTCACATGCCGGTACAACGACATGGTCGCCACGCCGAGTTCGGCGGCCACCCGGCGCATCGAGACCGCCGCCAGCCCCTCCGCGTCGGCGACCGCGATCGCGGCGGTGACGATCCGGTCGAGCGTGAGCGCCGACGGGGCCGGGGACGCGTCGGCGGGCCGGGCGGCCCCGCCGGGTGGCGGCAGCGGGGCGAGCGGGCCGCGCCGGGGGCGCCACGACCGTGCCGACGCCGGGTACGGCACGGACCAGGCCCGCGCGGCGCAGTTCGGTGAGCACCTTGGTGGCCGTCGCCATGGCGACACCCCACTGGCGGGTGATCTCCCGGGTCGAGGGCACGCGCTCGCCCGGCGCCAGTTCGCCCGTCTCGATCCGCCGTCGCAGCTCGTCCACGATCCGACCGGAGCGCGACACCGCCTGTCCGCTCATCGGCATCCTCCGCACTAGTGCACTGAAGGCGGCCATCGTAAGCCCGCGACGCCGGGCGATACGGCCGCGAGACCCCACTCCAACACCCTCGTGTACTAGTGCACTTCTTTGCAACTACCCCCACCAGCAGGCAGCTTGGCGCTTGCGCACTAGCCTGCGTACGGCGTACATTCCCACCATGACCGACAACGAGATACTCATCTGCGGCGCCGGCATCGCGGGGCCCGCGCTGGCGTACTGGCTACGCGAAGGGGGCTTCACGGTCACGATCGTGGAGCGGGCGCCGGCACCCCGGCCGGGCGGGCAGACCGTGGATCTGCGCGGCGCCGGCCGGACCGTGATCGAACGGATGGGCCTGATGGAGCGGGCCAGGGCGGAGAGCGTGGACCAGCGCGGGCTCGCCCTCGTCGACGCCGCCGGACGCGTCACCGCCGCCCTGCCCGCCGACGGCTTCGGCGGCGAGGGGATCGTCTCCGAGATCGAGATCCTGCGGGGCGACCTCGCCCGGCTGCTGTACGAGGCGAGCCTGCCCGGCACGGAGTACCTGTTCGACGACACGATCACCGCGCTGGAGCAGGACGCGGACGGGGTCACGGTCACCTTCGAGCGGGCCGCGCCGCGCCGGTTCGCGATGGTCGTCGGCGCGGACGGGCCGCACTCCGTGGTGCGCGCGCTGGCCTTCGGCCCGGAGCGGGAGTTCGTCCGCCCGCTCGGCCTCTGCACGGCCTGGTTCACCGCCACCGACGACCTGGACCTCGACGGCTGGTACATGATGCACAACGCGCCGCCCGGTCTGGTCGCCTCCGCCCGGCCCGGCCGGCTGCCCGGCGAGATCAAGGCGGGCCTCAGCTTCCGCTCCGCGCCGCTCTCCTACGACCGCCGGGACATCGCCGCCCAGCACGAGCTGCTGGCCCGGCGCTTCGCCCACGTCGGCTGGGAGGCCCCGCGGCTGCTGCGGGCGATGCGCGCCGCCCCGGACTTCTTCCTTGACTCCATGGGCCAGGTCCGCCTCGACGGCTGGTCGCGCGGCCGGGTCGCGCTGCTCGGCGACGCCGGGTACTGCGCGACCCCGCTGACCGGCCTCGGGACCAGTCTCGCGCTGGTCGGCGCGTACGTACTCGCCGGTGAACTGGCCACGGCCGGGGGCGACCACCGGACCGCCCTGCGCCGCTACGACGAGGTCATGCGCCCCTACGTCGACCAGGCCCAGCGGCTCCCGCCGGGCGGCGCCTCCGGATACGCGCCCACGAGCCGCCTCGGCATCCGGCTGCGGGACCTCTCCATGCGGCAGATGACCCGCTTTCCGATGCGGAACGTGCTCGCGGCGCAGTTCGCCAAGGCCGGGAACATCGAGCTGCCCGCGTACGGATGGGGCTCACAACTCCCCTGTCGGCTCCAGGAGTTCGGTGTCTGACCGGGTGCGGCGCCGTAGGGGCGGCCGGTCGGGTCATGGTGCGTCAGGGTATGCCTTGCCCGAAGTCCGGCAGCGATGCCGAACGCGACGCCGAGAAGGAGGCCGAGGCGGATGACCACCATGCCGCACGAGGAGCACGACGGGACGGGCCCGCAGGAGGAGCCGGTGATCCGGCTGGACCGCTGGGACGCCGACTGGCCGGCCGACGATCCGCACGCCAACTTCAAGTCGGACGTCGTCCTCTACGGACGGCTCGATCCGCTCGCCACCCTGCGGGGCATGGCCGAGAACCTGGACATCCCGGTCGGCGCCCTCGCCCGCTATGTGCTGGCGCGCTGGGCGACCGGCGGCAGCGGAGGTCTGCTGGAGGTGGGGCCGGTGATGGTGCACCGGCTGTGGGAGCCGATCGCCGAGGCCGAGCGGCAGGACAGCGATAGCGAGCGGCTGCGGGCGTACCACCAGCTGCGGCAGATGATCGCCTGGCTCAAGCTGCCGCTGGACCAACCGGACGTCTATCCGGCCCAGTTCGAGGACGGTCCGGCCGACACGGCCCGGTGAACTGCTGGAACCATGGTGACGGCCACCGGTTCCGACCGGCCGCGCGCCCGAAACACCCCGCTCACCGAGGAGTTCCCGTGTCCGCACCGGACGTCGACACCATCACCAGCCGCAACCGCTCCACCAGGCCCCCCGTCCCCCACGCCGCGCTCGGCGTGGGCGCGATCGTCCTCGGCGAGCGGGGCATCCTCCTCGGCCGCCATCAGCGCGGCACCCTCGAACTCCCGGGCGGCACCGTGGAGCCCGGGGAGTCCCTGGAGCAGACCGTCGTACGGGAACTCGCCGAGGAGACCGGGCTGCTCGCGCGCGCCGAGGACGTCCGGCTCCTGGGCACGCTGGTCGACCATGTCGAGGACGTCGTACGCGTCACCGTCGGCGCCCTCGTCACCGCGTGGCGGGGCGAACCGGCCACCCAGCCGGACGAGCGGGTCGGCGACTGGGCCTGGTACCCCCTGGACAAGCTGCCCGACGGCCTGTTCGTGTGCAGCGCGCAGATCCTCACCGCGTGGCGCCCCGAACTGCCCATCGCGCACACCCCGGCGCACTTCACCCCGTACGCCTAGGAGGGGAGGGCGACCGCCGCACGACAGACGCGGTGGTCGCCCTCGCTCGTACGTTCCCTACAGCGCCTTCTCCAGCCGCTGTGCCATCAGCTTCACGAAGCGGGCCGGTTCCTTCGGCTGGCCGCCCTCCGCCAGGACCGCGAGGCCGTACAACAGCTCGGCGGTCTCGGCGAGTTCGGTGCCGTCGCCGCGCTGGGTGTACGCCTCGTTGAGCCCCTCGACCAGGGCGTGCCCGGGGTTGAGTTCGAGGATGCGCTTGGCCCGGGGGACCTCCTGGCCCATGGCGCGGTACATGTTCTCCAGGGCCGGGGTGAGTTCGTGCGCGTCGGAGACGACGCAGGCCGGGGAGACGGTGAGCCGGGAGGACAGCCGTACCTCCTTGATGTCGTCCTCCAGTCGCTTGCCCATCCACTCCAGCAGACCGGCGTACGCCTCGTTCCGCTTCTCCCGCTCGTCGTCCGCGCCCTCGTCCTCGCTCTTCGCGTCGAGGTCGAACTCGCCCTTGGCGACGGAGCGCAGCTTCTTGCCCTCGTACTCGCCGACCGCGTCGACCCACACCTCGTCCACGGCGTCGGTGAGCAGCAGCACCTCGAGGCCCCGGTCGCGGAACGCCTCCATGTGCGGGGAGTTCTCGATGGCCCCGCGGGATTCGCCGGTCAGGTAGTAGATGTCGTCCTGGCCGTCCTTCATCCGCTCCACGTACTGCTTCAGCGTGGTCGGCTCGCTCTCGTGGTGCGTGCTCGCGAACGAGGAGACGGCGAGCAGGGCCTCGCGGTTCTCCGCGTCGGTGACCAGCCCCTCCTTGAGGACGGTGCCGAACTCCCGCCAGAACGTGGCGTAGCGGTCCGACTCCTCGCCCATCAGGTCCTTGACCGTGGCGAGGACCTTCTTGGTCAGCCGACGGCGCATCATCTCGATGTGGCGGTCCTGCTGGAGGATCTCACGGGAGACGTTGAGCGTGAGGTCGGCCGCGTCCACGACGCCCTTGACGAAGCGGAGGTACGGCGGCAGCAGCGCCTCGCAGTCGTCCATGATGAACACGCGCTTGACGTAGAGCTGTACGCCCCGGCGGAAGTCCCGGGTGAACAGGTCGTGGGGGGCGTGCTCGGGCAGGAAGAGCAGCGCCTGGTACTCGAAGGTGCCCTCCGCCTGGAGCCGGATGGTCTCCAGCGGGTCGCGCCAGTCGTGGCCGATGTGCTTGTACAGCTCGTGGTACTCGTCGTCGGACACCTCGTCGCGGGGCCGCGCCCACAGCGCCTTCATGGAGTTGAGGGTCTCGGGCGCCGGCTCCTCGCCGTCGGCCGGGGTCTCGGACACCATCCTGATCGGCCAGGTGATGAAGTCCGAGTACCGCTTGACGATCTCCCTGATCTTCCAGGGCGAGGCGTAGTCGTGGAGCTGGTTCTCCGGGTCGGCCGGCTTGAGGTGCAGGGTGACCGAGGTGCCCTGCGGGGCGTCCTCGACGGCGGTCAGGGTGTACGTCCCCTCGCCGCGCGAGGTCCAGCGGGTGCCCTGGCTCTCCCCGGCCCGCCGGGTCACCAGGGTCACCTCGTCGGCCACCATGAAGCCGGAGTAGAAGCCCACGCCGAACTGGCCGATGAGCCCCTCCTCCCCGGCCGTGTCCTTGGACTCGCGCAGCTCGCGCAGGAATTCGGCGGTGCCGGAGTTGGCGATGGTGCCGATGAGCTGCCCGACCTCGTCATAGGACATACCGATGCCGTTGTCCCGCACCGTGAGCGTCCGGGCGTCGCTGTCGATGTCCAACTCGATGTGCAGGTCGGACACTTCGACGTCCAGCGCGTCGTCCCGCAGCTTCTCCAGGCGCAACTTGTCCAGCGCGTCGGAGGCGTTGGAGACGAGCTCGCGCAGAAAGACATCCTTGTTCGAGTACACGGAGTGGATCATCAGCTGGAGCAGCTGACGGGCCTCCACCTGAAACTCAAACGTCTGCGTCGACATGTTCGCGGATACCTCACAGGTCCTGTCGTCCGAACGGGGCGCCAAACACTGTAAAACACCATGTCGGAGCGGGGGGCCACATCAGGCCCAGAGGGACTGCGCGAGCGCGGCGCCCAGGAAGGCGGCACCGAGTCCGGCGACGACGCTCGCGACGACGTTGGCGGCGGCGAAGAAGCGCGCCCCGTCCTCGGCGAGCCGCAGCGTCTCGTAGGAGAACGTGGAGTACGTGGTCAGTGCCCCGCACAGCCCGGTGCCGATCAGCAGCTGGAAGTCCGAGGACATCCCGCCCGCGACGACCGCCCCGGTGACCAGGCCGAGAATGAGGCTGCCGACGACATTGACGGTGAAGGTGCCCCAGGGGAAGACGGTGTCGTGCCGGGACTGCACGGTGCGGTCGGTCAGATAGCGCAGCGGTGCGCCCACGGCGGCTCCGGCGATGACCAGCAGCCAGTTCACGAACTCTCCTTCTCGTCAAGGCCGTCGCGGCGGACGATCTCGCAGTGGTCGACGGTCACCAGACCCTCCCCGACCAGCTCGTCGAGCTGGGGCAGGAAGGCCCGTACGCGCTGCTCGGTGTCGACGATGACCACGGCCACCGGCAGGTCCTCGCTGAGCGACAGCAGCCGGCTGGTGTGGATCAGGGAGGTCGCCCCGAATCCCTCCACGCCCCGGAACACGCTGGCGCCGGCCAGCCCGGCCCGGTGCGCCCGGTGCACGATCTCGGCGAAGAGGGGCTTGTGGTGCCACATGTCGTCCTCGCCGACGAGGACCGTGAGCCGGACTCCGGGAACGGTCGTTGTCGTCATGATGTCCTCCACTCGATGACGCGCCGGGTGAGGTGCGCGGTGGTCCAGACGGCCGCGAGGGCGCCGAGCGCGGTCGCGACGAGGTCGAGCAGGCCGGTGGTGGCCCGGCCGGTGCCGGTCAGCCGCTCGATGTCCACGGTGTAGGTGGAGAAGGTGGTGAATCCGCCGAGCACGCCGGTGCCGAGGAAGGGCCTGACCAGGCGGTGCCCGGAGCCGATGTCGGTGATGACGACCATGAGGACGCCGATGACGGCGCAGCCGCTGACGTTCACCCAGAACGTGGTCCACGGGAAGGCGCCGGACGCGGTCGGCCACAGCAGCGAGGTGGCGTAGCGGGCGCAGGACCCGAGGGCGCCGCCGACGGCGATGGCCGCGAGGACGGGTCCCTGGGTGCGCCAGGGCGCGCTCCGACGGGCCGGCGCGCGCCGCTCGACGCCGCGTTCGGTGGTTTGGTTCAGCGCCGTCCGCTCTGCCACATGGGCCTCCTCGTACAGGGCGCCCGGGGCGTGCCGGGGCGCACTTTGTCATGGGGAGGGACCATTGGCGGCGACATTGCCGCGGTTCTGTACGGCGGGACCCACCGCCGTGCGGGGACCGAGGTCGCGCCGCCCCACCAGGATAGCGCGAAGCGGGTACGGCCTGATGGCAGGCCCGGCATCCGAGACGGCCGGCCGCGCGCGCGTGGCCGGGGGCCCGGTCCGGGTAGTCCTCCGACGTCACGGCCCCCCGCGGGAAAGAAGTCCCCCATGCGTATCCGAGCCGCCGTCACCGAGACCCCGGGCGGGCCGTTCACCGTGCGGGAGGTGGAGCTCGAAGTGCCGCGCCCGCGCGAGGTGTTGGTGCGGATCACCGCCGCGGGGGTGTGCCACACCGATCTGAGCAGCCAGGCGGCCTGGCCGGCGGAGCTGATGCCGATGGTGTTCGGGCACGAGGGCACAGGGGTGGTCGAGGCGGTGGGGGTGGAGGTGACCGGGATCACGCCGGGTGATCATGTCGTCCTCACCTTCCACAGCTGCGGCGCGTGCGCGCAGTGCGCGGCCGGTCATCCCGCGTACTGCCACGCGATGCGCGCCCTGAACGCCTCGGGCGGCCGGGCGGACGGCAGTACGCCGCTGTCCCGGGGCGGCGCGCCGGTGCGCGGCGCGTTCTTCGGCCAGTCCAGCTTCGCCACCCACGCGCTCGCCCATGAGCGCAACACCGTGCGGATCCCGGCGGATCTGCCGCCCGCGGTGGCCGCGCCGCTGGGCTGCGGGGTGCAGACGGGGGCGGGTACGGTCCTCAACCGGCTGCGCCCCGAGCCGGGCAGCTCGCTCGTGGTGATCGGGGCGGGCGGTGTCGGCCTCAGCGCGGTGATGGCCGGTGTGATCGCGGGCTGCGATCCGGTCGTCGTCGTGGAGCCGGTGGCGTCCCGGCGCGCGGTGGCGGTGAGCCTCGGGGCGAGGGCCGCCCTGGATCCGGCCGACGGCGACGAGATCGTGGCGGCGCTGCTGGATCTCACGGGCGGCGGGGCGCGGCACATCGTGGACACCACCAGCAGGCCGGAGATGCTCGCCCGGGCCCTCGGCGCGCTGCGGCACCGGGGCGACCTGGCGCTCACCGGGATCGGCACGCGGGTGCCGTTCGATGTGATGAGCCTGCTGAGCAAGGGCGTCCGGCTGCACGGGGTGATCGAGGGGGACGCGGATCCGGCCCGTTTCATCCCCGAGCTGGTCGCGCTGTACCGGCAGGGCCGCCTCCCGGTCGACCGGCTCGTCACCACGTTCCCCTTCGAGGACATCGACGCGGCGGTGCGCGGGATGCGCGACGGCAGCGCGATCAAGCCGGTGCTCGTCCTCGGCTCCTCGGCTGAACGGAGCACGGGATGAACGACGTTCCGGGCCACGGTGATTGCCCACGGGCGGCGCGCTGATCATCATGTCGGGATGCGCTTCTCCGTGAACGTGCCCAACTTCGGTGACTTCGCCGACCCCCGTGCCGTCGCGACCGTGGCCGTCGCCGCCGAACAGGCGGGCTGGGACGGCCTGTTCGTCTGGGACCATGTGCTGCACCGGCGGCATCAGGGGCGGCCCTTCGGCGACCCCTGGATGCTGCTGACGGCGGCCGCCCTTGCGACCTCCCGCATCCGGCTGGGCACACTGCTGACGCCGGTGCCCCGCTACCGTCCCCAGCAGCTGGCCCGGCAGGTCGTCACGCTGGACCAGCTGAGCGGCGGACGGGTGATCCTCGGGGCGGGTCTGGGCGGTCCGGTCGAGGACGAGTACGCGAGCTTCGGCGACACCGCCGGGCCGCGCGAGCTGGCCGGGCGGCTGGACGAGGGCCTGGAGCTGCTGACCCGCTTCTGGTCCGGCGGCCCGGTGGACCATCAGGGGCCGAACTACACGGCCCGGGACGTGACCCTGCTGCCCGCCACCGTCCAGCGGCCCCGCCCGCCCGTCTGGATCGGCGGGTTCTGGCCGCGCCGCGCGCCCATGCGGCGGGCGGCGCGCTGGGACGGCGCCGCTCCGCTCTTCGAGACCGCCCGCCACGGGTCGGCCCCGGACGCGGCCGAGGTGCGCGAGCTGATCGCCTATGTGCGGGCGCACCGTACGGCCGGGGGCGCGCATCCCTTCGAGTTCGTGCTCGGCGGTGTCACCCCGGCGGACCCGGCCGGGGCCAGGGACGTGATCGGCCCGCTGCGCGACGCCGGTGCCACCTGGTGGGACGAACGGCAGCGGGCCGACGGGCCCGATCTGGACCGGCTGGAGCCGGTGCTGCGACGCGTCGAGGCGGGGCCGCCGACCCTCTGACGGGACGGGCACCCCTTCAGCGGAACAGAGCGGACCGAGCGGAACCGAGTGGAACCGAGCGGAGCCGAGCGGAGCCGAGCGAAACCGACATACGCCCACAGTCCACGGCGAAGCGACTAGCGGAATTGCGAAAGTTTGCAATTGGTTAGATGCTATGTTCGTTGTATTCGCCGTGAGGGAAGTCGAGGGATCGTGTCGGTTCCGCTGTACCAGGCGAAGGCCGAGTTCTTCCGGATGCTTGGTCACCCCGTACGGATACGGGTGCTGGAGCTGCTCCAGGACGGGCCCCGGCCGGTCCGGGAACTGCTCGCCGCCATAGAGGTGGAGCCCTCCAGCCTCTCCCAGCAGCTGGCCGTGCTGCGCCGCTCCGGGATCGTGACCTCCACCCGCGAGGGCTCGACGGTCGTCTACCAGCTCTCCGGCGGTGACGTGGCCGACCTGATGCGGGCCGCCCGCCGGATCCTCACCGAGATGCTCACCGGGCAGCACGAACTGCTCACCGAACTGCGGGAAGCCGAGGTCTCCGCCCGATGAGCACCGC
Organism: Streptomyces sp. LaBMicrA B280; assembly: GCF_049222185.1. Lineage (NCBI taxonomy): Bacteria > Bacillati > Actinomycetota > Actinomycetes > Kitasatosporales > Streptomycetaceae > Streptomyces > Streptomyces sp. LaBMicrA B280. The sequence goes on along the minus strand of NZ_JBMJCT010000026.1, from coordinate 24,297 downwards.
TCTCACCCGGGGGCTACGGACCGTACGCACCCGGATCACCTCCCTGCTGCCCGGCCGCGCCGACCTCGTCGCGGTACGACGCGATCCGCGCCGGGACCTCCTCGCGGGCCTCACCGTCGCGATCGTCGCGCTCCCCCTCGCCCTCGGCTTCGGTGTCTCCTCCGGGCTCGGCGCCGAGGCGGGCCTGGCCACCGCGGTGATCGCGGGCGCGGTCGCGGCCGTGTTCGGCGGCTCGAACCTCCAGGTGTCGGGGCCGACCGGTGCCATGACCGTCGTCCTGGTGCCGATCGTGGGCCGGTACGGGCCCACCGGTGTGCTCACCGTCGGGCTGCTGGCCGGTGTGCTGCTGATCGGGCTGGCGGCGCTGCGTGCCGGCAAGTACATGCAGTACGTGCCCGCCCCCGTGGTGGAGGGCTTCACCCTCGGCATCGCCTGTGTGATCGGGCTCCAGCAGGTGCCGAACGCGCTCGGCGTGCCCACGCCCAAGGGCGACAAGGTGCTGGTGGTGACCTGGCGGGCGTTCGAGGAGTTCGCGAAGTCGCCGAACTGGACCGCCGTGGGGCTCGCGCTCGCCGTGGCCGCGGTGATGCTGCTCGGCGCCCGCTGGCGGCCCACGATCCCCTTCTCGATCCTGGCCGTGATCGCCGCGACCGCCGTCGCCCAGCTCGCCCATCTGGACGCGGCCAAGCCGATCGGCGAGCTGCCGTCCGGGCTGCCCGCGCCCTCCCTCGCCTTCCTCCACCTCGGCGACCTGGGCTCCCTCGCGGCGCCCGCCGTGGCGGTGGCCGCGCTGGCCGCCCTGGAGTCCCTGCTCTCGGCGTCGGTCGCGGACGGCATGACCGTCGGGCAGCAGCACGACCCGGACCGCGAGCTGTTCGGCCAGGGCCTGGCCAATATCGCCGCCCCGCTGTTCGGCGGTGTACCGGCCACCGGCGCGATCGCGCGCACGGCGGTCAACGTACGGACCGGAGCCGCCTCCCGCACCGCCGCGTTCACCCATGCCGTGGTCCTCGCGGTGATCGTCTTCGCCGCCTCGCCGCTGGTCGCGAAGATCCCGCTGGCCGCCCTCGCGGGGGTGCTGCTGGCCACCGCGGTGCGCATGGTCGAGGTCGGCTCGCTGAAGGCCATGGCCCGGGCGACCCGCTCGGACGCGATGATACTCGCCCTGACCGCGGTCGGCACCCTCGCCCTTGACCTCGTCTACGCCGTGATCATCGGTCTCGCCGTGGCCGGCGCGCTCGCGCTGCGTGCCGTGGCCCGGCAGGCCCGCCTGGACCGGGTGCCGCTGGACCGGGGCGACCACAGCGCGGAGGAGCACGCGCTGCTCGCCGAGCACATCGTGGCGTACCGGCTCGACGGGCCGCTGTTCTTCGCCGGGGCGCACCGCTTCCTGCTGGAGCTGACCGAGGTCGCCGACGTCCGGGTGGTGATCCTGCGCATGTCCCGGGTGTCGACCATCGACGCCACCGGCGCCCTGGTGCTGAAGGACGCGGTGGAGAAGCTGCGCAGGCGCGGCATCGTCGTCCTGGCCTCCGGCATCCGGCCCGGGCAGCTGCGCGTCCTCGACTCGGTCGGCGCGCTGGAGCTGCTGCGGCCCGACGGCCGGGACCATGCCACCACCCCCGAGGCGATCCGGGCGGCCCGCGGCCATCTGGAGGGCGTCGTGCCCGCGCAGCGGACCTCCCCGGCGCCCGGTGAGGAGGCCGTCCTGAGCGGGACGACCGGCGCGGGAGACCACCACCCCGGCCCGACGGAGCGATGATGTCCCAGGCTTTGCAGGCCCTTCCCCACCGCCATGTGCTCACCCTGCCCGCCGTCCCCAAGGCGGTGCGGGTCGCGCGGGAGACCGCCGAAGAGGCCCTCGTGGAGTGGGGCATCGGGCTGCGCCACCGCGTGGTCGATCCGGCGCTGCTGATCCTCAGCGAGCTGGTCACCAACAGCGTCCGGCACGCGGCCCATGTCTCCCCCGAGGTCACCGTCATCTACGCGGCCGCCCACGACTGCTTCGCCTTCGCCGTGCACGACCGCCACCCCCACCGGCCGCAGCTGCGCACCGCGCTCACCGGGCCCGGGGGCCTGGCCACCGTGATGGAGCTGGTCCTCGGCCTGGGCGGCACCGCGGTGGTCCGCGCGGACGCCGACGGCGAGGGCAAGAGCATCTGGATCACCCTGCCCCTGTAGCACCGCCGGGCCCCACTCCCCCGGCCCTCCTCCCCCGTACAAGGAAGCTGCCCCCGCATGACCATCGACTGGCGCTACACCATCGAGCAGGACCTCGGCGTCCTCTCCGTCGCCGGGTACCTCGGGCCGGACGCCGTGCGCCGCTTCAACGGCGCCGTCGGCTGGGCCGTCGCACGCGGCACCGGGCCGGTCGTGCTCGATCTGACCGAGCTGCGCAACTGGTCCGCGCAGGGCCAGGTGGCCATCACCGAGGCCGCCCGGCTGCTCGCCGCCCGCGGCCGGGGCCTGGAGCTGGCCGCGATACCCGCCGACGGCTCGCTGGTCCCGGCGGGCGAGGGCCCCGACATCCCGGTCCACTGCGATCTGGCCGCGGCCCGCGCCGCGCACGGCCGGGGCCCCTCGACGCCGGACGACGACCGCCAGGAGTGGCGGACGGACGGCTGGCCCACCTCCTGACCTGCCCGCGACCCCCTTCTTCGCCCCCCTGCCAGACCCTTGCCCGACCCCCTGTCGAACCCACCCCGAAAGAGTTCCATGAGCGACAACCTCCCCGCCTGCCCCGCCTGCTCGGGCACGTTCACCTACGCGATGGGCGCGCTGCTCGTCTGCCCCGAGTGCGGCCACGAGTGGTCGGCGTCCTCGGACACCGCCGCCGAGGAGGGCCGGGTGGTCCGGGACTCGGTCGGCAATGTGCTCGCCGACGGCGACTCCGTGACCGTGGTCAAGGCGCTGAAGGTCAAGGGCAGCCCGTCCGGCATCAAGGCGGGCACGAAGGTGCGCAACATCCGACTCGTGGCCGGTGCGGACGGCCATGACATCGACTGCCGGATCGAGGGATTCGGCGCGATGCAACTGAAGTCCAGCGTGGTCAAGAAGGCCTGAACCGGCGGGCTTTCCGACGGCCTGCTCCGGGTCTGGTGCTCCCGACGGAACCCCCATACGGCGGCAAAGACTACTGAAACCAGGCAAAACGCCGGGAAAGCCGCGTAACTCAAGCCGCTCCTCTCCCTGTTGGGCCCCGTGAAAGCCCTCACCAGCAACCGGGAGAGGTTCATGGGCCTGTTGCGCAAGATCCGGACCACCGGGCGGGTCGCGGAGCCCGCCCCACCCCGCCCGGACGGACAACCTCCCGACGCGGCACGGCAGTTGGGAGGCTCGGCGCAGGTGCGCTGCGTGGACGCGGGCTCCTGCAACGGCTGCGAGATCGAGATCGCCGCCGCGTTCAACCCGGTGTACGACGCCGAGCGCTACGGCGCCCGCCTGGTGGCCTCCCCCCGGCACGCGGACGTCGCCCTGGTGACCGGGCCCGTGACCCGGAACATGGCGGAGCCGCTGCGCCGCACGGTCGCCGCGATGGCCGAGCCCCGGCTGGTGATCGCGGTCGGCGACTGCGCCCTCGACTGCGGGGAGTTCGCCGGGGGGTACGGCGTCGAGGGCGCGGTCGGCGACGTCGTACCGGTGGATCTGGCGGTGCCCGGGTGCCCGCCGGAGCCGGACGCGATCGTGGCCGCGCTGCGCCGGGTGACCGGCCGGTGAACGTGATCCCGGCCGCCCTGACGACGGCCACCGCACTGGGCGGCGCGGGCACGCTGGCGGCACTCGTGCTGCCGTACCGGGCGCGGATCACGGCCGTCGGCCTGCTGACCTGCGGCATCGGGGTGAGCGGCGCGGCGGTCGGCGTCGCCGCGCTCGGCGGTGGCCGCTGGACGGCCGTCCTGCCCGGACTGCTCCCGCTGACCGGGACGCGGCTGGCGGTGGACGCGCTGGCGGGGCTGTTCATGGCCGTCGCGGGGGCGGTCGTGGCCGCCGTCGGGGTGTACGGCATCGGGTACGCCTCCGGGCACGGCCCGCACGGGATCGGCTCCCGGACCGCGCAGGCGGTGCTGCCGCTGTTCGCGCTGACCCTCGTCCTCGTCCCGGTGGCCGCCTCGGTCTCCACGTTCCTCGCGCTGTGGGAACTGATGGCGCTCGCCTCCCTGGCGCTGGTGCTCACCGAGCACGCCGAGCGGCGGACGGTACGGGAGGCCGGTCTCTGGTACGCGGTGCTGACCCATCTCGGACTCGTCCTGCTGCTCGCCGGGTTCGCGCTGTTCGCGGCCGGGGCGCACGGGGAGACGTTCACCGCGCTGCGCACCGGCGCCCACCTCCTCTCCCCCACCGCGCGCGGACTGGTCTTCGTACTGGTGGCGGCGGCGTTCGCGTCGAAGGCGGGCGCGGTGCCGCTGCACGCCTGGCTGCCCAGGGCGCACCCCGAAGCCCCCGGTCCCGTCTCGGCGTTGATGAGCGCCGCGATGGTCAACCTCGGCGTCTACGGCCTCGTGCGCACCGGTCTCGACCTGCTGGGCGGCGGCCCCGCCTGGTGGTGGCTGGGGCTGCTGGCCGTCGGCGGGCTGAGCGCGGTGCACGGCATCCTCCAGGCCGCGATGGCCTCCGATCTCAAGCGGCTGCTGGCGTACTCGACCAGCGAGAACATGGGGATCGCCCTCGTCGGGGTGGGCGCCTGCGGGCTGTTCGCGGCCGGCGGGGAGCGCCCGCTGGCCGCGCTGGCGCTCGCGGCGGCGCTGCTGCATCTCGTCAACCACGCCGCTTTCAAGGCCCTGTTGTTCTGCGCGGCCGGGTCCGTGCTGCGCGCCACGGGGCTGCGGGACCTGGACCGGCTGGGCGGGCTGCGCCCCCGGATGCCCGTCACGACCGCCTGCTTCGCGCTGGCCGCGCTCGGCGCCATGGCGCTGCCGCCCGGCAACGGGTTCATCGGCGAGTGGCTGCTGCTCCAGCCCCTGATCCACGGCATGAGGGTGCCCGGGGTCGCGGTCGCCGTCGTACTGCCGCTGTCGGTGGGACTGATCGCGCTGTCGGCCGGGATCGCCGCCGCCGTGTTCGTGAAGGCGCTCGGGGTGGGCTTCTTCGCCCGGCCGCGCGACGCACGGGCCGCCGCCGCACGCGAGGCGCCGCCGCCGATGCTCGCCGGGATGGCCCTGCTCGCGGCGGCCACGGTGGCGCTCGCGGTGCTGCCGGGACTGCTCGGCGACGGTCTCGACCGGGCGGTGGGCGCGGTCGGGCTGCCCGGCGCGGGCGCGCTGACCGGTGGCGGTCTGCGGGTGCGGCTGACCGGCGTCTCCGCCTCGCTCTCCCCGCTGTGGGTGGCGGAGACGGTTCCATGCGTCCCGGCGGGACTCCAGGTCGCGGTCGAGGTCGGTGTCGTAAGTGAGTGAGCCGTGGACGTCGTCGCGGGTCATGTCGACGGCCGTCTCCAGGGCGAGCGCCTCACCGCCGCACTCACCGCCGCCGGGCCGCGCCGCCTCTACGGCCGCCGGAGGCGCCGCACGGGCGCCCGGCTGTGGGACTGCGGGGGCGGGGCGCCGACACCGCGCATGGCGTACACGGCGACCTCGTTCGCCGAGCCGTTGCAGCGGGTCTTCGACGAGGTGCTCGCCCCGGAACAGGACGTGTCGGTCACCCCGGTGCGCGGCTCGGCGTATCTGGTGGAGCGGGTGCGGTTCCGGCGCCGGGTGCCCGACCGGATCGAACACCACCTGTACGAGCCGGTGTCGCGGGCGCTGGAGCGGACCGGCCGGGCGGCGCGGCGGCTCGCGGGCGGCAGTGTGCACCTGTATCTCGGCTACGGCTTCGCGGGACTCGTGGTCCTGCTCTCGGCACTGGTGGTGGGCTGGTGAGGAACGCACTCGGGTACACGGCCCTCGTCGGTCAGGTCGTGGCCGTGGTGGCCGGGGCGCCGCTGCTGACGGGGTGGATGCGGCTGGTACGGGCCCGCCTGGAGGGCCGGGCGGGGGCCGGGGTGCTGCAACCCTGGCGGGACGTACGCAAGTTGCTGCGCAAGGAGCCCGTCACCCCGGTCGGGACCGGGCCCGCCTTCCGGATCGCGCCCGCGCTGCTGGTCGCCACCACCCTGGTGGCCGCCGCGCTGGTGCCGCTGCTGTCCACCGCCACCCCGGTGAGCGGGCACGCGGATCTCATCGTGGTGGTGGCGCTGTTCGCGCTCGGCACGCTCGCGCTCGCCCTGGCGGGTCTGGACACCGGCACCGCGTTCGGCGGGATGGGCGCCTCCCGGGAGATGACGGTCGCGGCGCTGGTCGAACCGACCATCCTGCTCTCGGTGTTCGCGCTGTCGATACCGGCCAAGACCACCAATCTCCCGGCCATCGTCGCCGACGCCGTCGGACAGCCGGCCCGGTTCGCCTCGCCTGCCGGGCTGCTCGCCGTCGCCGCGCTCGCGGTCGCGGTGCTCGCCGAGACCGGCCGGATCCCGGTGGACAACCCTTCCACGCACCTCGAACTCACCATGATCCACGAGGCGATGGTGCTGGAGTACGCGGGCCCCGATCTGGCGCTGGTCGAACTCGGGGCGCAGCTGCGGCTGACGCTGCTGCTCGGGCTGCTGTCCTCGCTGTTCGTGCCCTGGGGCATCGCCACCGGCGCCTCCTGGGCCGCGCTGGCCGCGGCCCCGGTGCTGTGCGCGGCGAAGGTGGCCGTGCTGGGCGCGCTGCTCGCGGCGGCCGAGGTGTGCTGGGCGAAGGTACGGCTGTTCCGGGTTCCCGAACTCCTCGCCGGTTCCTTTCTGTTGGCGCTGCTCTCGGTGTCCGCGTCGTACTTCCTGGACGGAGCGTCATGAGCGGCGGCCTGTACACCCGGCTCCTCGATCTGGCCTGCGGGGCCTTTCTGCTGGCGGCCGTGCTGGTGCTGTGGCGGCGCGAACTCGCCGCGCTCATCCGGGTGTTCGCCCTCCAGGGGGTGGCCCTGGCCGTCCTCGCCGTGCTGCTCGGGGCGCACGAAGGGCGGTGGGACCTGGTCGGGGTGGGCCTCGGCGTCGGACTGCTGCGGGCGGGTCTCCTGCCGCATCTGATGCGGCGCGCGCTGGCCGCCCTGGCCGCGGGCCGGGGCGGCGAGGAGGTCCGCGAGAGCCGGCCGCTGGTCGGTGTGGCGGCCTCGCTGCTGACGGCGGCCCTGCTCACGCTGCTCGCCTACGCGGTGTCCCGGCCGCTGACCCTGCTCGATCCGACCCCGGCCACCCGGGCGCTGCCGGTGGGGCTCGCCGTCGTACTGATCGGGTTCTTCGTGCTGGTGACCCGCCGCCGGGCGCTCGCCCAGGTGCTCGGGTTCCTGCTGCTGGACAACGGCATCACCGCCACCGCCTTCCTCGCCACCTCCGGGGTGCCGCTCATCGTCGAACTGGGCGTCTCCTTCGATGTGTTGCTGGCGGTGCTGGTGCTGGAGATCCTCACCACCCGGATGCGGGCGGCCTTCGGCACGACCGACATCGACGACCTGCGGGAGCTGCACGACTGATGACCGAGATGCCGACCGCCGCCCTGCTCACCGCGCCCGCCGCCGTACCGCTGCTGGCCGCCGCCGCGTACGCGCTCACCCCGGTACGGGCGCCCCGACCGGTCCCGGTGCGGGCGCCGGTACGACAGCCGGTGGGGGTGGGGGCGCGCGAGGGTGCGGCGGATCCGCGCCCCGACCGAGCCACGGGGATGCTTCCCGGTCAGGCCACCGAGGCACCGGACGGCGGCCCCCGCGCCAGGTCTCCGGAGTTCCCGGGGCCCCCGGGACGGCAGGCCGCCGCCTGGGCCGGTCTCGTCTCCCCCCTGGTGATCCTCCTCTGCGGGGGCCTCCTCGCCGTCCGGGTCCCGCGCACCGGTCCGCTGACCGCCTGCTCGGGGCTGCTGCGGGCGGACGCCCTCAGCGTCTGGATGCTGCTGGTGGTGGGCGCCGTGGCGCTGATCGCGTGCGGATCGGGGCCCGCGTACCTGGCGGGTGAGCGTGCGGCGGGGCGGGCGGGTCGGCGTACGGCCTGGCGGTACCAGGTACTGGTGCAGGCGTTCCTGGCCGCGATGTGCCTGGCCATGATGACCGCGAACCTCGGGGTGCTCTGGGTGGCGGTGGAGGCCACCACCATCGTCACGGCCTTCCTGGTGGGGCACCGCCGCACCCGCACCTCGGTGGAGGCGGCGTGGAAGTACGTGGTGATCTGCTCGGCGGGCATCGCGCTCGCCTTCCTCGGCACGGTGCTGATCTACTACGCGGCCCGGCAGGCGGGCGTCGCCGAGTCCTGGGCGCTGGACTGGCCCACGCTGGTGGCCCACGCGGGCCGCCTCGACGCGGGGGTCACCCGGCTCGGCGTCACCCTGGTCGTCCTCGGCTTCGGCGCCAAGGCCGGTCTGGTCCCGCTGCACGCCTGGCTGCCGGACGCGCACAGCCAGGCGCCCGCGCCGGTGTCCGCGCTGATGTCGGGGGTGCTGCTGTCCGTGGCGTTCTCGGCGATCCTGCGCTACCGGGTCCTCGCGGACGCCGCCCTGGGCGCCGGTTTCACCCGGGTGCTGCTGACCGGGATCGCCCTGCTCACGCTGGCCCTCGCCGCCGCTCTGCTGCTGGCCCAGCGCGACCACAAGCGGATGCTGGCCTACTCCAGCATGGAGCACATGAGCCTGATCGCCCTGGCCACGGCGGTCGGGAGCCCCCTCGCCCTGTCGGCGGCGCTGCTGCACATCGCCGGGCACGGCCTGGCCAAGTCGGCCGCGTTCTGCGCCTCGGGCCGGATCCTCCAGCTGACCGGCACCTCGCGCATCGGCCGGATCCGGGGGCTGCTCGGCCGGGCACCGCTCCTGGGCGGGGTGTTCGGCTGCGCGGTGGCGGCGCTGCTTGGCTTCCCGCCGTTCGGCCTGTTCGCCTCCGAACTCGGCATCGCCCGCGCCGGTTTCGCCGCGGGCAGCGGGCTCGCCTGGGCGACGGCGGCGGCCCTGCCGCTGGTCCTCACCGCCTTCGCGGCGCTCGCCGCCCGCACCGCCCATATGCTGCTCGGCCCGGCACCCGAGGCGCCGACGAGCCGGTCGCGCAGGGGTACTTGGCCCCTGCTGCTCGCCCTGGCCGCCTGTGCGGCCCTGGGCACCGCCACCGGACCCCTCACCGGCCTGCTGCGCGCCGCCGCCGGTGCGATCGGAGGGCGCTGATCCCATGCGCACGACGGAAATCCTCGCCCTGTCCCAACTTCCGGTTCGAGCAGCGGAGTTGCTCACGAGCGGCCATCGGCTCGCGCTGGTCGCCGCCCATCACGACAAGCTCGGCATCCGCGTGGTCTACCTGTTCGTCGCCGGACCGCCCGACACCCGTACCGAACTCCATGTGCACCTCGACCCCGACCGCCCCGAGCTGCCGACGCTGGCCCATCTCTCCTACCCCGCAGGCCGGTTCGAGCGGGAGATGCGGGACCTGTTCGGCGTCGTACCGCTCGGGCATCCGCTGCCCCGCCGACTCGTACGGCACTTCCACTGGCCGCGCGGCTGGTACCCGATGCGCCCGGACGCCGGGCCACCGCCGCCCTTCGGGGAGCAGGAGGGGCCGTACCCCTTCCTGGAGGTCGAGGGCGACGGCGTGTACGAGATCCCGGTCGGGCCGGTGCACGCGGGGCTGATCGAGCCGGGCCACTTCCGGTTCTCCGTGGTCGGAGAGACCATCCTCCGGCTCAAGGCCCGTCTGTGGTTCGTGCACAAGGGCGTGGAGAAGCTGTTCCAGGGCCGCACCATCGCGGCCGGGCTGCCGCTGGCCGAGCGGATCAGCGGCGACACGGCCGTCGGCCACGCCCTCGCGTACTGCCTCGCCGTCGAGGAGGCGACCGGCGCCGAGGTCCCGGCCGAGGCCCGGCGCGCCCGCGCCCTGCTCCTCGAACTGGAGCGGCTCCACAACCATGTGGCCGACCTCGGCATGCTCTGCAACGACGTCGGCCACGGCATCCTCCATGCCCACGCCCAGCGGATCCGCGAACAACTCCTGCGCCTCAACGGGGAGATCAGCGGTCATCGGCTGCTGCGCGGCGGCATCGTCCCCGGCGGCGCGGCCCTGCGGGCCGTGCCGGACGTACGGCGGCTCACGGCGATCGGTGCGGACATCCGCGAGGTCACCGCCCTCGCCCTCGGTCACTCCACGGTCCGCGACCGCTTCACCGGCACCGCCGTGCTGCCCGCCGACGCCGCCCGGGAGGTCGGCTGCCTCGGCTATGTGGCCCGCGCCAGCGGCCTCGACCACGACGCCCGCGGCGCGCACCCCTTCCTCGACCACCGCGCGCCGAAGGGCGCCGTCCGCACCGGCGGTGATGTACTGGCCCGCTTCCTGGTGCGGGCCGAGGAGATCGACGACTCCCTCGCGCTGATCGGGCACTTCGCCGAGGAACTCGCCGGGCCGGTCACCGCGCTGGGCACGCCACCGGTGCCGGGGACGGGGCCCCGCAGCGGGGTGGGCCTGGTGGAGGGCTGGCGCGGCACCATCGCCACCCGGGTCGAACTCGCCCCCGACGGGACGCTGCGCCGGGTCAAGCCCGTCGACCCGTCCTTCTTCAACTGGCCCGCGCTGCCCGTCGCGCTGACCGACACGATCGTGCCGGACTTCCCGCTGGCCAACAAGAGCTTCAATCTGTCGTACGCGGGCAACGACCTGTGAGCCCGCGGGTCTCCCGGATCCCGGCGGACGGGACGGTCCGGTGCTCGGCGCCGCGCGGCCACAGCACCTCCACATCGACGCCGTGGCTGCGCGCGTAGGCCACCAAGTGGGCCGTCGCGTCATGGCCGTTGGAGGGTGAGCCGTCCCAGACGGCCAGCACCCGGGCGCAGGAGCGGACCAGCGCCTCATCGGCGCTGATGCAGGAGGCGCGGTCGCCGGGGTCGTACTCGACCAGGCGCACCATCTGCGACAGCAGCAGCAGTTCACCGGCCGCCTTGCGGTCCGGCCCGGCGACGTAGCCGGGCACGCCGCTGCGGGACGGCAGCACGGTCACCAGGGCCAGCCCCGCCGTGCGCGCGGCCCGCCCGAACGCCACGGGCAGGCCCCGGCCCCGCCCGAACGCCACGGGCAGGCCCCGGCCGGCCCGGACCAGCCCGGCACGGCCACCGCGGGCGCGGTCGGCCAGCCGCGGGCGCAGCTCCTCCTCCAGGAGGGCCAGCGTCGGCACGGTGAGATCCGGATGTCCGACGACGGCGATCACTCCTGGCCTTCCCTTCCTCGCATGGACTGATCATCGTCATGCGCGGGCGCCGGGCACAGGGGCCTGTCGGCAGAGATTGCGGGGCCGGACGGCCCATGGACGGCGGCGCCCGAGATGCGCCGGGCACAGGTATGCGAGGCGGGCGGCCGGGGCCCGGGGATTCGGCCGGTTTCATGGCCCCGGAACGATCTGTGCGGTAGTTTGAGACGCAGGTCACACCCGCCACATGTGCACAGGCGCATCCGTGGTGATCAGGGGAGGTTCTGGTTGACCCCGGCACAGCTGCGGGCGTTCTCGGCGACCGTCCGGCTCGGCTCCGTGAAGGCAGCGGCGGCGGACCTCGCGGTGACCGAGGCCGCCGTCTCGCTGCACATCGCCCATCTGCGCCGGGAGCTCGGCGACAAGCTGTTCACGCGCACGGGCAGCGGGCTGGCGTTCACCCCGGGCGGACTGCGGCTCGCCAGCCGCGCGGCGCAGATGCTGGGCCTTCAGGACCAGACCGTGCTGGAGGTGCAGCAGGCCGGGTCCGGGCGGCGGCTGCTGCGGGTCGCCACATCGAGCCTGTTCGCCGAGTACGCGGCGCCCGGCCTGATCGAACTCTTCGCGGGGCGGGCCGACGATCTCGACGTCGAACTCAGCGTGCACGACCCCCAGCGCTTCCCGCTGCTGCTGCTGGAGCGGGCGGTGGACGTGGCCATCGGGCCCCGGCCCGCCACCGTGGACGCCTCGATGAGCTGCACGCACTTCCTGAACTACCAGATGATCGCGGTCGTCGGCGCCACCCATCCGCTCGCCGCTCGCACCGGGCCCGCCGGGGTCGCGGAGCTGCGCGAGCAGACCTGGCTGCTCGGACCCTCGGCGGTGGGCCGGGCCGGGATAGTGCCGTCGGTGCTGCGGCGGCTCCAGATCCCCGAGGACCGCCAGCGGATCTTCCAGAGCCACACCGCCGCCGTGGACGAGGCGAAGCACGGCACCGGGGTGGCGCTCGCGGTGACGTTCGCGGTCAGCAAGGATCTCGCCGACGGTGACCTCCGGCAGCTCGCCGGCCCCCAACTGCCCGCGCGCGGCTCCTGGAACCTCCTCACCCTCGGCGACCGCGAGGCCCCGCCCGCCGCCGCCGAACTCCGCCGTTTCGTCACCACCCCGCGCGCCACCCAGGCCATGCTCCGCGGCGCGGGGGTCACGGCGGGCCGGTTCCGTCCGGCGATCCATGTGACGCTGTGGAGCTGAGCCGCGCCGTCACCGCTGCGGTTCGATCAGGATCTTTCCGCCGCCGTGCCCGGCGGCGGGGGCCCTGAGGTGGTCCCCGAGTGCGCTGAGCCCGACCCGGCGTGACACGGCCGTACGCAGAAGGCCGCGGCGCAGCTGCTCGAAGACCGGTGCGAACAGCTCGGGCAGGTGCCGCCGCCCGTCCCCGTGGACGGTGTCGCGCAGCCGGAACAACTCCACGCGCGGGCCCCCGGGTTCGGCGAAACACCGCGCGGGGAGCGGCGTCCCCGACAGCAGGCCGTAGTGGACGAACACGCCGTCGCCCGACATCAGCGCGCACACGTCCGCGCTCACCTCGCCGCCGACGCAGTCGTAGGCCACGTCGATCCCCCGGGGCCCGGTCAGCGCCCGCAGACGGTCACGCCACCCGGGCTCGGCCGTCCGGATCACGGCCCGCCACCGGGACGGATCGGCGACCGTCCGCCCGGGCGTCCCGCGCACGACCCCGATCGGCGCGACACCGCGCGCGGTGAGGAGTTCCGCCAGCTGCCCGCCGATGGCCGACGTCGCCGCCATGACGACCACGTCGCGCACGCCCGGACGGCAGAACCGGTCGACCATCGTCACGGCGGTCAAGGGGTTGATGTAGGCGAAGCAGGCGACGTCGTCGGGGAGATCGTCCGGGACCGGGACGCACCAGGAGTGGTCGAGCCGTTTGTACTGCTGCCAGGCCCCCGCGGAACCCAGCGGGAGCACCCGCCGGCCCAGCGCCGCGGCGGGGACTCCCGGTCCGGCGGCCTCGATCACCCCGACGCCGTCGAACCCCGGGACCAGCGGGAACGACGTCCGGGTCCCGTAGGCGCCCGAGACGGTGACCTCGTCGGAGGGATGGACGGTCGACGCGGTCATCCGCACCACGACCTCGCCCGCGCCGGGCGCCGGGGGGTCGGCCACCTCGCGCACGGCCAGGACGTCGGCGAGGCGACCGGGTGAGTCGACGACGGCGGCCAGCATCGACGGCCTCCCTTTCCTGCGCATGCCAGAACGATCCGGAACGTCTCATCCTAGGAACGCCGAGGATCGCGGATTTGACCGGGACGGCACCGACCGGGACGGCACCGGGGGCGGGCACGGGACCGCTACCGCCACGCCTTCATCCGGCGCCGGGGCGGACCGCCGCGCCCCGTCAGACGGGCCACCTCCGGGGCCACCCGCAGCAGCGAGGCGAAGGTGTCCGCCGGGAGGAGCAGGTCGATGTACGGCAGCGCGGCGGTCATCGTCGTCGTGCGGGGCCGGTAACCCGGGGCGCCCGCACGGGGGTTGAGCCAGACGACCGTATGGGCGCGGCGGCGCAGCCGGGCCATGGCCGCGGCGAGGCGTTCGGGCGGGTCGCCGTCCCAGCCGTCGGAGGCGATCAGGACGACGGCGCCGCGCAGCGCGCCCCCGTGGTGGGAGGCGAGCAGGGTTTCCAGGCAGTGCGCGATCCTGGTGCCGCCGAACCGGTCCTCGACCCGCCCCGACGCCTCCTCGAACGCCGTCTCGGCCGAGCGGTGCGCGAGCACGTTGGTGAGCCGGGTCAGCGAGGTGGCGAAGGCGAACACCTCGGCCCGCGTGGTCAGCGCGAGCGCCCGCATCAGATGCAGATAGGCCACCGCCTGCGCCTGCATCGACCGGCTCACGTCGCACAGCACCACCACCCGCCGGGGCCGGTCCAGGGGCCCGGTGCGCACCAGCCGGACGGGTTCCCAGCCGGTGCGGCGGGAGCGGGCCACCGTCTCCCGGATCGCCACCCGGGGGCCGCCCGGACGCCGCGCGTACCGGCGGGAACGGCGCGTCGGCCACTGCCGCAGCCCCGTCTCCAGCCACTGCCCGAGCAGCGCCGCCTCCCGCTCGCCCAGCCGCTCGAACGGCGTGTCCACGGCACCGGCCAGCTCGGTCGGCAGCCGCTGCGGCACGGTCAGTACGTGCTCCTCGCTCGGCTCGGCCGCCCCCACCACCGGCGGCAGCGTCACCCAGGGCAGCCCCGCGTCCTCCACCGGATCGCCGTCCGCACCGGCGGGCAGCGGGGCGCGGACGTCGTCCCTGGCGGGTGGCACGGCACCCCGGCCGGTACGGCGGGCGTGCGGGTCCAGGGAGAGCACGGCGTCCCCGAACACCGCGTCGAAGACCTCGTCGAAGCGGGTCAGATACGGCTGGTCGCGGACCAGGGTGACCCGGGCCGTCCAGTACAGGGCGGTCCGCGTGGTGGGCCATGAGGCGGCCAGCGCGCGCACGAAGTCCCGGGCCGAGGTCAGGCCCACGGGCACGCCCCGGCTCCGCAGCCGGTCCGCGAGCGCCACGGCGAACGCGGCCCGGTCGACGGCGGGCAGGAACGGCTCGGTCGGCGTCATCGCGCGGGCTCCCCTGGCACCGCCCCGCCGGGCTCAGCGCACCGCCCAGTAGATCACCACGCCGACGACGACCGCGCCGACGGCCACCGGGACGAGCCGCTTGTACACCGACTTCCCGGCGTACTGCATCAGGTCCAGGGGTTCGTTCTCGCGCACGGTCGGCTGCGGGCGGGTGGCGGGCCGGGGCGCGGCGGCGGTCTCGGCCCGAGGGGGCGGTGAGGGTCGTACGGCATGGGCCTCGGCGGCGGGCGGCTCGGTGGCGGGTGGCTCGGTGGCGTGCGGCTCGGCAGCGCTCTGGTCTACGGCGGGCGCGGGCGCCGGTGCCGGTGCCGGTGCCTCGGGTGCCGTCGGTGCCTCGGGTCCGGTCGCTTCCGGCTTGTGCAGCAGCTGCTCCTCCACGTTCGCCACGAACTGCGCGAACAGCTTCTCGGAGATCTCCTTGATCATGCCGCTGCCGAACTGGGCCAGTTTTCCACTGATGTTGAGGTCGGTGCTGACGCTCACCGCGGTGCCCGTGCCGTCCGGCCGCAGCCGGGCGTGCACGGTCGCGGAGGCGTTGCCCTGGCCCCGGGTGTCCTTGCCGGACGCGCTGATCACCGCGCTGTGGCTGGCCTCGTCCTGCTCGGTGAAGCGGGCGGTGCCCTGGAACTGGCTGATCACCGGCCCGACCTTGACCTTCACCTTGCCCCGGTACACATCGCCGTCGACCCCGGTGAGCTGGGCGCCGGGCATACAGGGGGCGAGGCCCTCCAGATCGGTGAGCGCCTGCCAGGCCCGCTCCAGGGGCGCGTCCACCCGGAACTCGTTGTCGATCTTCATGGCTTACGGTCTCCTCGCTTCTTCGGGGTAGCCGAGCTCGCCGAGGGCCCCGGTGATGGCGGTACGGTCGTCGGGGCTCTTGGCGACCGCGCTGAGGGTGCTGATCACATCGCGGCGGGCCAGCCGGGACACGCGCAGCGCGGCGAGCGCGGACACCCAGTCGATGGCCTCCGCCAGGCCGGGCGCCTTGTCCAGGTCCATCGCGCGGACCTGGCCGATGAACGCGGTGGCGGACGCGATCAGCGGTTCGTTCGCGGCCGGCACCGAGCGGCGCAGGATCTCCGCCGCGCGCTCCGGGCCGGGATAGTCGATCCAGTGGTAGAGACAGCGGCGGCGCAGCGCGTCATGGAGTTCACGGCTGCGGTTGGAGGTGAGGACCACCACCGGGGGCCGGGCGGCGGCGAAGGTGCCCAGCTCCGGGACGGTGATGCTCCACTCCCCCAGGAACTCGAAGAGCAGCGCCTCGAATTCGTCGTCCGCGCGGTCGATCTCGTCGATCAGGAGCACCGGCGGCAGCGGCCCCTGATGCCGTACGGCGCGCAGCAGCGGCCGGTCCAGCAGGAAGTCCTCGGTGAACAGGTCGGCGTCGGCCAGACGCTCCCCGCGCGCCTCGGTGAGCCGTACGGCGAGCAGCTGGCGCTGGTAGTTCCACTCGTACAGCGCCTCGCCCGCCGTCAGGCCCTCGTAGCACTGGAGGCGGATCAGCGGGGTGGCGAGGGCCTCGGCGAGCGACTTGGCCGCACTGGTCTTGCCGACGCCCGGCTCGCCCTCCAGGAGCAGCGGCCGGTCGAGGACGGTGGCCAGGTAGAGGGCGGTGGCGGTGCCCTCGTCCACGAGGTGGCCGACCTCGGCGAGACGGCACCGTACGTCCTCGGCGTCCGGGAAGAGCGCGCTCACCCGCCCACCAGCCCCGTCGCACAGCGGTCCCGGCAGCCGGTGCCGCAGAACCAGAACTCCTTGTCCCCGGCGGCCAGATGCGGGGTGTCGGCGGTCACGGTCACCGTCATCCCACAGACCGGGTCGACGACCTGGACCGGCTGTTCGGGCAGGGCCGTCGGCGGTGGTGCGCCGTGCGCGCGTACGGCCTCCACCACCTCCGCGAGGATGGACAGCGCCACCTCCGGTGCCGTGCGGGCGCCGATGTCGAGACCGGCCGGGGTGTGCACACGGGCCCGCTCCGCCTCGCCGAGGCCGAGTTCGTCCAGCAGGGCGGCGCCCCGGCGGCGGCTGGCGACCAGCGCGATGTGCGGGACGTCCGCGTCCAGGGCGGCGCGCAGCGCCTCGGCGTCGCCCCGGCCCTGTCCGGCCACGATCACCGCGCCGGTGTACTCGGCGGGCGGCCCGTCGGGCAGGGAGCGCGCGGTGGCGTATCCGAGGACGTCGGCGAGGGCGATGAACGCCTCCGCGATCGGGGTGGTGCCGACGACCTCGATCAGGGGCGGCGGCAGCACCGGCTCCAGGAAGATCTCCAGCGCCCCGCCGGACAGGCAGGGATTGACCACCACCTTGGCGCCCGGGGTGTCCGGGAAGGCCACCTCGCCCGCGGGCAGCACCCGCAGCAGCAGCGGCCCGCCGCCGTTGAGGGCGCCGAGCGCCGCCGTGCGCACCGAACCCTCGGCGCACATCCCGCCGACGAATCCGTCGATCGTGCCGTCGCCGTACACGATCGCCTCGTCGCCCGGGTGCGCGGACGCGGGCGGCTGGGCGCGCACCACGCGGGCGTGCACGAACGGCACGCGCCGCTGGGCCAGTTCGAGCGCACGCGCGCTCACCGTCTTGGGCACCCCGGTCACCTCCTCGACTCCGTCACCGTCTCCTGTTCCCGCGGTGGCCGCCACTTCTCGTCAGATCGGCGGGAGGGGCCGGCCCCGCATCGCCTCCCAGACCCGGGAGGGGGTCAGCGGCATGTCCGCGTGCCGGATCCCGAACGGGGAGAGCGCGTCGACCACCGCGTTGACGATCGCCGGCGGGGAGCCGACGGTCGCGGACTCGCCCACGCCCTTGGCGCCGATCGGGTGGTGCGGGGACGGGGTGACCGTGAACCCCGTCTCCCAGTCGGGCACTTCGAGGGCGGTCGGGATGAGGTAGTCCATCAGGGAGCCGCTGAGGCAGTTGCCGTCCTCGTCGAAGGCGATCATCTCCATCAGCGCCATGCCGACGCCGTCGGTGAGCCCGCCGTGCACCTGGCCCTCGATGATCATCGGGTTGATACGGGTGCCGCAGTCGTCCACCGCCACGAACCGCCGTACCGTCACCTTGGCGGTGCCCGGGTCGATGTCGACCACGCAGATGTAGGCGCCGTGCGGATAGGTGAGGTTCTCCGGGTTGTAGCAGATCTGCGCCTCCAGGCCGCCCTCGACGCCCTCGGGCAGATCGCCCGCGCCGTGCGCCCGCATGGCGATGTCCTGGATGGTCACGGAGGCGTTCGGGTCGCCCGCCACCTTGAAGGAGCCCTTCTCCCACTCCAGGTCGGCGACCGAGACCTCCAGCATGCCGGAGGCGATCAGCCGCGCCTTGTCGCGGACCTTGCGGGCGACCAGGGCGGCGGCCGCGCCGGAGACCGGGGTGGAGCGACTGCCGTACGTGCCGAGGCCGAAGGGGGTCTGGTCGGTGTCGCCGTGCACGACCTCGATGTCCTGGGGCGGGATGCCGAGTTCCTCGGCGACGATCTGCGCGAACGTCGTCTCGTGGCCCTGCCCCTGGCTCTGCACCGACAGCCGTACGACGGCCTTTCCGGTGGGGTGGACCCGCAGTTCGCAGCCGTCGGCCATGCCGAGGCCGAGAATGTCCATGTCCTTGCGGGGTCCGGCGCCGACCGCCTCGGTGAAGAAGGACACGCCGATGCCCATGATCTCGCCGCGGGCCCGCTTCTCGGCCTGCTCGGCGCGCAACTCGTCGTATCCGGCGAGCTGTTTGGCCAGCTCCATGGTGGGGGCGTAGTTCCCGGAGTCGTAGACCCAGCCGGTCTTGGTGCGGTACGGGAACTGTTCGGGCCGGATGAAGTTCCTCATCCGCAGCTCGATCGGGTCCATCCGCAGTTCGTCGGCGAGGCAGTTGACGATCCGCTCGACCAGGTAGACCGCCTCGGTGATGCGGAAGGAGCAGGCGTACGCCACCCCGCCCGGCGCCTTGTTGGTGTAGACGGCGGTCATCTTGCAGTAGGCCGCCTCCAGGTCGTAACTGCCGGTGAAGACGCCGAAGAAGCCGGCCGGGTACTTCACGGGCGCGGCGACGCCGTTGAACGCGCCGTGGTCGGCGAGGACGTTGGTGCGGATCGCGAGGATCCTGCCCTCGCGGGTGGCCGCGATCTCGCCGCGCATGATGTAGTCGCGGGCGAAGCCGGTGCTGATCAGGTTCTCCGCGCGGTCCTCCATCCACTTCACCGGTTTGCCGGTGAGCAGGGAGCCGACGATCGCGCACACGTAACCCGGGTAGATCGGCACCTTGTTGCCGAAGCCGCCGCCGATGTCCGGGGAGACCACGCGAATCTTGTGCTCGGGCAGTCCGGCGACGATCGCGTACAGGGTGCGATGGGCGTGCGGGGCCTGGGTGGTGGACCACAGGGTGAGCTTGCCGTCGACCGCGTCGTAGTCGGCGACCGCGCCGCAGGTCTCCATGGGCGCCGGGTGCACCCTCGGGTAGACGATGTCCTGCGAGACGACCACGTCCGCGCGCCGGAACACCTCGTCGGTGGCGGCCTCGTCACCGGTCTCCCAGTCGAAGACGTGGTTGTCGGCCTTGCCCTCCAGGTCGTCGCGGATGACCGGCGCGTCGGGCGACAGGGCGGTGCGTACGTCGATCACCGGGTCCAGCGGTTCGTACTCGACGTCGATCAGTTCGAGGGCGTCGCGCGCCGCGTACCGGTCCTCGGCGACGACGAAGGCGACCTCCTGGCCCTGGAAGCGGACCTTGTCGGTGGCGAGGACGGCCTGCACGTCGTTCGACAGGGTCGGCATCCAGGCCAGGCCCTTCTCGGCGAGCATCGCGCCGGTGACCACCAGGCGGACCTTGGGGTGGGCCTCGGCGAGGGTGGTGTCGACGGACAGGATGCGGGCATGGGCGAGCGGGGAGCGCAGGATCGCCAGGTGGAGCATGCCGGGCAGCTGGAGGTCGTCCACATAGCGGCCCCGGCCGCGGACGAAGCGGGGGTCCTCCTTGCGCAGCATCCGGCCGTGGCCGTTGGGCTTCTGGTCGTTGTCGACGAAGGCGGTGCGGTGGCCGTTGGCGGCGACGGTGGTCATGAGGCGCTCCCCGAGGTCGACGCGACGGACGGTCCGGGAGTGTCGGCCGGTGCGACGGTCCGCTCGGGCTCCTCGGCGGTGGTGCGGGTGCCGGCCTGTTCGGCGGCGGCCCAGCGGATCGAGCGGACGATGGTGGCGTAGCCGGTGCAGCGGCAGATCTGACCCGAGATGGCCTCGCGGATCTCCTCGTCGGAGGGGTCCGGGTCCCGGTCGAGCAGGGCGCGGGCGGTCATCATCATGCCGGGGGTGCAGAAGCCGCACTGGAGTCCGTGGCATTCCATGAACCCGCGCTGGATCGGGTCGAGTTCGCCGTTCTGCTCCAGGCCCTCGACGGTGCGTACCTCGTGGCCGCCCGCCATCGCGGCCAGGACCGTACAGGACTTGACGGGTTCGCCGTCCAGCCAGACCACGCAGGTGCCGCAGTTGCTGGTGTCGCAGCCCCAGTGGGTGCCGGTCAGCTGGAGGTGGTCGCGCAGGAAGTGCACCAGCAGCAGCCGGCCCTCGATCTCCCGGGTGACCTCTTCGCCGTTGACGGTCATGGTGACCTGCACGATCACACCTCCTGTCCGTTGATCCGGGCCACGGCCCGGCGCAGTACGCGCATCGTCAGCTCGCGGGCCAGATGCCGCTTGTACTCGGCGCTGCCGCGCCGGTCGGTGGCCGGGGAGCAGGACTCGGCCGCGATGTCGCCGGCCCGCGCCCACAGCTCCTCGGCGGGCTGCTGTCCGCGCAGGGCGTCGGCGATCCCGGGGATGCCGGCGGTGTTCGGTCCGACGGCGGCGAGGCCGACCCGGGCGTCCGCGATCAGCCCGGACTCGTCCAGCCAGAGCGCCGAGCCCGCCGAGACGACCGCCCAGTCCCCGGCGCGCCGCTCGACCTTCTCGTAGGCGCTGGATCCGCGCGGGCGGACCGGGAAGCGGACCTCGGTGAGGATCTCCGCGTCGCCGACGGCGGTCTCGTACGGGCCCTGGTGGAAGTCCTCCATGGGGACCACGCGCTCGCCGTCCATCCCGCGGATGACACAGGACGCGTCCAGCGTGGTGCACACCGCCGAGAGGTCCTCGGAGGGGTCCGCCTGGCACAGCGAGCCGCCCAGGGTGCCGCGGTTGCGCACCACCGGGTCGGCGATCACCCGTTCGGCGTCGCGGAAGATCGGGAAGGCGGCGGCGAGTTCGTCGGACTCCAGCAGTTCGCGGTGCCGGGTCATCGCGCCGATGCGGATCAGGCCGGGCTCGACACGGATATAGCCCAGCTCGTCGTGCAGCTCATTGATATCGATCAGATATTCGAAATTGGCCAGCCTGAGTTTCATCATCGGGATGAGGCTGTGCCCGCCGGCCACCAAGCGGGCGGTGTCGCCGAGCCGGTCCAGGAGCGTGACCGCCTCGTCCACCGTGCCCACCCGCTGGTACTCGAACGGAGCGGGAACCTGCATGCCGCACTCCCCTGTCTCGCCCGGCGGGCAGCCGGGCGCGTCGGGCGCCGTTGTCCAAAGATCATTGCGCCTCCGTCCGGGGCGGGGTGTCAATCGCGGCTTAAGCCTTTGCTTAACTCGCTCGGCACGGCGGGCGCGGTCACTTAAGCGAAGACTTAAGCTGCCGTTGACATGCGGCGGACGGCATTCGCATGATCCGGACGCCGGGCGGGTGAAAACGGCTGCCACGGGTTTGGGCCGGGGCCGGACGCCAAGGTGTGGACCGCCGTACGGGCTGCGCAGAGGCCCGAACGGGTATTCGGTGGGTGTGGCGGCGAGGCTGGCCGCCGAAGGAGGCACACGGATGCGGGACATCGCGGAGGGCCTCTCCTCCTGGAGCGCGTCGGGCAAGCGATTCGCGGTGGCGACGGTCGTACGGACCTGGAAGTCGGCGCCGCGCCAGGCGGGCTCGTCGCTGGCGGTCGCCGAGGACGGCGAGGTGGTCGGCAGCGTCTCCGGCGGCTGTGTGGAGGGCGCGGTGTACGAGCTGGCGAGCGAGGTCCTGGAGAGCGGTGAGCCCGCGCTCGTGACCTACGGCGTCAGCGATGACGACGCGCTCGCGGTCGGCCTGACCTGCGGCGGGATCATCGAGATCCTGGTACGGCCGGCGGGCGCGGGCCGCTTCCCTGGGCTGCCGGGGGTGCTGGAGGCGATGGACACCGGGCGGCCGGTGGCGGTGGTGTCGCCGCTGCCGGAGGAGGGCGGCGGCGCGGAGCCGGATCCGGCGGCCGCGCCCGCCGGTCAGATGATCGTCACGCCGTCCGGTGCGCAGGGCACGCTCGGGGACCCGCGTCTCGACGCCGCCGTGGTCGAGCGGGCACAGGGGCTGCTGGCGCAGGGCAGTACCGGTGTGGTGCGGGTCGGGCGCGCGGGCGAGGAGCGGCGCGACGACGTCGCCGTGTTCGTGGAGTCCTTCGCGCCGCCGCCGCGGATGCTGGTGTTCGGCGCCATCGACTTCGCGTCCGCGGTGGCCCGGATCGGCAAGTTCCTCGGCTATCACGTCACGGTGTGCGACGCCCGCCCGGTGTTCGCCACCCGCCGCCGCTTCCCGGACGCGGACGAGCTGGTGGTGGACTGGCCGCACCGCTATCTGGAGTCGACCGAGGTGGACGAGAACACGGTGATCTGTGTCCTCACCCACGACCCGAAGTTCGATGTGCCGCTGCTCCGCCGGGCGCTGCGCACCCCCGCCCGCTACATCGGCGCGATGGGCAGCCGTCGTACGAACGAGGACCGGCTGCGGCGGCTGCGCGAGGAGGGCATGAGCGAGGCGGAACTGTCCCGGCTGTCCGCACCGATCGGCCTCGATCTGGGCGCCCGCACCCCGGAGGAGACGGCGGTGGCCATCATGGCGGAGGTCATCGCACTGCGGTGGGGCGGCACGGGCCGACGACTGGTGGAGATGACCCCCCTGCCGATCCATCGCTGACACCGGCCTCCGGTACCCGAGCAGAACCCCGCAGACCGGCCCCAGGGGCTCGCCTCGGCTCGGTAAGACAATGCCGCCACGGGCCGCCGGACCTACCCGAGCGAGCGCCTGACGCACAGGGGCAGAGAGGCCGGGACCGGGGGGGCAGCTGAGCCCGGGAAGTCCCACTCGCCGCGCCGAGGGACCCACACGGGACGAACGCCCGGTGCACCGGGGCACGGAGGCCGGGACCGGGGGGCGGCCCAGCCCCCGGGGGGGCCATCTCGCCGCGCCGACGGGTCCACGCGAGGCGAACGCCCGGCGCGCCGGGGCACGCAGACCGGAACCAGGAAGCTCGCCCCAGCCGGGGAAGAGCACCTCGCCACGGCCGCCAGACCCACGCACGCGAGGCCCCGACGCAGGGACACCAGAAGCCGGGACCGAAGGGTGTCGGCCCAGCCTGGGGAAGTCCATCTCGCCATGCCGAGAGACCCACACGGGACGAACACCCAGGGCACTGGGGCGCGGAGGCCGGAATCAGGAGGCTCGACCCAGCCCGAAAAGAGCACCTCGCCACAGCCACCAGACCCACGCCCTCGGGCCCCCGACGCACGGACCCCGGAGACCGGGAGCGAGGAGTGTCAGCCCAGCCCCGGAGAAGTCCATTCCGCCGCGCCAACGGACCCACACGGCGCGAACACCCGGCGCACCGGGGCACGCAGGCCAGAACCAGGAAGCTCGCCCCAGCCGGGGAAAAGCACCTCGCCACAGCCACCAGACCCACGTACGCAAGCCCCCCCCCCGCACGGATCCCAAAGGCCAGGACCGGAGAGTGGTGGCCCAGCCCAGGGAAATCCATCTCGCCGCGCCGAGAGATCCACGTGGGGCTAACACCTGGCACACCGGGGCACGGAGGCCGGAAACCGGGACCGAAGGGGTGTCGGCCCAGCCTGGGGAAGTCCATCTCGCCATGCCGGGAGACCCACGCGGGACGAACACCCAGGGCACTGGGGCGCGGAGGCCGGAATCAGGTGGCTCGACCCAGCCCGAAAAGAGCACCTCGCCACAGCCACCAGACCCACGTACGCAAGCCCCCCCCCGCACGGATCCCAAAGGCCAGCACCGGAGAGTGGTGGCCCAGCCCAGGGAAAACCATCTCGCCGCGCCGAAAGACCCACGTGGGGCTAACACCTGGCACACCGGGGCACGGAGGCCGGAAACCGGGACCGAAGGGTGTCGGCCCAGCCTGGGGAAGACCGTCTCGCCTCACCAAATAACCCGCACGGGGCGAACACCTGGCGTGCCGGGGTACGGAGGCCAGACACCATCTCGTCGTGGCCGCCCGGCCGCCGCGCTCGGCCTGCTCGGTTCGTCCGGCGTGGTCGATGTGCCGCCGGGTCAGGTCTGCTCACGATCCGCCAGGGACGCCGGTTCCCGACAACGGCCCGCGAAGACCGGCGTCATATGGACGGCCGTGCCGCCGCTCAGCCCGGGAAGACCATCTCGTCGCGGCCCAGACCGGCGAAGACACCCGAGACACGGCGGGCGATGTCCGCGGCCGTCAGACCCACACGCGCGAGCAC
>NZ_JBMJCT010000025.1:0-89993 GCF_049222185.1 Streptomyces sp. LaBMicrA B280 | reverse complement strand
CAACATATCTGGCGTTGACTTTTGGCACGCTGTTGAGTTCTCAAGGAACGGTCGCTTCCTTTGTACTCACCCTCTCGGGCTTTCCTCCGGGCTTCCCTTCGGTGTTTCCGACTCTATCAGATCTTTCCGATCCGATTTCCTCGGTGCTTTCCAGGTTCTCGCTTTCGCGTTTCCCTTTCCGGCGGTTCCGACTCTATCAGATCCTTTCGGCGTCTGACCCCCAGTCAGCGGGGCTTGTCTTCCCGGCCGTTGGGCCGTTCCGACGAGTGAGACATTAGCGGATTCCCGGCTCCCGAGCTAATCGGGGGCCTCGTTCTTTCGAACGCGGATTCCTCATTTCGCAAATACACACGCCAAAGTGTTCGACGCCGAGGCGTCGGATGGGGTGGTGCTCACGGAATGGCTGTCCGGGGACCGACCGGAGTCGGCGCTCACGTCGGACAACTCGGAGTACCTTACGGATCCCCCCGAGGCGTGTCAACTGCCGACCGGTCCCTCCCGGTCAGGGTCAGTCCTTCGTGCCGGAGGCCAGCTCGCGGCTGCGGTCCCGGGCGGCTTCCAGGGCGGCGATGAGGGCCGCGCGGACGCCGTGGTTCTCCAGCTCGCGGATGGCGTTGATCGTCGTACCGGCGGGAGAGGTGACGTTCTCCCGGAGCTTCACCGGGTGTTCGCCGCTGTCGCGGAGCATCACGGCGGCGCCGATGGCGGACTGGACGATCAGCTCATGGGCCTTGTCGCGGGGCAGCCCGAGCAGGATGCCGGCGTCGGTCATGGCCTCGACCAGGTAGAAGAAGTACGCCGGGCCGGACCCGGACAGGGCGGTGCACGCGTCCTGCTGGCCCTCGGGCACCCGGAGCGTCTTGCCGACGGCGCCGAAGATGTCCTCGGCCGTGGCCAGGTGCTCCTGGGTGGCGTGGGTGCCGGGGGAGATGACGGACATGGCCTCGTCCACGAGGGCCGGGGTGTTCGTCATGACGCGGACCACCGGGGTGCCCTGGGCGAGGTGCTCCTCCAGGAAGGCGGTCGGGATGCCCGCGGCGCCGCTGATGACCAGGCGGTCGGCGGGGATGTGCGGGGCCAGTTCGTCGAGCAGGGCGCCCATGTCCTGCGGCTTGACCGTGAGGATCAGCGTGTCGGCGGACTTGGCGGCCTCGGTGTTGCCGACCGGGGTGACGCCGTGACGGGCGCGGAGCTCTTCGGCGCGTTCGGGACGGCGGGCGGTGACGAGGAGGTCCTCGGGCGCCCAGCCGGCTCGGATCATTCCGCTGAGCAGGGCTTCGCCGATCTTGCCGGTGCCGAGTACTGCGACTTTCTGGGTCATGCGGTTCAGTCTGGCACCGGGGGTGTCCGGCCGGGGCGTATGTCCGGTTGGCGGAACGTTCGCGGTGCGCCTCGCTCGGACGGCGGCCGGGCGGCGCCCCGGGGATGCGCGTCTGACGTTCCGGTGGCCAGCAGGTGGCATTCAGCCCGCGTACACACTGTCTCAAGGTGGTGCCGCCAGAGTCCCGCCTCGTGTCTACTTCACCCTCGCGTCCCGGCGTCGCCTCCGTGTGCGCCGCTGCCTTGACGCTCTCAGGACTGCTCGTGACAGGGGTGGTCGCCGCTCAGCCCGCGGCCGCCGCGGACCCGGCCGGCTACCAGAACGTTCGGATCAACGAGGTCACCTCGTCGAACAGCGACACGGTGGAGCTGTACAACACCGGTTCGAGCGCGGTGAGCATCAGTGGCTGGAAGGTGTCCGACGACAGCTTCTCGCCGCAGTCGTTCAGCCCGTCCGCCGGGACCGTGCCGGCGCACGGCTTCGTCACCTTCGACTCGCCCAAGGGGCTGGGCGACTCGGACAAGGTGGTGATCTACACCTCCGGCGGCACGGTGGTCGACCGCGTCGAGTGGGCGACCGGCAAGGCGAAACCGGCGATGGCGCGGTGCGGCGGCGACGGCACCGGCGCGTGGGTCACCACGACCTCGGCGACCACCTTCGGCACGGCGAACGCGCCGGGCTGCCCCGCGCCGCTCCCGGCCGCGAGCCAGGTGCGGATCAACGAGGTCACCTCGGACGGCGCGGACACCGTGGAGCTGTACAACGGCGGTTCGAGCGCGGTGAGCATCGGGGCGTGGAAGTACGTGGACAGCGACACCGGCCACTCCGCGGCCTCGGTCTCGTCCTCCTCGCCGAGCACCACCAGCGTCCCGGCGGGCGGCTACGCGACGTTCGACTCGACGCTCGGCCTCGGCGACAACGACTCGGTCTTCCTCACCGACGGCAACGGAAACACCGTCGACTCGGTGACCTGGGCGACCGGTGGCGCCAAGCCGTCGGACGAGCGCTGCGCCAATGGCACCGGCACCTTCCAGACCGCCACGACCGCGACGCTCGGCGGCGCGAACTCCTGCTCCGGCAGCGGCGGTGGCGGTGGCGGTGGCACCGGCGGCGGCGGTCGGCTGCTGGGCGGCGGCGGCTCGCTGACCAGCGGCTGCACCCCCGAGGCACCCACCGGTACGGCTGCCACCCCGGCCGGTACCGCGGCGTGGCCGGGCGGCCTCGACGTCACGATCGCCGACAACGTCTGCGCGTTCACCACGTCCACCGGCCCCGAGGGGCGTGATGTGAGCGGGCTGGCGTTCGACCCGGCGAACCCGTCGGTGCTGTGGGCCGCCAAGAACAAGAACTGGCTGTTCAAGCTGGTCAAGAGCAACGGCAAGTGGATCCCGGACGCGTCGTGGAGCGCGACCGGCAAGCAGATCCGGTTCCTGGGCGGTTCCGGCGAGCCGGACTCCGAGGGCCTGACGGTCGGCGCCGACGGGCACCTCTACGTGACCTCCGAGCGCGACAACACCAAGAACACGGCCCCCAAGGACACGATCATGGAGTTCGACCCGGCGGCCGGCGGCTCGACGCTCACGCCGGTCCACCAGTGGGACATGACCTCGCAGTTCCCGCAGCTCGACACCGGCAGCAAGGACGACGCCAACCTGGGCTTCGAGGGCGTCGCCTATGTGCCGGACAGCTGGCTGACCGCGAACGGCTGGGTCGACCCGCTGACCGGCGCCGCCTACAACCCGGCGAACTACCCGCTGCACGGCTCGGGCCTGTTCTTCGCCGGTCTGGAGTGGGACGGCACGCTGCACGCCTACGGCCTGAACTCCGACGGTACGTTCACCACGTTCGGCACGATCTCCACCGGCAAGTCCTCCGTGGTGGACGTGACCTTCGACGCCGGTACCCAGCGCATCGTCGCCACCTGCGACAACGCCTGCGGTGAGACGCACACCTTCCTGAAGGTCAACGCCTCCGGCGCGATCGTCCCGGACGTGACCTACACGAACCCGGCCGTCATGCCGGTCGACAACCTGGAGGGCTTCGCCCTCGCGCCCACCTCGACCTGCGTCAGCGGCTCACGCGAGGCAGTCTGGGCCGACGACGGCAGCTACGGCTTCGGCTCCGGGAGCTCCTCGTACGGCCACGCCCTCTACAGCGGCACCTTCCCCTGCTGAACCCCCGCGGCACCGAGGCTCCCGGCGGACGGGGTGGCGACCAGGGCCACCCGCTGACCGCCGGGAGCCTTGTCGTACCGGTCATGGCGTCCGGCGTCGTAGCGTCGCCGCGCCCAGGGTCAGGACCAGCAGGGCGCAGCCGGTCACGATCAGGGCGTCCCGGGCGAAGGCCGGGGTCATGTCGCGGTGGTGGAGGAGCTGGGCCATGGCGTCCACGGCGTAGGACATGGGCAGGACGTCCGAGACGGCGCGGAGGACGGGGTGCATGGCGGAGCGGGGGGTGAAGAGGCCGCAGAGGAGGAGTTGGGGGAAGATCACGGCCGGCATGAACTGGACCGCCTGGAACTCCGAGGCCGCGAAGGCCGAGACGAAGAGGCCGAGGGCCGTGCCGAGCAGGGCGTCCAGGAGGGCGACGAGCAGGAGCAGCCACGGTGAGCCCATGACGTCGAGGCCGAGCACCCAGACGGAGAGGCCGGTGGCGAGGGCCGACTGGAGGATCGCGAAGGCGCCGAAGGCCAGGGCGTAGCCGGCGATGAGGTCGGCCTTGCCGAGCGGGAGGGCGAGCAGGCGTTCCAGGGTGCCCGAGGTGCGTTCGCGCAGGGTGGCGATGGAGGTCACCAGGAACATCGTGATCAGCGGGAAGATCCCGAGCAGCGAGGCGCCGAGGGTGTCGAAGGTGTGCGGGCCGCTGTCGAAGACGTAGCGCAGGATGACCAGCATCAGGCACGGGACGACGATCATCAGCGCGATGGTGCGGGGGTCGTGCCGCAGCTGGCGCAGGACGCGGGCGGCGGTGGCGAGGGTGCGGGCGGGGCTGAGGGCGGCCGCGGGCCGGGGGGCCGTCGTCGGGTTCATCGGGTGCGCTCCTTGACGTTCTCCTCGGTGCGGGCGGCCGCGCCGGCCTCGTCGACCAGGTGCAGGAAGGCGGCCTCGACCGTGTCCGTGCCGGTGCGGGCGCGCAGCGCCTCGGGGGTGTCGTCGGCGAGGATCGCGCCCTCGCGCATCAGCAGCAGGCGGTCGCAGCGCTCGGCCTCGTCCATGACGTGGGAGGAGACGAGGAGGGTGGTGCCGCGGGTGGCGGCGAGGTCGTGGAAGAGCTGCCACAGGTCGCGGCGCAGTACGGGGTCGAGGCCGACGGTCGGCTCGTCCAGGACCAGGAGTTCGGGGGTGCCGAGCAGGGCGACGGCGAGCGAGACGCGGCTGCGCTGACCGCCGGAGAGGGAACCGGCGAGGGCGTCCGCGCGGGTGGTGAGGTCGACGTCGGCGATGGCCCGGGTGATGTCCGCCCGGCGGCGGTCGGCGGCGGCGCGCCCGGGGTCGAGGACGGCCGCGAAGTATGCCAGGTTCTGGCGGACGGTCAGGTCCGCGTAGACGGAGGGTGCCTGGGTGACGTAGCCGACACGGGTGCGCAGGGCGGGGTGGCCGGCCGGGCGGCCGAGGACGTCGAGGGTGCCGGTGACTTTGGCCTGGGTGCCGGCGACGGCGCGCATCAGCGTCGACTTGCCGCAGCCGGAGGGGCCGAGGAGGCCCGTGATCCGGCCGGGCGGGACGGTGAAGGAGAGGTCGTGCAGGACGGGGCGGGGGCCGCGGACGACGGTGAGGTGGTCGGCGTGGATGGCGGCGGGTGGGGGCGGGGCCGGCGACACATAATTCATCACGCGATGAATAATCTGCGCGGTGCGGTGGGGCGTCAAGGGCCGGGGGCCCCTCTCCCGTCACCGCTTCCTGGCGACCAGGAGGAGTACGTCGTACGTCTCCTCGACCACCCCGTCGGGGAAGACCCGCTGGAGATGGGTTCGCTCCTCGGTCAGGAAGGCGTCGCGGGCGGGGGCGTCCATGACGAGGTAGTGGGAGTGGCTGGCGAGGTTGGCCAGATGGGTGCCGAGGGAGACCCGGCGGCTCCAGCGGAGCTTGTGGCGGGCGAAGTCCAGGCGGCCGCTGGGGTCGGCGAGGTCCAGGCGCTCGTCGGCCTTGTGGCGCCGCTCGGCGGGGTCGAAGCCGAAATGGCGGGCCTCGCGGGCGTCGGCCTGTGCGATCCACTCCACGTCGAGGGCGCTGGTGTTCCACCACAGCGCCAGCGCGCCGCCCGGGCGCAGGACGCGCAGCGCCTCCGGCACCGAGTGGGCGGGGTCGGTCCAGTGCCAGGACTGGGCGTAGGTGAGGAGGTCGAGGGTGGCGTCGGCGAGCGGGAGGGCGTCGCCGTTGCCGCGGACCAGGGGGATGTCCGGGTTGCCGCGGCGGAACTCGGCGGCCATGCCCGCGCCGGGCTCGACCGCGAGGACGTCCGCGCCGCGGGCGTGCAGCAGGCTGGTGGAGATGCCGGTACCGGCGCCGACGTCCGCGACCCGCGCGCCGGTCAGGGGCCGGTCCGCCGCCTGCTCGATGGTGTCGAAGAGGGCGGGCGGGTAGGAGGGGCGGTTGGCCGCGTACTGGGCGGCGGCCGCGTTGAAGGAGTGGGCGCGGGCGGGGTCGGCGGGTCGCGTGGTCGTCATACGGCCATGGTCGCCGGTGGCCGCCGCGCAGGGCGGCGGCTTTGCCCGAGTTCTAGCGGCGGCGCTTCTTCTTCGAGGGGTTGCCCGAGCGGCGGGTGGTCCGGGCGGCGTGTTCGGCGCGGGCCTTCTCGTACTCCTCGCGGTGCAGCTTCTCGCCCGGGGCCTCGGTGAGGGAGCGGACGAAGTAGGCGGCGAGGGTGCCGACGAACCCGATGGCGAGCAGTCCGCGCAGGGACGCCTGGCGCTGCGGGTCCTGGCGCTTGCCGAAACCGGCCAGGGTGTTGCCGAAGGCGAGCGCGGTGCAGATCGCGAACATGGCGACGACCAGGACGATCACGAAGGCGCCGGAGTCGGCGATCTGGAGGCCCTGGTAGGCGAAGCGCAGCACCAGGGCGGAGGCGATCGCGGCGACGAGGGAACCGGCGGCGACACCGGCGCGGCGGACCGCGTAGCCGTCGTCGTGGTGCACCCAGGACGTGCCGAAAAAGCGCAGGGGCTCGGGCCGGGGCCCACCCACGGGTTCCTCCGGGGCGCCCGGGGCGCCGGTTTCGTCGCTCACGGGACGATTATGGCGCCGCCGGGCGGCGGACTCGCGGGCGGGTACGGCGGCGGGCCCGGGCTCGGGCCGGGACACGGACACGGATACGGGCACGGATACGGATACGGGGACGGGCGCGGATACGGGCACGGCGGGATCAGGGCCTCAGCCGCAGCGGTCCGCCACGAAGCCGTCGCTGCCCGTGTGGACGTACGCGTCCGCCACGAACTCGCCGTCGCTGATGTTGTCCCAGATGTCCGAGGTGCCGTACGTGCCGGCGACCTTGGTGCCCGTGGTCTGGCAGTAGATCGGGACCTTGGCGCCCTCGGGGAGGGTGCGGGTGATGCCGTAGCTGGTGCCGGGGCCGCTGCGGACGTTGACGCGGACGCCCGGGGCGACGGAGTAGTAGCGGACGGACATGCGGAATCTCCCCCGTGAAGCCCGCCGGAAGGCGGGGATCGTCGAATGCGAACGGAGGTTAGCAAGCCGCCTCGGTCTCGTACGAGCCATCGACTAGGCTCCGTGCGTCGCGCGCGGACGAGGAGCACGGGGGGCGGTCCAGTCGATGACGCCACAGCGCAGCACCGGAGCGGGCGCGGAAGCCGATATGCCCGAGTACGCCGGGCACTACCACCTGGAGTCCCGGCTGGGCTCCGGCGGCATGGGAGTGGTCCACCTCGCCCGCAGCACGTCCGGGCTGCGCCTCGCCGTGAAGGTCGTCCACGCGGAGTTCGCGCGGGACCGGGAGTTCCGGGGCCGGTTCCGGCAGGAGGTGGCCGCGGCGCGCCGGGTCAGCGGTGCCTTCACCGCGCCCGTGGTGGACGCCGACCCGGAGGCCGCCCGCCCCTGGATGGCCACCCTGTACATCCCCGGCCCGACCCTCTCCGAGCAGGTGAAGGAGCACGGGCCGCTGGACGCCGGGCAGTTGCGGCGGCTGATGGCGGGGCTCGCGGAGGCGCTGCGCGACATACACCGCGTGGGCGTGGTGCACCGGGATCTCAAGCCGAGCAACGTGCTGCTCGCCGAGGACGGCCCGAAGGTCATCGACTTCGGCATCTCCCGGCCCAAGGACAGCGAACTGCGCACGGAGACGGGCAAGTTGATCGGCACGCCGCCGTTCATGGCGCCGGAGCAGTTCCGCCGGCCGCGCGAGGTCGGTCCCGCCGCGGACATCTTCGCGCTGGGCTCGGTGCTGGTGCACGCGGCGACCGGGCGGGGGCCGTTCGACTCCGACAGCCCGTACGTCGTCGCCTATCAGGTCGTCCACGACGAGCCCGATCTGTCGGGGGTGCCGGCGGGGCTCGCGCCGCTCATCGAGCGCTGCCTCGCCAAGGACCCGGACGAGCGGCCGACACCGGACGAGCTGATGCGCCAACTGCGGTCGGTGGCGGCGTCGTACGACACCCAGGCGTTCATACCGGCACAGCGGAAGGCGAGTTCGGGGGGTGCCGAGAGCAAGGACGTGGCGGCGGCGGTCCCGGGGGGCGCCGGGAAGGCGCCGTCGAGGTGGCGTGCCGTACGGCCGGGACGCCTCGCCGCGGTCGCGGCCGGGGTGCTCGCGCTGGTCGTCGGCGGGGCCCTCGCCGGTGTGCGGCTGCTCGGTGACGACACCCCCGCGGCGAAGGATCCGCACACGACGGCGGTCGGGTTCGCGGGGTGGCGTACGAAGCCGGTCGCCGGGCAGAGCGACGCGCCCCGGTGCGCCTTCGGGGCGGGCAAGGTGCTGTGCGCCGGGGCGGGGCAGGCGTACGCGCTCGATCCGCGCGGTGGGCGGGTGCTGTGGCGGCACCCCTTCACGGGGGCGCGCTGGAGCGCGGCGCCCGCGGTGTCGGGCGGCCTGGTGCAGGTGCGCGACGAGGCCGGGGACGTGGTGGCCCTCGACCCGGACACCGGCCGTACGCACTGGCGGCACGCCCTGCCCACGGGTGCCGGGGCGCAGTACACGGACGGGACGCTGCTGATCACCGCGGCCGACGGCACGGTCACGGCGGTGGACAGCGCGTCGGGCCGTACCCGCTGGAGCCACCGGCTGCCCGGATCCGGCCGGCCGAACGTCGACACGTATCCGGGCAGCGGCGCCGCCCTCGCCTCGACCGCCTCCGCCGACGGGCGCAGCACCCGGGTCCTCGCGTTCGAGCCGCGGACCGGCGCGGTGCGCTGGGACACCGTGCTGACCGGGCTGCTGCGGCCGGTCGGGGCCACGGACGGCACGGTGTTCCTCGTGTCCGCCGACCCGGTCTACGGCGACACGGACGCGGTGGTGCGTTACGACGCCGCGACCCGGGCCGTGCGCCGGGTGACGCTGCCCGCGCCCCGGCCGGACGTGCACGCCGTCGTGCGCGCGGGCGTGGTCTATCTGCTGGACGTCAACGGTGGCCTGGACGCCGTGGACACCGCGGCCGGGAAGCGGCTGTGGCACCTGGAGACCTCGGTGAGCCGGGGCTCGGCGCTGGTCGCCGGGGACCGGTACCTGTACTTCTCCGCCGGTGACGGGCGGCTGCTCGCCGTGGACGCGCGGGCCGGGCGGCTCGCGGGGCAGACCCCGGCGCGGCCGGGGGACGGCACGGCACGGATCGCGGCGCTGCGGGCCGCTCCGGTGCTCGTGGCGCCGCAGGTGTTCGGCTCCGCTCCCGACGGATCGGTGTTCGCGCTCGACGGGCGGGACCCGTCGGCCTGGTGAGCTGCTGAAACGATCCCGCGCGTACGGCGAAGGGGCCGCTCCCCGCGGGGGCGGCCCCTTCGTCATGACGGCAGGACGGCGGTCAGCCCAGCTTGCTCACGTCCCGCACCGCGCCCTTGTCCGCGCTGGTCGCCATCGCGGCGTAGGCGCGCAGCGCGGCGGTGATCTTGCGGTCGCGGTTCTTCGGGGCGTGGGCGCCGTCCAGGGCCTGCTCGCGGCGGGCCAGTTCGGCGTCGTCCACCAGCAGTTCGATGGAGCGGTTCGGGATGTCGATGCGGATCCGGTCGCCGTCCTCGACCAGGGCGATGGTGCCGCCCGAGGCCGCCTCCGGGGAGGCGTGCCCGATGGAGAGGCCCGAGGTGCCGCCGGAGAAGCGGCCGTCGGTGATCAGCGCGCAGCTCTTGCCGAGGCCGCGGCCCTTCAGGTACGAGGTCGGGTAGAGCATCTCCTGCATGCCGGGGCCGCCCTTGGGGCCCTCGTAGCGGATGACGACGACGTCGCCCTCCTTGACCTCCTGGGTGAGGATCCGCTGGACGGCCTCCTCCTGGGACTCGCAGACCACGGCCGGGCCCTCGAAGGTCCAGATCGACTCGTCCACGCCGGCCGTCTTGACCACGCAGCCGTCGACGGCCAGGTTGCCGCGCAGCACCGCGAGGCCGCCGTCCTTGGAGTAGGCGTGCTCGGCGGAGCGGATGCAGCCGCTCTCGGCGTCGTCGTCCAGGGACTCCCAGCGCTCGGACTGGGAGAACGCCTCGGCGGAGCGGACGCAGCCGGGCGCCGCGTGCCACAGCTCGACGGCCTCGGGGGACGGGGAGCCGCCGCGCACGTCCCAGGTCTTGAGCCAGTCGGCGAGGGAGGGGCTGTGCACGGCGTGCACGTCCTCGTTCAGCAGGCCCGCGCGGTGCAGTTCGCCGAGGAGGGCGGGGATGCCGCCGGCGCGGTGCACGTCCTCCATGTAGTACGTACGGTTCTTGCCCACGTTCGGCGCGACCTTGGCGAGGCAGGGGACGCGGCGCGAGACGGCGTCGATCTCCTCCAGGCCGAAGGCGACGCCCGCCTCCTGGGCGGCGGCCAGCAGGTGCAGGATCGTGTTGGTGGAGCCGCCCATCGCGATGTCCAGGGCCATGGCGTTCTCGAACGCCTGGAAGGTGGCGACATTGCGGGGCAGGACGGTCTCGTCGTCCTGCTCGTAGTAGCGCCGGGTGACGTCCATGACGGTGCGGGCGGCGTCGACGTAGAGCTGCTTGCGCGCGGTGTGGGTGGCGAGGACAGAGCCGTTGCCGGGCAGGGAGAGGCCGATGGCCTCGGTCAGGCAGTTCATCGAGTTGGCGGTGAACATGCCGGAACAGCTGCCGCAGGTCGGGCAGGCGTTCTCCTCGATGCGCAGGATGTCCTCGTCGGAGACCTTGTCGTTGGCGGCTTCCGCGATGGCGTCGATCAGGTCGAGGGAGCGCACGGTGCCGTCGACCAGGGTGGCGCGGCCGGCCTCCATGGGGCCGCCGGAGACGAAGACCGTCGGGATGTTCAGGCGCAGGGCGGCCATCAGCATGCCCGGGGTGATCTTGTCGCAGTTGGAGATGCAGACCAGGGCGTCGGCGCAGTGGGCCTCGACCATGTACTCCACGGAGTCCGCGATCAGGTCGCGGGAGGGCAGCGAGTAGAGCATGCCGCCGTGGCCCATGGCGATGCCGTCGTCCACCGCGATGGTGTTGAACTCGCGCGGGATGCCGCCCGCCTCGGTGATCGCCTCGCTGACGATCCGGCCGACCGGCTGGAGGTGGGTGTGGCCCGGCACGAACTCGGTGAAGGAGTTGGCGACGGCGATGATCGGCTTACGGCCGATGTCCGCGCCGGGTACACCGGAGGCACGCATAAGGGCGCGGGCGCCCGCCATGTTGCGGCCGTGGGTGACTGTGCGGGACCTCAGCTCGGGCATCGTCGCTCGCTCCTCGATGAACAGTTCTGGCTTTCTTCGAGCCTACGCCGACGCTCCAAGGAATGGACACGCTTGTCCGGAATGCGGGACGGGCATTTCACCGGCGGCCTCGGTCACGCCTGGGTGAGGTGCTTCTGTACGACGGGTGCCACGCGCGCGATGATCTCCTCCACGTCCGCCGAGGCGAGCGGTTCCAGCTTGAGGACGTAGCGCAGCATGGCCGTGCCGACCAGCTGCGCGGCGGCCAGCTCGGCGCGCAGCTCGGCGTCCGGCAGGTCCAGCCGGGCCGCGACCCGGCGCACCAGCTGGGCGGCGACCAGGCGGCGGAAGACGGCGGCGGCGGTGTCGTCGGTGACGGCCGAGCGCAGGATCGCGAGCAGCGGCGCCCGGGTCGTGGGGTTCTCCCAGACGCCGAGGACGAAGCGGGCCAGCCGCTCCCCCACGCCGTCCGGCGGACCCTCGGCGAGGGTGTCGGGGGCGGCGAGGGCGGGGGCGAAGGCGACCTCCACGGCCGCCGCGAAGACCTGTTCCTTGGTGCCGAAGTAGTGGTGGACCAGCGCGGAGTCCACACCGGCCGCCTTGGCGATCTGGCGCACGGACGTCTTGTCGTACCCGCGCGCGGAGAACTCCTCGCGGGCCGCGGCGAGGATGCGGTCCCGGGTACCGGCGGACTCGGCACGGGAGGGGCGGCCGCGGCGGCGGGCGGGGGGCTCGGGGGGCGACTCGGAGGACGCGGTGGGGTCGGAGGGCGGCTCGGCGGACGCGGTGGGCTCGGTCATCGTCGGGGGAGGCGGACGGCGGCGGACAGGTGCTTGCGGGTGAAGGCGAGGGCCTCGGCGAGGTCGGCCTCGCGCTCGGCGCCGGACATCGCCCGCCGGGTGTTGACCTCGATGACGACATGGCCGCCGAAACCGGAGACGGTCAGGTGTTCCAGCAGCTCGGCGCAGGGCTGGTCGCCGCGCCCCGGCACCAGGTGCTCGTCCTTGGCCGAGCCGCGCCCGTCGGCGAGGTGGACATGCCCGAGCCGGTCGCCCATGCGGCCGACCATCTCCAGGGCGTCGGTACGGGCCGTCGACGTATGGCTGAGATCGATCGTGAAGTGCCGGTAGTCGTCGTGAGTGACGTCCCAGGCGGGGGCGTAGGCGAGCATCTCGCGGTCGCGGTAGCGCCAGGGGTACATGTTCTCGACCGCGAACCGTACGTCCGTCTCGTCCGCCATCCGCCAGACGCCCGCGACGAAGTCCCGGGCGTACTGCCGCTGCCACCGGAACGGCGGGTGCACGACGACGGTGGAGGCGCCCAGCTTCTCGGCGGCGGCCTGGGCGCGGCGCAGCTTGGTCCACGGGTCGGTGGACCAGACGCGCTGCGTGATCAGCAGGCACGGGGCGTGCACGGCGAGGATCGGGACGCGGTGGTGGTCCGAGAGGCGGCGCAGCGCGTCGATGTCCTGGCTGACGGGGTCGGTCCAGACCATGACCTCGACGCCGTCGTAGCCGAGGCGCGCGGCGATCTCGAAGGCCGTCGCCGTGGACTCCGGGTATACGGAGGCTGTCGACAGCGCTACGGGAACGTCCCTTGGTTCAGCCACGCCGACACCCTAAGGGGTAGGAAGGCGCGCGTGTCGGGTGCTGTTCGCCGGTGTGAGCCAAGCCATCGGGCGGGTGCGGGGTGCTCAAGCGGAGCCCATGTGATCGAGCCGGCGCAGGATCACGCCCTCCCGCAGCGCCCACGGGCATATCTCCAGGCTCTCCACGCCGAAGAGGTCCATCGCGCCCTCGGCGACCAGGGCGCCCGCGAGGAGCTGGCCCGCCCTGCCGTCGGAGACGCCCGGCAGTTCGGCGCGCTGGTCGACGGTCATGCCGGACAGGCGGGGGACCCATGCCTCCAGGGATTCGCGTTTGAGCTCGCGCTGGACGTAGAGGCCGTCGGCGCTGCGGGCGGCACCGGCGATGCGGGCCAGCTGCTTGAAGGTCTTGGAGGTGGCGACGACATGGTCGGGGGCGCCGAAGCGGGCGAACTCGCCGACCGTGCGGGCGATCTCCGCGCGGACATGGCGGCGCAGAGCGCGTACGTCGTCCGGGGCGGGCGGGTCGCCGGGCAGCCAGCCGGCGGTGAGGCGGCCCGCGCCGAGCGGGAGGGAGGCGGCGGCGTCCGGCTCCTCGTCGATGCCGAAGGCGATCTCCAGGGAGCCGCCGCCGATGTCCAGGACCAGCAGCTTCCCGGCGGACCAGCCGAACCAGCGGCGTACGGCGAGGAAGGTGAGGCGGGCCTCCTCGGCGCCGGAGAGGACCTGGAGTCGTACGCCGGTCTCGTCGGCGACGCGGGCGAGGACCTCGTCGGCGTTGCTCGCCTCGCGGACGGCGGAGGTGGCGAAGGGGAGCAGGTCCTCGACGCCCTTGTCCTCGGCGGCCTGGAGCGCGTCCCGTACGACGTCGACGAGCTTCTCGATGCCGTCGTCGCCGATGGCACCGCTGTCGTCGAGGAGTTGGGCGAGCCGAAGGTCGGCCTTGTGCGAATGCGCGGGCAGCGGGCGGGCGCCGGGGTGGGCGTCCACCACCAGCAGATGCACCGTGTTCGAACCCACGTCCAGGACACCGAGTCTCATATACGGAACGCTACTGCCAGAACGCGGCTCCACGGTCCCCGGACCGGGGGCGGGACACTTACCCTGGACGGGTGCCAAAGACGAAAAAGGCGAAGTCCGCGAAAGCCGATAAGACGGACAAGGCTCGCAAGGCCGCCAAAGCTGCCAAGGGGGCGAAGATGAGCGACGAGAAGGGGCTCGACTTCGCGCGCGCGTGGGTGGAGTTTCCGGACCCGGCGGACGACGAACAGGTCTTCCGCTGCGATCTGACGTGGCTGACCTCGCGCTGGAGCTGCGTCTTCGGCAGCGGCTGCCAGGGCATCAAGGCGGGGCGCGCGGACGATGGGTGCTGCACGCTGGGGGCGCACTTCTCCGACGAGGACGACGAGAAGCGGGTCGCCGAGCACGTGGCGCGGCTCACGCCGGAGATCTGGCAGCACCATGCCGAGGGCACGAAGGACGGCTGGATCTCGGAGGACGAGGAGGGGTCCCGGCAGACGCGGCCCTTCCAGGGGTCCTGCATCTTCCAGAACCGGCCCGGGTTCGCGGGCGGCGCGGGGTGCTCGCTGCACATCCTGGCGCTGAAGGAGGGCCGGGAGCCGCTGGAGACCAAGCCGGACGTGTGCTGGCAGCTGCCGGTCCGGCGGACGTACGAGTGGATCGACCGGCCCGACGACACACGGGTGCTGCAGATCTCCATCGGCGAGTACGACCGCAGGGGCTGGGGTCCTGGCGGGCACGATCTGCACTGGTGGTGCACGTCGGCCACGTCGGCGCACGGTGCGGGGGAGCCGGTGTACGTGTCCTACCGCGCGGAGCTGACGGAGCTGATGGGCAAGGAGGGCTACGACCGGCTGGCCGAACTCTGCGAGCAGCGCCTCTCCGCCCAACTCCCCCTCCTGGCCCCCCACCCGGCCGACCCGACCCCCTGACGACGCTGCCTGCGCTGCCTGCGCTGCCTGCGCTGCCTGCGCTGCCTGCGACGGACTGGACAGCAGGGCGGGGTGGGCGGGGTGTACGCCCCGCCCTTCCCCGTCCCCGGCCGAACAGCCGGACGGCGTGCAGGCCCCGCCTTTCCCACCCACCCACCCGTCTCGGTCGGGCTGCCGGGCCCCCGCGGCCCTCATCCCGGGCCGGAACCCCACCCCCGGCCGGAACACGGCAACCGCAAACGGATCCCGCTACGCGGGCGGACGGAGCCCCGCCCCGAGTGAGCGGTTCGGCGTGGAGCCGCACGCCCACCCCGTAACCCCGCGCTCCCTGATCCACCCAGCCGACTCGGCAGGCTGATGACCGGAACACGGCGACCAGCCGCCGCTCCCACCACACCAGCATGGTCCCGCGCCGTGACACTCCCCGGCCGACTCGGCGCGCCGACGGCCCCGGGAGGGGCCCCCGTCGAATCACGGCGATCAAGAACCGACCCCGCCGCACCTACAGCACCCACCCGGCGCCCTCTCCCGCCCACCCGGCTTCAGAGGCCGATGGAATTCACCGAAGGCCCCTCACCTCGGCCGGAGCGGCGTCCTAGCTCCCCGACGGAGTCGGTGTGTCGCTGGTCGTCTCGGATGGCGTCGGGGTGGGGGAAGGGGACGGCGGGGGGTCGGTCGGGGTGGGGGAAGAGGTTGGTTGGGTGGGGGGAGGAGAGGTTGGTGGGGAGGTCGGGGTGGGGGGCGGCGGCGGTGGGGTCGGGTGGGTGGGGAGGGGGCCGGAGCCGGTGATGGTGACCACGGTGCCCGCGGGGGCGATGGAGATCCGGGCCTGCCAGGCGCCCCTGGGTTCGTGGAGATGGTCGACGTACGCCTTCAGCGTCACGCTCTCGCCGGAGGCCAGCGTGCCGGCGGACTGGCTCAGGTACAGCCACGCGGAGCCGGTCACGGCGGACCAGCGGACCGGGTCCTGACCCGTCGCGGTCAGAGTGATCAGCGTGGTGTCGCCGTCGTTCGCCGCGGTCACCGACAGACTCCCGGCCGAGCCGTCCGCCGTCCCGGGCGCGACGCTCATCACCTCCACCGAGACATCCGGCCCGCCGTCCTTCCCCGCGCCCGGCTGCACGCTCGCGTTGCCCGCGTTCTCGTACCCCCCGCCCGTGCCGTCCCCGCCGATCGCGTCCGGAGGTCGAGGAGCGGATGACCGTCGATGTGGTGGTGCACCGCAACGGGGACATCGTGCACACCGACTGGGCGCTGAACGAGGCGGCCGTGCAGAAGGCCGGCGCGGAGAAGCCCGTGGAGGTCTCGTCCGGCTCCCCCGTCGGCGCGCCCCGGTACGCCGCCCACAGGGCCAGCACCGGCGCCGCCACCACCGTCGCCACCACCGTCGTCGTCACCGCGCGGGACCGCAGCCGGTCGCGGCGGGCCGCGCGGTCCCTGGGGTCCATCGGGAAGCCCCGCCGGTCGAAGCGGGGCGCGTCCGCGACCTTCGCCCGGGAGCGCGGTGCGAGGGCCGCGCGGGGCGCCTCCAGGACGGGCAGCTCGGCGGGGGTGACCGTGGTGCCGGGCCAGCGGCCGGGGGCCGCGCGTTCGGCACTGCGGCGGCAGCGCGGGCAGTCGTCGACATGCCGTACCAGCTCGCGGCGGAGCGCGGTGCTGAGGATCAGCCTGCTGTCGCCGGTGAGATGGGCGACGCTCGGACAGCCGCCGGACTCGACCACGGCGAGCGCGGCCCGGGTCCGCTCGACCTCGCAGGCGGCCGTGGCGAGCAGATCGCGGGCGGCCGCCGGTGCCATGCCGAGGACGGCGGCGACCTCGGGCGCGGTCAGGTGGTGGCGGACGGCGAGCTCCAGGGCCTCGCGCTGCTCGGGCGTGGTGCCGGCCGCCTCCGGCCAGG
This sequence comes from Streptomyces sp. LaBMicrA B280, assembly GCF_049222185.1. Taxonomy (NCBI): domain Bacteria; kingdom Bacillati; phylum Actinomycetota; class Actinomycetes; order Kitasatosporales; family Streptomycetaceae; genus Streptomyces; species Streptomyces sp. LaBMicrA B280. The sequence continues at coordinate 73,439 of NZ_JBMJCT010000025.1, read as the reverse complement.
CGAGCAGGGTCAGTTCGCGGTGCCGGCGCTCCTGGAGCTCCGCGGGGAGGGCCGCGTCGGGCGCCTCGGGGCCGGTTCCCCTGCCGCCTCTTCCGCTGTTCGCCGCGACTTTGTCGGTACGGCCCGCCGCATGCGTGGCCTGGCGGTTCCGCTTCGCCTCGGCCAGCTTGCGCAGACACGCCCACCGGGCCAGCGCGTACAGCCAGGCCCTGTGCTCGCCGCCGGTCCCCGGCCCGCGGTGCGCCCGCCGCTCGGCCAGGGCGAGGGCGTCGCCGAGCGCGTCGGTGGCCGTGTCGTGGTCGCACAGGATGGACAGGCAGTAGGTGAACAGGCCGTCCAGGTACGGCTCGTAGCGCGTCGACGCCCGCCCGGCGATGGTCCGCGCGGCGGCACGGTCCCGCGCCTCACGCGCATCCCGCGCCTCACGGACGTCTCGCGCCTCACGGACGTCTCGCGCCTCATGCGCCTCACACGCCTCATGTGACTCAAACACACCAGGCACCCGCGCACCCTCGCGCGGTTCACGCCCCTCGCGCGCCTCTCGTGCTTCGCGCGCCGTGCCGTGCGCCCGGTGCGCGCCGGTGGTGCGGGTGGTGGTCTCCGGGCTGCTGCTCATCACCCGTGCGACCGTAGGCGTCGGCGGAGCGCCCCTTCTGGAGCCTTGAGCACTTTTAATCCGTACGGGTGAAACGATCCCTCATAAGGGGACAGGAACCCTTTGTTCCGGGGCCGGATTCCGCGGGCCGACGGCCGATACCCGGCCACCCAGTTGGCGGCCCCCGGTCCCGTTGTCAGTGCCGCGGGCTACGGTTTCCGCATGGCTGCCCGTACCAAGACCACCAAGGACCGTCCGTCCTACCGCTGCACCGAGTGCGGCTGGCAGACGGCCAAGTGGCTCGGCCGCTGCCCCGAGTGCCAGGCGTGGGGCACCGTCGAGGAGTACGGCGCGCCCGCGGTCCGCACCACGGCGCCCGGCCGGGTCGTCACCTCCGCGCTGCCGATCGGCCAGGTCGACGGCCGCCAGGCCACCGCCCGCTCCACCGGGGTGCCCGAGCTGGACCGGGTGCTCGGCGGCGGGCTCGTGCCGGGCGCGGTGGTGCTGCTGGCGGGCGAGCCGGGCGTCGGCAAGTCCACCCTGCTGCTGGACGTGGCGGCCAAGGCGGCGAGCGAGGAGCACCGCACCCTCTATGTCACCGGCGAGGAGTCGGCGAGCCAGGTGCGGCTGCGCGCCGACCGCATCAACGCGCTGCACGACCAGCTGTATCTGGCCGCCGAGACCGACCTCTCCGCCGTCCTCGGACACCTGGACGAGGTCAAGCCGTCCCTGCTGATCCTCGACTCGGTGCAGACGGTCGCCTCCCCGGAGATCGACGGCGCGCCCGGCGGCATGGCCCAGGTCCGCGAGGTCGCCGGGGCCCTGATCCGGGCCTCCAAGGATCGCGGCATGTCCACGCTGCTGGTCGGCCATGTCACCAAGGACGGCGCGATCGCGGGCCCCCGCCTGCTGGAGCACCTGGTGGATGTGGTGCTGCACTTCGAGGGCGACCGGCACGCCCGGCTCCGCCTGGTCCGCGGCGTGAAGAACCGGTACGGCGCGACCGACGAGGTCGGCTGCTTCGAGCTGCACGACGAGGGGATCACCGGCCTCGCCGACCCCAGCGGCCTCTTCCTGACCCGGCGCGACGAACCGGTGCCCGGCACCTGTCTGACCGTGACCCTGGAGGGCCGCCGCCCGCTGGTGGCGGAGGTGCAGGCGCTGACCGTGGACTCCCAGATCCCCTCCCCCCGGCGTACGACATCGGGCCTGGAGACCTCCCGGGTGTCGATGATGCTGGCCGTGCTCGAACAGCGCGGCCGGATCAGCGCGCTCGGCAAGCGGGACATCTACTCGGCCACGGTCGGCGGTGTGAAGCTGTCCGAGCCCGCCGCCGACCTGGCCATCGCCCTCGCGCTGGCCTCCGCCGCGAGCGACACCCCGCTGCCGAAGAACCTGGTGGCCATCGGCGAGGTGGGTCTCGCCGGCGAGGTGAGACGGGTCACGGGCGTGCAGCGCAGGCTCGCCGAGGCGCACCGGCTCGGCTTCACGCATGCGCTGGTCCCGGGCGATCCGGGGAAGACCCCGCCGGGGATGAAGGTGCTGGAAGTCGCGGACATGGGGGATGCGCTGCGGGTCCTGCCCCGCTCCCGTCGCCGAGAGGCCCCACGGGAGCCGGAGGAGCGCCGGTAGACTTTGCCCAGGTCTCGCCCGTCCGTACGAACCGAGTGCGGGCACGGGTGCGCTTGAGAACCCCCGACCGGAGGAGTGCAGTGGCAGCCAACGACCGGGCAGCAGCTCCCGGAAAGTCCGGTGGGAGTGCCGGTTCCGATGGCCTGATGCGCGCCGCCCTGAGCGCCGTGGCACCCGGTACGGCCATGCGTGACGGCCTGGAGCGCATCCTGCGCGGCAACACCGGCGGCCTGATCGTGCTCGGCTCCGACAAGACCGTCGAGGCGATGTGCACGGGCGGTTTCGTGCTGGACGTGGAGTTCGCCGCGACCCGGCTGCGGGAGCTGTGCAAGCTGGACGGCGGCATCGTGCTGTCCTCGGACCTCTCGAAGATCCTGCGCGCGGGCGTCCAGCTGGTCCCGGACCCGACCATCCCCACCGAGGAGACGGGCACCCGGCACCGCACGGCGGACCGGGTGAGCAAGCAGGTCGGCTTCCCCGTCGTCTCCGTCTCCCAGTCGATGCGGCTGATCGCGCTCTACGTCGACGGTCAGCGCCGTGTCCTGGAGGACTCGGCGGCGATCCTCTCCCGCGCGAACCAGGCGCTGGCCACCCTGGAGCGGTACAAGCTCCGCCTGGACGAGGTGGCGGGCACCCTGTCGGCGCTGGAGATCGAGGACCTGGTGACGGTGCGGGACGTGTCCGCCGTCGCGCAGCGTCTGGAGATGGTGCGCCGGATCGCCACCGAGATCGCCGAATACGTGGTGGAGCTGGGCACCGACGGCCGTCTGCTCGCCCTCCAGCTGGAGGAGCTGATCGCGGGGGTCGAGCCGGACCGGGAGCTGGTCGTACGGGACTATGTGCCCGAGCCGACGGCCAAGCGCTCCCGCACGGTGGAGGAGGCCCTGGCCGAGCTGAACGCGCTCACCCAGTCCGAGCTGATCGAGGTCGGCACGGTGGCGCGGGCGCTGGGCTACACCGGTTCGCCCGAGACCCTGGACTCCGCGGTGTCCCCGCGCGGCTTCCGTCTGCTGGCCAAGGTGCCGCGGCTGCCGGGGGCGATCATCGACCGGCTGGTGGAGCACTTCGGCGGGCTGCAGAAGCTGCTGGCCGCGAGTGTGGACGACCTCCAGGCGGTGGACGGCGTGGGCGAGGCGCGGGCACGGAGCGTGCGCGAGGGTCTCTCCCGGCTGGCCGAGTCCTCCATCCTGGAGCGGTACGTCTGATCTTCGAGCGGTACGTCTGATCTTCAGGGCCGACGGCTCCGGGAAGTACTAGTCCGCCGACAGCACGAACGACGCCTGTAGCTTCCCGTACCCCGGTGTCTTCGCCTCCAGCAGGTACGTTCCCGTCCTGGCCGCGGCGCCGGACGGGGTCGCGCAGTGGGCGGCGCTCGGGTGGCGGTCCCATGTGACCGTGTATGTGATGGCCTTGCCCGCCGGTACCCGGAAGAGCAGGTCGCCCGCGCCCTTGGGGCAGTCGGCGGAGGACCAGAGGGCGTTGTCGCTGTCCGCCGGGGTGATCGTCAACACCGCGTTCTTCGGGCCGAGATCGACCTTGCAGTCGGCGGACGAGGTGTTCTTCGCGGTGAGTTCAAAGGCCGGTGTCTGGTCCGGCGAGTAGGAGTTGTGCAGGCTGCGCAGGCCCAACGACACCGCGCCGGAGGTGCAGTTCGCCAGCCCGGAGGAGCCGGGCAGCGCGTCGCCCGCGGCGACCGCCCCGCCACCCGCGGCGGATCCGCCGCCGGAGCCCGCCGAGCCGCCCGATCCGGAGCCGCCGCCCCCGTCACCGCCGGAACCCGACCCACCGGAACCCGACCCGGCGGACCCCGCCGAACCGCCGGACCCGGAGCCCGCGTCCGACCCGCCCGACTCGTCCCGCCCGCCCGGGTGTTGGCTGTACGCGGGGCCCGAGCCGGACGGTCCCGGGGTGATCGTGTTCGTGGGGTTCTTGCCGCCGGACGCGCTGGTGCCCTTCTTGCCGCCGCCGCCCCCGCCTCCCGTCGCGACGATCCAGGCGATCAGCAGTGCCGAGACGGCGACCACCGACAGCAGTACGGCCCTCCTGCGCCAGTAGATGGAGGAGGGAAGCGGCCCGACCGGATTGCGCAGAGATCCCACGCCCGAACTCTACGAGAGTTCGGCGCGCGGCCTTGCGCCACCCGCCGTCCACGCACCAACTTTTCCGGATCATCATTCCGGTAACTGCCGTCGCAGGCACGGTTCTTCAGTGACCGGCACGCTGAGTGACGGCCTCGTCACCCGCGCCACCCCGCGCGGCGTGGCAGGATCGGAAGGCCATGACCGAGAAAATCCACGCCCCCGTGATCGCCTGGTTCGACGCCCATGCCCGCGACCTCCCCTGGCGCCGCCCGGAGGCGGGCGCGTGGGGCGTGATGGTCAGCGAGTTCATGCTTCAGCAGACCCCGGTCAACCGGGTGCTGCCCGTCTACGAGCAGTGGCTGGCCCGCTGGCCGCGCCCCGCCGACCTGGCGAAGGAGGCGCCCGGCGAGGCGGTGCGCGCCTGGGGCCGGCTCGGCTATCCGCGCCGCGCGCTGCGGCTGCACGGCGCCGCGGTCGCCATAACGGAACGGCACGGCGGTGACGTACCGACGGAACACGCGCAGCTGCTCGCGCTGCCCGGCATCGGCGAGTACACAGCCGCCGCGGTGGCCTCGTTCGCCTACGGGCAGCGGCACCCGGTGCTGGACACGAATGTGCGACGGGTGCTGGCGCGCGCGGTGACGGGGGTGCAGTACCCGCCGAACGCGACGACCGCGGCCGAGCGGCGCCTCGCCCGGGAGCTGCTGCCCGAGGACGAGGGCACGGCCGCGCGCTGGGCCGCCGCCTCCATGGAGCTGGGCGCGCTGGTGTGCACCGCGAAGAACGAGGGGTGTGCGCGCTGCCCGATCGCCGCGCAGTGCGCCTGGCGGCAGGCGGGCAAGCCGGAGCACCAGGGGCCGCCGCGGCGCGGGCAGACGTACGCCGGTACGGACCGCCAGGTGCGCGGCAAGCTGCTCGCCGTGCTGCGGGAGGCGCACACCCCGGTGCCGCAGGCGCGGCTCGACCGGGTGTGGCACGAGCCGGTGCAGCGGGCCCGCGCGCTGGACGGACTGGTCACCGACGGACTGGTGGAGCCGCTGCCCGGCGGCCTGTATCGGCTGCCGCTCACCTGACGCATGGTCAGATCACAGCGTTATCGCCACTGTTACGGGCCGCCTCGCCCAACCGAGGTACAGCAAAAGCCTCATAACTGGACATAAGCACCGCCCTCTTTACCCCCTTCCTGTGGCCGTTACACAACCGACGGATAGCCGATTGCTAGCCGAAGGCTGGTCCGCACAGCCTCGTGACAACGACTGCCTACCTTCATTCTCGTGCCCGACAGACCACGGGCCGGCAGGACGGCGGGACTTCGGCCGGGGGCCGAAGCACACGGGGAACGGAGGCGGTTGAACATGGCGCAGGGCGAGGTGCTCGCATTTGAGGAGTACGTCCGCACACGACAGGACGCGCTGCTGCGCAGTGCGCGCCGGCTGGTCCCGGACCCCGTGGACGCGCAGGACCTGCTCCAGACCGCGCTGGTGCGGACGTACGGCCGCTGGGACGGCATCGCCGACAAGCGGCTCGCGGACGCCTATCTGCGCCGGGTCATGATCAACACCCGGACCGAGTGGTGGCGGGCCCGCAAGCTGGAGGAGGTCCCCACCGAGCAGCTGCCGGACGCCTGCGTGGAGGACTCCACCGAGCAGCACGCCGACCGTGCCCTGCTGATGGACATTCTGAAAGTTCTCGCACCCAAGCAGCGCAGCGTCGTGGTGCTGCGACACTGGGAGCAGATGTCGACCGAGGAGACGGCCGCGGCCCTGGGCATGTCGGCCGGTACGGTCAAGAGCACGCTGCACCGGGCGCTCGCCCGGCTCCGTGAGGAGCTGGAGGCCCGCGACCTGGACGCACGGGCGCTGGAGCGTGAGGAGCGGGAGCGTTGCGCGGCCTGACAGGGCCCGGGCCGGAACCGGCCCGTGGGAATTGGTTGGCGGTGATCGCGGCGGTGGCCTCGGTCACCGCCCTCGCCCTTTTCGTCGGTGCGTGCGGCACGGGCGGCCTGGGTGCCCGGGACGAGGGCCCGGCACACGCCTCGGCGGTGGCCGGGGCCGGCGCCGTGGCCTCGCCGTCGCCCTCGCCGAACGATCCGGACAAGTACCGGAAGGTGGACGCCGTACAGCTGCTCAAGCACGATCCGGCGGTGTCCGCCGCCGTCAAGCGGGAGCTGAAGCCGTGCAGCGGCAATGAGTACCCGGTGGACATCTCGTACGGTGATCTGACCGGGTCCCCGGTGGACGACGTCGTGATCAACGTGCTGACGTGCGCGGACGCGGTCGGGATCGGCTCGTACGTGTACCGGGACGATTCCGGCACCTTCAAGAACGTGTTCCGGACCGAGGAGTCGCCGGTCTACGCCGAGATCGATCAGGGCCGACTGTCGGTGACCAGGCAGTATTACGAGAAGGGCGATCCCATCTCCAGCCCGTCCGGTGAGATCGTGACGCCGTACGGCTGGAAGGCGGGACGGTTCACACCGGGCAAGAGCGTGCGCAACGAGTACAGCAAGTCGGCCGGGCAGGTCCCGACGCCCGTGCCGGACAGCTGAACCGCCCTTTCGACCGGACCACCAGCACTTCACGAGGACAGAGAGCACCGGGATGGCAGACCAGACCCACGTTCTGTTCGTCGAGGACGACGACGTCATCCGCGAGGCCACACAGCTCGCCCTGGAGCGGGACGGCTTCGCGGTCACCGCCATGCCCGACGGGCTCTCGGGCCTGGAGGCGTTCCGGGCGAACCGTCCCGACATCGCCCTGCTCGACGTGATGGTGCCGGGTCTCGACGGGGTCAGCCTGTGCCGCCGGATCCGGGACGAGTCGACGGTGCCGGTGATCATGCTGTCGGCGCGCGCCGACTCCATCGATGTCGTGCTCGGCCTGGAGGCGGGCGCGGACGACTATGTGACCAAGCCGTTCGACGGCGCCGTACTGGTCGCCCGGATCCGGGCGGTGCTGCGCCGCTTCGGGCACGCCGGCGGCTCCGCGCACCCGGAGGAGCCCGCGTCCGCGATGCAGGGCGGCACGCTGACCTTCGGCGATCTGCGGATCGACACCGACGGCATGGAGGTGCTGCGGGACGGCCGGCCGGTGGCGCTCACCCCGACCGAGATGCGGCTGCTGCTGGAGTTCTCCTCCGCGCCCGGCACCGTGCTCTCCCGCGACAAGCTCCTGGAGCGGGTCTGGGACTACGGCTGGGGCGGGGACACCCGCGTGGTCGACGTCCATGTGCAGCGGCTGCGGCAGAAGATCGGCCAGGACCGGATCGAGACGGTCCGCGGCTTCGGCTACAAGCTGAAGGCCTGAACGGAGCGACATGCGGGGGTTTTGGCGCCATCCGGTCCGGCGCATGGAGCGCGTGGGCCTGCACACCGGCATCCGGTGGAAGCTCACTGCGGCGATCGCGCTGGTCGCCGGTCTCGTGGCGATCGCGTTGAGCCTGGTCGTGCACAGCGCGGCCCGGGTCTCGATGCTGGACAACGCGCGCGACCTGGCCAATGACCGGGTCCAACTGGCGCAGCGCAACTACGAGTTGTCCGGACGGACGAACTTCCCGAACATAAAGATCGACGATCCGGGGATGCCGCCCGCGCTGCGCGAGAAGGTGATGGCCGGGCGCCGGGCCACCGATGTGTCCGACCGGGGCTCGGGGCCGCCGGACATCTGGGCGGCGGTACCGGCCAAGGACGGGCATGTGCTGTCGCTGCACAGCCACTTCCCGGACCGTTCCATGGACGTGATGAAGGACCTGGACCAGGCCCTGGTCATCGGGTCCATCGCGGTCGTGCTCGGCGGCAGCGCGCTCGGCGTGCTGATCGGCGGGCAGCTGTCCGGGCGGCTGCGCAAGGCCGCGGCCGCGGCGAACCAGGTCGCGCGGGGCGAGACCGAGGTACGGGTGCGGGAGTCCATCGGCGGGGTCGTACGGGACGAGACCGACGATCTCGCGCGGTCGGTGGACGCGATGGCGGACGCGCTGCGGCAGCGCCTGGAGGCCGAGCGGCGGGTCACCGCGGACATCGCGCACGAGCTGCGCACCCCGGTGACGGGGCTGCTGACGGCCGCCGAGCTGCTGCCGCCGGGCCGGCCCACCGAGCTGGTGCTCGACCGGGCCAAGGCGATGCGCACGCTGGTGGAGGACGTGCTGGAGGTGGCCCGTCTGGACAGCGCCTCGGAGCGTGCCGAGCTCCAGGACATCCTGCTGGGCGAGTTCGTCGCGCGGCGGGTTGCGGCGAAGGATCCCGACATCGTCGTACGGGTCGTCCACGAGTCGGAGGTGACGACCGACCCGCGCCGCCTGGAACGCGTGCTGTTCAACCTGCTCGCCAATGCCGCGCGGCACGGGCGGCCGCCGATCGAGGTGAGCGTCGAGGGCCGGGTGATCCGGGTCCGCGACCACGGTCCCGGCTTCCCCGAGGCGCTCCTCGCGGAGGGCCCGAGCCGCTTCCGTACCGGCAGCATGGACCGCGCGGGGCAGGGCCACGGCCTCGGTCTGACCATCGCCGCAGGCCAGGCCCGGGTCCTCGGCGCCCGTCTCACCTTCCGCAACATCCGCCCCGCGGGCCTTCCCCCGGAACTCCCGGCGGAGGGCGCGGTGGCCGTCCTGTGGCTGCCGGAGCACGCGCCGACGAACACGGGAAGCTATCCGATGCTGCCGCTGTCGGGGGGAGCGGGCTGAATTCGGCCGGGGCGCGCACCACCTCCTGGACGCCCCCGAACATGACGAAGGCCCCCGGGGCGGACACCCGCCGGGGGCCTTCGGCTTACGGGGCCTAGGTCAGACCGCCTCGACCAGCGGAGCGACCTGCTCCTCGGGCTTCGCCGCCTGCGGGCCGCCCCGCAGCGGGACCTCCTTGACGAAGAGCGCGCCGACGAGCACCAGGACGGCGATCACGGCGCCCAGGAGGAACGCGGAGTGCGTACCGGCGGAGACCGCGTGCTGGTAGGCCTCGCGGGCCAGCGGGGGCAGCTTCGCCAGGCTCTTGGCGTCCAGCTGGGCGGACTGCTCGGTGATGCCCTTGCCCAGCGAGCCCGCCCGCTCGGCCATGACGTCCTTGACCTTGTTGTTGAACAGCGCGCCCATGATGGCGACACCGAACGAGGAGCCGAGCGTACGGAACAGCGTCGTGGACGAGGACGCGACGCCCATGTCCTTCATCTCCACGCTGTTCTGCGCCACCAGCATGGTGATCTGCATCAGGCAGCCCATGCCGAGGCCGAGGACGGCCATGTAGACGCCGGAGGTGAAGCGGCTGGTGCCGGTGTCCATCAGCGACAGCAGGTACAGGCCCGTGATCATCAGCGCGCCGCCGACGATCGGGAACACCTTGTAGCGGCCGGTGTTGGTGGTGACCCGCCCGGCGACCATCGACGTCACCAGCATCGCGCCGAGCATCGGCAGCAGCAGCAGACCGGAGTTGGTCGCCGAGGCGCCCTGCACCGCCTGCTGGTACAGCGGCAGGAACAGCGTCGCGCCGAACATCACGAAGCCGGTGATGAAGCCGATCACGGACATCAGGGTGAAGTTGCGGTTGCGGAAGATGTGCAGCGGCAGCACCGGGTCGGCGGCCTTCGTCTGCCAGAACACGAACCCGGCCAGCGCCACCACGCCGATGGCTATGAGCTCCATGATCCGCGCGGACGTCCACGCGTACTCGCTGCCGCCCCAGGTGGTGACCAGCACGATCGAGGTGATGCCGATGGTCAGCAGCGCGACACCGAGGTAGTCGATGCCCGCCTTGGCCCGCTTGCGCGGCAGGTGCAGCACCGCGCTGACCAGGACCAGCGCGACCGCGCCGAGCGGCAGGTTGATGTAGAAGGACCAGCGCCAGCCCCAGTTGTCGGTGATGGTGCCGCCGACCAGCGGGCCGCCGATCATCGCCAGCGCCATCACGGCGGCCATCATGCCCTGGTACTTGCCCCGCTCCCGCGGCGGCACGAGGTCACCGATGATCGCCATGACGCCGACCATCAGACCACCGGCGCCGAGGCCCTGGATGGCGCGGAAGCCGATCAGCTCGCCCATGTTCTGGGCCATGCCGCTGAGCGCGGAGCCGATCAGGAAGATCACGATCGAGCTGAGGAAGGCGCCCTTGCGCCCGTACATGTCACCGAGCTTGCCCCAGATCGGGGTGGAGGCCGCGGTGGCCAGGGTGTAGCCGGTGACCACCCAGGACAGGTGCTCCAGGCCGCCCAGCTCGCCGACGATGGTGGGCATCGCGGTGCCCACGATCATGTTGTCGAGCATCGCGAGCATCATCGCGATCATGAGCGCGAGCAGTACGACGCGCACGCTCCGTTGTTTCTTGCCCTCCTGGGGGCTCTCCACCGTGTCCGCCATCTCTTCCCTACTCCCCCTCGGCGACTACTTACTTGCCGCCCGGCTAGTTAGTACACTGCGTAAAGTAGACGGCAAACTAGCCGGGCGTCAAGTAAGTTTCCGCAGGAGCGCGAGGAGTACGAGGATGGGCGTCACCATGGACGGCACCAAGCAACAGCGCCGCGGCAACACCCGCCAGCGCATCCAGGACGTCGCGCTCGAACTCTTCGCCGAGCAGGGCTACGAGAAGACCTCGCTGCGCGAGATCGCCGAGCGTCTCGACGTCACCAAGGCGGCCCTGTACTACCACTTCAAGACCAAGGAAGAGATCATCGTCAGCCTCTTCGAGGACCTGACGCAGCCGATCGCCGACCTGATCGAGTGGGGTCGCGGCCAGCCGCACACCCTGGAGACGAAGCAGGAGATCCTCCGGCGCTACAGCGAGGCGCTCTCGAACGCGGAGCCGCTCTTCCGCTTCATGCAGGAGAACCAGGCGACGGTGCGGGAGCTGCGCATCGGCGAGACCTTCAAGGACCGCATGCACGGGCTGCGGGAGATACTGATGGACCCGGACGCCGAGCTGGTCGACCAGGTGCGCTCGCTCAGCGCGATGTTCACCCTGCACGCCGGGATGTTCGTGATGCAGGACCTGGTGGGCGATGTGGAGAAACGCCGCCAGGCGGTGCTGGAGGTCGCCCTGGACCTGGTCACCCAGGCCCACGAGCACGCCCACGCCCACGCCGACACCGACGACTGAGCCGCCCGCGTCGACTCGTTCGACTCGGACGGCTCGTTCGACCCACGGGGCCCGTCAGCGGCTCATTCGGACCGCTCGGCCCGCTCGGCTCAGACGCGGACGCCCTTGCCCTTCAGGAAGGGCACCGGGTTGAGGGCGGAGCCGTAGTTCGGGGTGGTACGGATCTCGAAGTGCAGGTGGGGACCCGTGGAGTTGCCGGTGGAGCCGGACAGGGCGATGTGCTGGCCGGTCTTCACCTTCTGGCCGATCTTGACGTCGACGCGGGACAGGTGCGCGTACTGGGAGTAGACGCCGTTCTCGTGCTTGATCACGATGGCGTTGCCGTACGCGGGACCGTCACCGGCGCCGTTGGGGCCGGCCTTGACGACGGTGCCGCCGTGCACGGAGAAGACCTCGGTGCCGGTGGCCACCGCGAAGTCCTGGCCGCTGTGCTTGGCGACCCAGTGGGCGCCGGACTGGTTGAAGCCCGCGGAGAGCGAGTACTTCTTCACCGGGTCGACCCAGGAGGCCGCCGACGGAGCGGCGCTCGCGACTCCGGCGCCCAGCACGACCGGGACAGCGACACCGGCGGCCAGGAAGGCGGCGCGGGTACGGAGCGAGGACGTACGGGTGGCACGGGACGTGAAGCGCTTGAACATCGAGACCTCGTGAAGTCGGGGACAGATCAGCCGCTCGACGGACAGGCGTTCGTCGCGGCGGCCATCCCTTGGTAACCGATCGCCCCGGCCGGGCGAAAGCGGGGCATCTACGGCGCCCGGTAGTAGATGAGTCGAAAACTACCCATCTCCTTGACAGCCCCCGCGCCTACCCGGCATCCCCCGTCGTGAACTGCCCGTTTCCGACGGAAACCGAGGATCTACGAGCCCTTTGCCCACCCTTTACTCGCCTGACGGATCCCACTATCGGGTCTAGTAAGGGATAAATCGCCTGTGCGGCATGTCACCGGCTTCGCGCATCGGCGGGGCCTCGAATGTGACGCAGACCCCTATCCACCTACCGTTCGGTAACCCTACGGTTCCCCTCACGCCATCCGCACCACAGATCATGCACCTGCCATCCGGCACCGCGTACGTGACGTGAGAGGAACCCCCACCGATGACCAGCCCCCTGGCGCGCCGCCTCACCGTGACCGCCGTCTCCGTGGCCGCCCTGGCCGCCGTGGCCGCCCCGGCCCAGGCCGCGGACGCCACCACGGCCCCGGCCACCACCGCGGCGGCGAGCGCCACGACCGGCAAGGTCGACTTCGCCACCTGGCAGAACGACTGCCAGACGGTCATGGACCAGACCCTGCCGTACCTGGAGCAGCGCATCGCCGCCGCGAAGCCGGGCGAGAAGCAGGCCATCGTCTTCGACATCGACAACACCACGCTGGACACCGACCTGGGCTTCACGGTCCCCCAGAAGGCCAACAAGCCGGTGTTCGACGTCGCCCGGTACGCCCAGGACCACGGCGTCGCGCTCTTCTTCGTGACCGCCCGCCCGGGCATCATCGAGGCGCCCACCAAGTGGAACCTCGAGTACGACGGCTACAAGGTCTCCGGCCTCTATGTGCGCGGCCTCTTCGACCTCTTCAAGAACGTCGCGGACTACAAGACGGCCCAGCGCGTCGACATCGAGAACAAGGGCTACGACATCATCGCCAACATCGGCAACAGCGCCACCGACCTGTCCGGCGGCCACGCCGACCGCACCTTCAAGCTGCCGGACTACAACGGCCAGCTCTCCTAGGGCAGTCGGGCTCCGAACGCCCGGCTCACCATGGAAGAAAACTGAAAGGGGCCGGTGCTCAAAAGCACCGGCCCCTTTCAGTTGAAGCGCCGCAGGCTTACGCGTCCTTGCTCAGGTTCGGCCCGCCGCCCGCGGCCTGCTCGATCGGCGGGGCGTCCGGCAGGGCCGACTTCTCCTCGCCGCGGAAGGTGAAGGTCGCGTTGTCGCCCTCGCCCTCCGTGTCCACGACCACGATGTGGCCGGGGCGCAGCTCGCCGAAGAGGATCTTCTCGGAGAGGCTGTCCTCGATCTCGCGCTGGATGGTGCGGCGCAGCGGCCGGGCGCCCAGCACGGGGTCGTAGCCCTTCTTGGACAGCAGCTCCTTGGCGGACTGGGACAGCTCGATGCCCATGTCCCGGTCCTTCAGGCGCTCGTCCACCTTGCCGATCATCAGGTCGACGATCCGCAGGATGTCCTCCTGCGTCAGCTGCGGGAAGACGACCACGTCGTCGACGCGGTTGAGGAACTCGGGCCGGAAGTGCTGCTTGAGCTCGTCCTGGACCTTGTTCTTCATGCGCTCGTAGTTGGTCTTCGTGTCACCCGAGGCCGCGAAGCCCAGGTTGAAGCCCTTGGAGATGTCCCGGGTGCCGAGGTTGGTCGTCATGATGATGACCGTGTTCTTGAAGTCCACGACCCGGCCCTGGGAGTCGGTCAGGCGACCGTCCTCCAGGATCTGGAGCAGCGAGTTGAAGATGTCCGGGTGGGCCTTCTCGACCTCGTCGAACAGGACGACGGAGAACGGCTTGCGGCGCACCTTCTCGGTCAGCTGGCCGCCCTCTTCGTAGCCCACGTAGCCGGGGGGCGAACCGAAGAGACGCGAGACCGTGTGCTTCTCGCTGAACTCCGACATGTCGAGGGAGATCAGCGCGTCCTCGTCGCCGAAGAGGAACTCGGCGAGCGCCTTGGACAGCTCGGTCTTACCGACACCGGACGGACCGGCGAAGATGAACGAGCCACCGGGGCGCTTCGGGTCCTTCAGACCGGCACGCGTACGGCGGATCGCCTTCGACAGCGCCTTGACGGCGTCGACCTGGCCGATGACCCGCTTGTGCAGCTCGTCCTCCATGCGCAGCAGGCGGGAGGACTCCTCCTCGGTCAGCTTGAAGACCGGGATGCCGGTGGCCGTGGCGAGGACCTCGGCGATCAGCTCGCCGTCGACCTCGGCGACGACGTCCATGTCGCCGGCCTTCCACTCCTTCTCGCGCTTGGCCTTGGCGGCCAGGAGCTGCTTCTCCTTGTCGCGGAGCGAGGCGGCCTTCTCGAAGTCCTGCGAGTCGATCGCGGACTCCTTGTCCCGGCGGACGCCGGCGATCTTCTCGTCGAACTCGCGGAGGTCCGGCGGCGCGGTCATCCGGCGGATGCGCATCCGGGAGCCGGCCTCGTCGATCAGGTCGATGGCCTTGTCCGGCAGGAAGCGGTCCGAGATGTAGCGGTCGGCCAGGGTGGCGGCCTGGACCAGCGCCTCGTCGGTGATGGAGACGCGGTGGTGCGCCTCGTACCGGTCGCGCAGGCCCTTGAGGATCTCGATGGTGTGCGGCAGGGACGGCTCGGCGACCTGGATGGGCTGGAAGCGGCGCTCCAGGGCCGCGTCCTTCTCCAGGTGCTTGCGGTACTCGTCCAGCGTGGTCGCGCCGATGGTCTGGAGTTCACCGCGGGCCAGCATCGGCTTGAGGATGGAGGCCGCGTCGATGGCGCCCTCGGCGGCACCCGCACCGACCAGCGTGTGCAGCTCGTCGATGAACAGGATGATGTCGCCGCGGGTGCGGATCTCCTTGAGGACCTTCTTCAGGCGCTCCTCGAAGTCACCGCGGTAGCGGGAGCCGGCGACCAGGGCGCCGAGGTCCAGGGTGTAGAGGTGCTTGTCCTTCAGCGTCTCGGGCACCTCGCCCTTGACGATGGCCTGGGCGAGGCCCTCCACGACGGCGGTCTTGCCGACGCCGGGCTCACCGATCAGCACCGGGTTGTTCTTGGTACGGCGGGACAGCACCTGCATGACCCGCTCGATCTCCTTCTCGCGCCCGATGACCGGGTCGAGCTTGGATTCACGGGCGGCCTGGGTGAGGTTCCGGCCGAACTGGTCCAGGACCAGGGAGGTCGAGGGGGTGCCCTCGGCCGGGCCGCCGGCGGTGGCGGTCTCCTTGCCCTGGTAACCGGAGAGCAGCTGGATGACCTGCTGCCGCACCCGGTTGAGGTCGGCACCCAGCTTGACCAGGACCTGGGCGGCGACGCCCTCGCCCTCACGGATCAGGCCGAGCAGGATGTGCTCCGTGCCGATGTAGTTGTGGCCCAGCTGAAGGGCCTCGCGGAGCGACAGCTCCAGGACCTTCTTGGCACGAGGAGTGAAGGGGATGTGCCCGGACGGGGCCTGCTGGCCCTGACCGATGATCTCCTCCACCTGCTGGCGGACCGCCTCGAGCGAAATGCCGAGGCTCTCCAGGGCCTTAGCGGCGACACCTTCGCCCTCGTGGATGAGACCCAGGAGGATGTGCTCGGTGCCGATGTAGTTGTGGTTGAGCATCCGGGCTTCTTCCTGAGCCAGGACGACAACCCGCCGCGCGCGGTCGGTGAACCTCTCGAACATCGTTAATCGCTCCTCAGAGCGGTCAGGCAGTGGGGGGAACTTCCCCTCCCTGTCCTTCCGCAGCTTAGTCCCGCAAGCGGGGACCGCTCATTCCAACTGCCGACACCGTCCTTGGCCTCCTGACCCCGAACGCCGACATCTGCTCCAACCCGATGGTGCGAGACGATGTTCCCGCAGGCCAGGCAGTTACCCCACTCGCCACTACGCCGATGGCGAACGGAAGACCGCCGCGCCCGCACGTCGCCCCCTCCCACTAGGCATGTCTTACCCGCAGGGACGGACACTCCATGCCGAGCGCACCCGTTCCCTCCGCTATGGGCGAACAACCTTGCGGCTCCCCGTACCGCCGGACGCATCCCCCTCCGGCACATTGTGCGATCAGAGGGACACTCAGCGTAACTTGCCGCCTGTCCCACCGGTTGCACCCGGCATGACTGGCACGGTCTCCACGACCTCCACGGTCCCCCTTCCGCGCCGCCCCGTCGAACCGGGGGCGCCCGGCGCGCGCGGACGGAGAGCGGGGCCCCGCTGCGAGGTGCGGCGCTGGTACGAGGACGAGCTGGGCTGGGCCACCGTGCCCGGCGCTCCGCCGGGGCTGCCGACCGGGCTGCGCTTCGACGTCCTGGACGTGCCGGCCGAGGCGGGCGCGCGGGCGCTGCGGCATCTCGCGCCGGGTTCGCCGGTGGCCCTGTGGGGCGACCGGATGCGGCTGCTGGTGGCCGCGGGCGGCGCGGAGGAGGTGCCGGGGCTGCTGGACTGGCTGGAGTGGAGCGCGGTGGCGCTCGATCTGCGGGTCCTGGGGGCGGGGGGCGTCATGGAGGCGCCGCTGCCGCCCGGCGGGCCGCGGCCGCCGTCCGGGAGCCCGAAGGGGGCCGCCGTATGGCTGCGGCCCCCTGGGCCGGGACACGAGGCCGATGCCTCGCTGCCCGTGATGCCGGGCATGGGACGCGAGGGGAGCGCCCCAGATCTCGTACGGCTGGTGGACACGGTGGCGTTGTGGTGTCACCGGGTCCGGCTGCGGCGGGAATGCGGCGGGGTGCCGGTCTCTCCGTAGTGCCGTACTGATTGTCGTACCGAAATTCGACCGATTCGGCTGATCAGCCGTTGGCCTTCTCGTACGCCTCGCGGATGGAGGCGGGGACACGACCGCGGTCGTTGACCTCCAGGCCGTTCTCCTTGGCCCAGGCGCGGATCGCCGCGGTGTCCTGGTTGCCGCTGGAGGCGGCGCGCGCCTTTCCACGTCCACCGGAGGCACGGCCACCGGTACGACGACCACCCTTGACATAAGGGTCGAGAAGGCCGCGCAGCTTGTCCGCATTGGCGGTCGTGAGATCGATCTCGTACGTCTTGCCGTCCAACGCGAACGTCACCGTCTCGTCCGCCTCGCCGCCGTCGAGGTCGTCGACAAGAAGGACCTGAACCTTCTGTGCCACCGGATTTCCTTTCATCGATAACGTTGAGGGTCAGGGTGCGCGCGTCCGCCCGTTTCGCCGCCCCTGTTATATGCAGTACTGCAGTACGTCGGAAAGCAAACCGCTTTTGCGGGAAAAACACAAACCCCTGGGAGAGGGCCGAGGAGGGCTCACGGGCCGGAAAGATGCGCGTTTCGGACATAGGGCACCGTGCATAGTCACCGGGCAAAGACGATCACAGATGCAGAAGCATCCGGCTGTTGCCCAAGGTGTTCGGTTTCACTCGTTCGAGTCCGAGGAACTCCGCGACGCCCTCGTCATAGGAACGCAGGAGCTCCGCGTAGACATCGGTGTCAACCGGCGTCTCCCCGATCTCGACGAAGCCGTGCTTCCCGAAGAAGTCGACTTCGAAGGTCAGGCAGAAAACCCGGCGAACACCGAGCCAACGCGCCGTGTGCAGCAACTTCTCCAGCAACTGATGGCCGACACCCGCGCCCTTGAGACCGGGCTTCACCGCGAGAGTGCGGACTTCCGCGAGGTCCTCCCACATGACATGCAGCGCGCCGCAGCCGACGACCTCGGCGTTGTCGTCCCGTTCCGCGACCCAGAACTCCTGGATGTCCTCGTAAAGCGTGACCGTGGCTTTGTCGAGCAGGATGCGGCCCTGGACGTAGGCGTCGAGGAGGTCGCGCACGGCCGGCACATCGCCGGTCCTGGCCCGGCGGACCGTGATGGCTTTTGCGGAGACTTCGGGACGCTCTGCGGACATGAGCGGACGCTATCGCCCGGTGGTGCCCTCCGCCGAGCCGGGGTTCTCCTGTTGCTCCGGTTGTGCGGGTCTCGGTTCCGCGGCTTCGGGGGCTTGCCGGGTTTCCGGTCCCTGGACGATGCGTACGGCGTCCTGAAGGGCCTGACGCTGTTCCTCGCTCATCATCCCGAAGAACGCGACGAGTGCGGCGGCGGGGTTGTCGCTCTGCGACCAGGCGTCGTTCATGAGAGCGGCGGCGTAGGCGGCGCGGGTGGAGACGGCCTCATATCGATAGGCCCGGCCTTCCGCCTCACGGCGGACCCAGCCCTTCTGATGGAGATTGTCCAAAACCGTCATCACGGTGGTGTACGCGATGGTGCGTTCCTGCTGGAGGTCTTCCAGGACTTCTCGAACGGTCACCGGGCGGTTCCACTTCCACACCCGCGTCATGACCGCGTCTTCGAGTTCTCCCAAGGGGCGAGGCACAACTCAGAACAATAGTGGGCGATCAGTGCAATGACGTGCCGGACGTGGCGGAACCTTGCGAACCGGGACAAAAAGGGCGAGCGCAGAGAAACTGGCCGCCGGTCACGAGCCCTCGGGTTCGGCTCAGACGTCGGTCGCGGCGGACCCGCCGCGCACCGCCTCGGCCCGCGCGATCGCGGCGTCGACGGCCGCGTCCTCCTTGGCCTTGGCCTCCCCGCTCTGGGTCTTCACGATGACCCGAACCACACCGATGAAGAACACGGCCATCACGACCGGGGGCACAAGCGCGGAGACATAGTCCATGCGACCAGAGTAGCCATGCCCTACCGGGCGAATCGGGCGGGGTGGGCCTAGGCCGAGCGGGGTGTCGGCCGCCGGAACGCCGACCAGTGCCGACCAGCGCCGACCAGCGGCGCGACTGCGGCCGAGAGCACCGGACCGTCCCGCCGGGCGGCGGGCACGGGGTGAGCCGATCAGAGTGACGGCCGTCGGCTGAACGCGCCGACGCGGACGCGGGGGCCGACGGCGGAGAGCCCCGCTGCCCGCAGGGCGCGGACGCCCCACAAGGCGCCCCCGCACGGGCCCGCCCCGAAAGGGCCCGTGCGGGGGAGTCCTGCTCTGCGGAGCGGCCCGAGGGGGGCGCTTGCCCCGTGCGGCGCGCGGCGGAGGCGGGGCGGCAGAGGCCGCTACCGCCCCGGCGGAGCCCTGCTTCGGCAGCCTCACGACGCCCGCCGGGAGCCGGGGCGGGATGCGGGTGCCCGGAGCGACACGGGCGCGGGGCGGGCCGGGGTGTACCCGTGCCCCTCCGTCTCAGCAGACCAGTTGGTGCGGTGGGGCCGGGGGCTTGCGGCGGGGGAAGACTTCGCCGGGGGTGGGGATGGGGCGCTTGGGGGCGGCGGGGTCGGGGCGTTCGGCGGGGGTCGGCTTCGGGGCGGGCTTGGGGGGCTGTTTGTCGGCGTCCTCCGACTGGCGGGCCGCGCCGCCCGACAGGGCCAGCAAACGCGTCCTCGCGGGCGGCACCGCCGGTGCCGGAACCCTGCGCGCGCCCTGGGCGAAGCGGGCCCGTACGTCCTGTTCCGCCAGCGCCTGGCAGCGTTCCAGCAGCGCCGCCGCCCTCGGGTTCCCGCGCAGCGCCCGCAGCGCCGCGAGATCGTCCGGCACCGGCCGGTACGCGGTGCCCAGCGCCTCCTCCAGCAGGGCGAAGTAGCCGGCCGCGGTACCGGGCAGCGCGGCCCGGTAGCGGTCCAGATCGGCCAGCAGGAAGGCGCGCAGTCTCACCCCCTCGTGGATCGCCTCGTCGAGCGACTCGGCGAGCCGGAGGCAGTCCTGGACGTCCTCGGCGGACGTGCGGCCGGGGTGAAGGGCGAGGGCGAGGGCGCGGCGGAGCACACGCAGCTCCTCCGCGCCGAACGCCATGCCGCCGCGGGATCCGTATGGCGTGGGCATGCGGCGACGCTACCGCTAATCGGACAAAAGTGACACAACGGGATGATGTGTCGCGGGGGTTTCCCTCTAAAGCCTCGGCGGGAGCCGAGGCTTCGGAAGGATCAGAGCCGCGGCATGTTCCGCTCGTACACCAGCCGCAGCCCGATCAGCGTCAGCCACGGCTGATGCTCGTCGATCACCGACGCCTCGCCGAGCACCATCGGCGCGAGCCCGCCCGTCGCGATCACCGTCACATCGTCCGGGTCGTCCGCCAGCTCGCGCGCCATCCGGCCCACCACCCCGTCGACCTGGCCCGCGAAGCCGTACACGATGCCCGCCTGCATGGCCTCGACCGTGTTCTTGCCGATCACGCTGCGCGGCCTGGCGACCTCGATCTTGCGCAGCTGGGCGCCCTTGACGCCCAGCGCGTCGACGGAGATCTCGATGCCGGGGGCGATGACACCGCCCACGTACTCACCGCGCGCGGAGATCGCGTCGAAGGTGGTCGCCGTACCGAAGTCGACCACGATCGCCGGACCGCCGTACATGTCCACCGCCGCGACCGAGTTGACGATGCGGTCGGCGCCGACCTCCTTGGGGTTGTCGGTGAGGATGGGCACGCCGGTCTTGACGCCCGGCTCGACCAGCACCGCGGGCACGTCGCCGTAGTAGCGGCGGGTGACCTCGCGCAGCTCGTGCAGGACCGAGGGGACGGTGGCGCAGATCGCTATCCCGTCGATGCCGTCGCCCAGTTCGTCGCCGAGCAGCGGGTGCATGCCCATCAGGCCCTGGAGCAGCACCGCCAGCTCGTCGGCGGTGCGCCGGGCGTCGGTGGAGATGCGCCAGTGCTCCACGATGTCCTCGCCGTCGAACAGGCCGAGGACGGTTTGCGTGTTGCCGACGTCGATCGTGAGCAGCATGACCGTTACTCCGCCTCCCGCAGGTCCAGGCCGATGTCCAGGATCGGCGAGGAGTGGGTGAGCGCGCCGACGGCGAGGAAGTCGACGCCCGTGTCGGCGTAGGCGCGCGCGGTCGCGAGCGTCAGGCGGCCGGAGGCCTCCAGGAGCGCCCGCCCGGCGACGATGCCGACGGCCTCCGCGCACTCGCCGGGCGTGAAGTTGTCCAGCAGGATCAGGTCGGCGCCCGCCTCCACGACCTCGCGCAGCTGGTGCAGCGTGTCGACCTCGACCTCGATCGGCACGTCCGGGAAGGACTCCCGTACGGCCTTGAACGCCGCGGCCACGCCGCCCGCGGCGACCACGTGGTTGTCCTTGACCAGGGCCGCGTCCGACAGGGACATGCGGTGGTTGACGCCGCCGCCCGCGCGGACCGCGAACTTCTCCAGGGCGCGCAGGCCCGGGGTCGTCTTGCGGGTGTCGCGGACCTTGGTCTTCGTGCCCTCCAGGGCGTCCGCCCACGCGCGCGTCGCGGTGGCGATGCCGGACAGCCGGCACAGCAGGTTCAGCGCGCCGCGCTCGGCGGTGAGCAGATCCTGGGTGCGGGTGGTGACGGACAGCAGCCGCTGCCCGGCCTCGACCCGGTCGCCGTCCTCCACATGCCGCTCGACCTCGAACTCGTCCGTGCAGACCACGGAGAGCACGGCCTCGGCGACGCGCAGCCCGGCCACGACGCCCGCCTCGCGCGCGGTGAAGTCACCGGTGGCCACGGCCTCCTCGGAGATGGTCGCGACCGTGGTCACGTCCACCCCGCCGGCCAGGTCCTCCTGGATGGCCACGGTGGCGATGTCCTCGACCTCGATCGGGTCGAGCCCGGCGGCGGCCAGCATCTCGGCGAGCACGGGGTCGAGCCCGCACTCCAGGTACTCCTCGTCGTGCTCCGCGCCGCAGCCGCAGCCGTCGCCGCAGCCGCCGGTCGTCACGAGGGGAAGGTCGTCGGTGCTCACGTCTGTCACTGCTCCTGTGGCGCTGGGTATGACCGGGTAGGGGGGAAGTCTGCGGTGTCGGTGGGGTGCACCGCCAGCGAACGGTCCGGGTCGAGCGTGACGACGATATGGCGCCGCCAGTGGGCGTCGTCGCGCTCGGCGTGGTCCTCGCGCCAGTGGCAGCCGCGGGTCTCCTCGCGCAGCCGGGCGGCGGCGACCAGGACGCGGGCCACGCACAGGAGGTTGGTGGCCTCCCAGCTGTCCACGCCGGGCTCGGCGGTCTTGCCGTGCACGTCCAGGGCGTCCCGGGCGTCCGTGTGCAGCCGCTGGAGCTGCTCGGCGGCCCCGGCGAGCGAGTCCGCGCCGCGCAGCACGCCCGCGCCCTGGGTCATGATCCGCTGGATGGCGAACCGGGACTCGGGGGCGAGCAGCGGGTGCGCGGGCTTGTCCGGGTGCGGTACCGGCTCGGGCACCCGCGCGCGCAGGCCGTCCGCGGCGCGCTCGGCGGCGATGTCCGCGGCGATCCGCTCGGCGTAGACCAGGCCCTCCAGGAGGGAGTTGGAGGCGAGCCGGTTGGCGCCGTGCACACCGGTGCAGGCGCACTCCCCGCTCGCGTACAGGCCCGGCACGGTGGTGCGGCCGTGGTCGTCGGTGCGCACGCCCCCGGAGGCGTAGTGGGCGGCCGGGGCGATCGGGATGGGCTCGGTGACCGGGTCGATGCCGTTGGCCCGGCAGGCGGCCAGGATGGTCGGGAAGCGGTGCTCCCACATCTCGGCGCCGAAGTGGCGGGCGTCGAGGAACATGTGCCCGGCGTCCTGCTCCTGCATCCGCCGCGTGATGGCCTTGGCGACGATGTCCCGGGGTGCCAGCTCGGCCAGTTCGTGCTGCCCGGCCATGAAGCGCACGCCGTCGGCGTCGACCAGATGGGCGCCCTCGCCGCGCACCGCCTCGGAGACCAGCGGCTGCTGGCCCTCCGCGTCGCTGCCGAGGAACAGCACGGTCGGGTGGAACTGCACGAACTCCAGGTCGCTGACCTCGGCGCCCGCGCGCAGCGCGAGGGCCACGCCGTCGCCGGTGGACACGGACGGGTTGGTGGTCGCGGCGAACACCTGGCCCATGCCGCCGGTGGCGAGGACCACCGCGGGGGCGTGCACGGCGCCCACGCCGTCGTGCTGGCCCTCCCCCATGACATGCAGGGTGACACCGGCCGTGCGGCCCTCGGCGTCCGTGAGCAGGTCCAGGACCAGCGCGTTCTCGATGGTGCGCAGTCCGCGTGCGCGGACCGCCTCGACCAGCGCCCGGGAGATCTCGGCGCCGGTGGCGTCGCCGCCCGCGTGCGCGATCCGGCGCCGGTGGTGGCCGCCCTCCCGGGTGAGCGCGAGGCCGCCCTCGGAGGACTCGTCGAAGTGCGCGCCGGTCTCGATGAGCCGTCGTACCGCGCCCGGGCCCTCGGTGACCAGGAGGCGTACGGCCGTCTCGTCGCACAGACCGGCGCCCGCCACCAGGGTGTCTTCCAGGTGCTGTTCGGGGGTGTCGCCCTCGCCGAGGGCAGCCGCGATGCCGCCCTGGGCCCAGCGGGTGGAGCCGTCGTCCAGGCGGGCCTTGGTGACGACCACCGTGGACAGCCCGGCGGCCTCGCAGCGCAGGGCGGCGGTCAGCCCGGCCACGCCGGAGCCGACGACGACCACGTCCGCGGCGATGGCCCAGCCGGGGGCGGGCGCGTGCAGTCGTATGCCGGTGCTGGTCACGAGGCGGCTCCGAGGGTGCCGAAGGTGAGCGGGAGGTTGTCGATCAGCCGGGTGGCGCCGACCCGGGCCGCGACGGCGAGGACCGCCTCGCCGGTGAACTCGTCGCCGATCTCGGTGAAGTCGGACGGGTCGACCAGGGCGAGGTAGTCCAGTTCGAGCGGCGGGTCGTAACGCGTCGCCTCGTCCAGGACCTGGCGGGCGGCGGCGCGGACGGCGGCCGGGCCGCCCGGGGCGGCGGTGGCCACCGCGTGCGCGTCGGACGTGTGCTCTTCCGATCTGTGCGCGTCGGCGGCCGCGCGGGACTCCCCTATCGCGCTCAGCGCCTCGGCGCGCGCCTGGGTGGCGGGCACTTCGAGGGCCCGCGCGCACAGCGCCTCCTGCGCGGCGTGCCGGTCGCGGCCGGCGAACAGGGCGCGGGAGAGCGCGAGCGCGGTGCGGCGCTCGTCGGGCGCCAGGAAGCGGTTGCGGCTGGACAGCGCGAGCCCGTCCTCCTCGCGTACGGTCGACACGCCGACGATCTCGATGCCGAAGTTCAGGTCCCGCACCATGCGCCGGATCAGGGCGAGTTGCTGGGCGTCCTTCTGGCCGTAGAGGGCGACGTCGGGGCGGGTGAGGTGGAGCAGCTTGGCGACGACGGTCAGCATGCCGTCGAAGTGGCCGGGCCGGGAGGAGCCCTCCAGGCGTTCGCCCATCGGGCCCGCGGTGACGCGGACCTGGGGGTCGCCGCCGGGGTAGACCTCGTCCACGGAGGGCGCGAACACGGCGTCGGCACCGGCCTGTTCGGCGATCTTCAGATCGGCTTCCAGGGTGCGCGGGTAGCGGTCCAGGTCCTCGCCCGCGCCGAACTGGAGCGGGTTGACGAAGACGGTGACGACGACCTCGCCGTCCGGGCCCGCGATCTCGCGCGCACAGCGGACGAGGGTGGCGTGGCCCTCGTGCAGTGCGCCCATGGTCATCACGACGGCGCGGCGGCCCTTGCGGGTGCGGGCGTGCAGCTCCTGGGCGGTGTGGAGCAGGGCGGTGGTCATCGGTCGTTCCCCTCGGTGCCGGACGGGCCGTCGGTGCCGTCGGTGCCGTCGGTGCCGTCGTTGTCGTCGTTGTCGTCGCTCTCGGTGCTCTCGGTGCTCTGGGTGCCGGGCGAGGCGTCCGGGCCCGGTGCGCCCGCGGCCGTGCCGTCGGCCAGCGCGCCGAGCAGGTCCTCGGCGAGTTCGGGCTTGAGCAGGCCGTGCGCGAGGGCGCGGTCGGCGGTGGCGCGGGCCATCGCGACATACCCCGCGACGGCCGCCGGGGCGTGCTTGCGCAGCTCGACGAGGTGCGCGGCGACGGTGCCCGCGTCGCCGCGCGCGACCGGCCCGGTCAGGGCCGCGTCCCCGGAGCGCAGGGCGTTGTCCAGGGCCGCGCCGAGCAGCGGGCCGAGCATCCGGTCGGGGGCCTCGACACCGGCCGTGCGCAGCAGCTCCATGGCCTGGGCGACCAGGGTGACCAGATGGTTGGCGCCGAGCGCGAGGGCCGCGTGGTACAGCGGGCGGTTCTCCTCGCTGATCCACTCCGGCTCGCCGCCCATCTCGATCACCAGCGCCTGGGCGGCCAGGCGCAGCTCCTCGGGCGCGGTGACGCCGAAGGAGCAGCCCGCGAGGCGCTGGACGTCGACGGCGGTGCCGGTGAAGGTCATCGCGGGGTGCAGGGCGAGCGGCAGGGCACCGGCCCGCAGGGCGGGGTCGAGGACCTTGGCGCCGTACCGCCCCGAGGTGTGCACGAGCAGCTGCCCCGGCCGTACGGCACCGGTCTCGGCGAGGCCGGTGACCAGGGCGGGCAGCACATCGTCAGGGACGGTGAGCAGCACCAGGTCGGCGCGCTGGAGGACCTCGGCGGGCGGGACCAGGGGCACGCCCGGGAGGAGGGCCTCGGCGCGCCTGCGGGAGGCGTCGGAGACACCGGAGACGGCCACCGGGCGATGCCCGGCGAGCTGGAGGGACGCGGCCAGCGCGGGGCCCACCCGGCCGGCGCCCACGACGCCGACGGTGAGCCGCGCGGGGCGGTCCCGGTGGTCTTGCTGGTGGACTGTGCTCACGCGACGACGGCCTTCCCGTTCCAGTCCGCTTCGGGTACCGGACGATGTACCGGACGATTTCTCGTCATGTTAACGCTATCTCGGTCCGCCGCCGACCGGTTGTCCACAGGCTGTGGGTTTCACCACCCCCGAAGGCGGGCCGCGGAAATCCCGGTGCCCCGGACGGCCCCGGCGCGGCATGATCCCGGGCATGACGGAGACATCTGGGCAGGACGCGGCAGCCACGACCGGGGAGCGGGCGGAGCCCACGGCCAGGGAGCGGTGGGCGGCCGTACGACGGCGGGGCGCCCGCCGGCTGAGCCGCGCGGCCGCGGGCGACTCGCTCCGCGAACGCCTCGCCGACCTCTCGGAGGCGGGCGCTGAGGTCTACGACCTGGACGAGCCGGCCGACGTCTACGGCAACCGGATCGTCGCCGACCTGGAGGAGCGGGTCGCCGCGCTGCTGGGCACCGAGGACGCCGCGTTCTTCCCGTCGGGCACGATGGCCCAGCAGGTGGCGCTGCGCTGCTGGGCGGGCCGCACCGGCGACCCGGCGGTGGCCCTGCACCCCCTCGCCCACCCCGAGATGCACGAGCGCAAGGCCCTCAGCCAGGTCAGCGGGCTGCGGCCGGTGCACGTGGGCAGCGGGACCAGCCAGCCGACGGCGGCGGAGATACGCGGCCTGGCGGAGCCCTTCGGCGCGCTGATGCTCGAACTGCCGCTGCGGGACGCCGGTTTCGTGCTGCCCACCTGGGAGGAGCTGACCGAGCTGGTCGAGGCGGCGCGGGAGCGGGACGCGGTGGTGCACCTCGACGGCGCGCGCCTGTGGGAGTGCACCGAGCACTTCGGGCGCCCCCTGGCGGAGATCGCGGGCCTGGCCGACAGCGTCTACGTGTCGTTCTACAAGTCCCTCGACGGCCTCGGCGGCGCCGCGCTCGCCGGGCCGCGCACCCTGGTCGAGGAGGCGCGGACCTGGCGGCACCGGTACGGCGGGCAGATCTTCCAGCAGTTCCCGACCGCGCTGTCCGCGCTGATCGGCCTGGAGCGGGCGCTGCCCCGGCTGCCCGAGTACGTCCGCCACGCGCGCGTGGTCGCCGCCGCGCTGCGCGAGGGGTTCGCCGAGGCGGGACTCCCCTGGGCGCGGGTGCACCCGGAGGTGCCGCACACCCATGAGTTCCAGGTCTGGCTGCCCTACGAGCCCGAGGCGGTGGCCGAGGCGGCGCTGCGGCAGGCCGAGGAGACCTTGGTGGCCCTCTTCCCGGGCCACTGGTCGGGCGCCGCGGGGCCCGGCATGGCCTGCACCGAGATGTCCGTGCAGGCGCCCGGCCTGGAGTGGACGGCGGAGGAAGTACGGGCCGCCGTACGGGACTTCGTACGACGGCTGCCGGGGCGGGAGTGAGGCGGAGGGCGCCGGGGGGTTTAACGGGTGCGTGCCGGTGAAGCGCGGCCGCGGCTCAGCGGTGGCCGCCGGCCCGCACCAGCCCGGTCTCGTAGGCCAGCACCACCACCTGCACCCGGTCCCGCAGCCCCAGCTTGGTGAGGATGCGGCCCACATGGGTCTTCACGGTCGCCTCGGACAGCACCAGCCGGGCCGCGATCTCCCCGTTCGACAGGCCCTGCGCGACCAGCACCATCACCTCGCGCTCCCGCTCGGTGAGCCGCTCCAGCTCCTTGTGCTTGGGGTCGCGGCCACCGGAGGGCAGCATCGGCGCGAACCGGTCCAGCAGGCGGCGCGTGGTGGAGGGCGCCACCACCGCGTCGCCGCTGTGCACGGCGCGGATGGCGGCCAGCAGCTCACCGGGCGGCACGTCCTTGAGCATGAAGCCGGACGCGCCCGCCTTCAGCCCGGAGAAGGCGTACTCGTCCAGGTCGAAGGTGGTCAGGATCAGCACCTTGGGCGGGTCGGGCTGCTCGCAGATGCGCCGGGTGGCCTCCACGCCGTCGAGCTTGGGCATACGGACGTCCATCAGGACGACGTCGACCTTGGTGGAGCGCAGCGCCTCCAGGGCCTCGACGCCGTCGCCCGCCTCGGCGACGACCTCCATGTCCGGCTGGGCGGCGAGCACCATCCCGAACCCGGTGCGCAGCAGCACCTGGTCGTCGACGAGCATCACGCGGATCGTCATCGGGGTCCTTCTTCCATCCGTCGTCGGTGACTCAGTGCGCCGGTTTGAGCGGCAGAAGGGCGCTGATACGGAACCCTCCGCCGGGACGCGGCCCGGCGTCCAGGGTGCCGCCGACCATGCCGACGCGCTCGCGCATCCCGATCAGACCGTGCCCCCGGCCGTCGGCGCCGCCCTCCTCGTACAGCTCCTGCGGGGCGCCCTTGCCGTCGTCCTCCACGAGCAGGCCCAGGCCGTCGTCGAAGTAGACCAGACGCACACTCGCACCCGTGTTCGGCCCGCCGTGCTTGCGGGTGTTGGTGAGCGCCTCCTGCACGATCCGGTACGCGGTCAGCTCCACCCCGCTGGGCAGCGGGCGGGGGGTGCCCTCCACCTCGAAGTCGACGGGGAGGCCGGAGCGGCGGCACTGCTCGATCAGCTCGTCGATCTGCCCGACATCGGGCTGCGGGACGTACTCCCCGCCCTCCTGGTGCTCACCGGTGCGCAGCACGCCCAGCAGGCGGCGCATCTCGGCGAGGGCCTGCCGGCCGGTCGAGGAGATCGTCTCCAGGGCCTTCCTGGCCTGGTCGGGGGCGGCGTCCAGGACGTAGGCGGCGCCGTCGGCCTGGACCACCATCACGGACACGTTGTGCGCGACGACGTCGTGCAGTTCCCGGGCGATCCGGGCGCGCTCGGCGGCGACCGCGACCTTCGACTGCGCCTCGCGCTCCTTCTCCAGGCGGGCCGCGCGCTCCTCCAGCTGGGCGAAGTAGGCGCGCCGGGTGCGCATGGAGTCGCCGAGCACCCAGGCGAGCGCGAACGGCACGGTCTGGAAGACCACGATGGCGATCCGACCGAGGAAACTGGAGTGCTCCGCAGGCCAGCGCAGCTGTGCCATGCTCGCGGCGCAGAAACTGGCGACCAGGGCGAGCCGGGAGGCCCAGCGCGTGCCCATGGTGGCGACCGTGTAGGCGATCACCAGCAGGGCGAAGTCGGCGACGGTCGTCTCCACGTCCAGCACCAGCTGGGCGAGTCCGGTGGCGAGCGCGAGCAGCAGCATCGGCTCCGGGAACCTGCGGCGCAGCGCGACGACGACGCACAGCACGGCGGAGACCGCGATCGCCGCGGTGAGCGAGCCCCGATGGGTGGGCGTCCCCTGGAGGTTGGCCTCGCTCAGCACCGACAGCCCGAACAGGACGACGGCCCAGAAGGAGTCGACCCCGGTCGGGTGGCGGCGGAGGAAGTCGTAGAGGCGCTGCACGTAACCCAGAGTAGGGAAACGGAATGCCCGACCGGGTCAACCGGAGGGCCGATCCGGGCCCGGCGGACGTACTCCCCAAGGTGGAGGAGATGATCATCTGTGGGCCTACCCTGGTGCCGTGACGCAGGAGACGCGGGGGCAGCGGCGGGACCCGTCCGGGAGCCCGCGCGGCTGGCGGGCGGCGGCCCAGGAGGCCCTGTACGGCCCCGCCGGCTTCTACCGGCGCCCGGAGGGGCCCGCCGGGCACTTCCGTACGTCCGTGCACGCCTCACGGCTCTTCGCGGGGGCCGTGGCGGAGCTGCTCCAGCGGGTCGACACGGCGCTGGGACGGCCCGCGGCGCTGGACTTCGTGGACATGGCCGCCGGACGGGGCGAGCTGGTCGCCGGGGTGCTCGCCGCGCTGCCGCCGGAAGTGGCGGCGCGCGTGCGGCCGTACGCCGTCGAGATCGCCGGCCGCCCCGACGGCCTGGACGAACGCGTCGGCTGGCGCGACGAGCCCCCGGCGGAGATCACCGGGCTGCTGTTCGCCAACGAGTGGCTGGACAACGTGCCCGTCGACGTGGCCGAGACGGACCCGTCGGGCGTGCCCCGGTACGTGCTCGTCGGCGCCGACGGCACCGAGCGCCCGGGCGACCCGGTGACCGGCGCGGACGCGGACTGGCTGGCGCGCTGGTGGCCGCTGGGCGCCGCGGAGGGGGCGCGGGCGGAGATCGGGCTCCGCGACCGGGCGTGGGCGGCGGCCGCGGGCCGGGTGGCGCGCGGGCTCGCGGTGGCCGTGGACTACGCCCACACCGCCGACGCGCGCCCCCCGTTCGGTACCCTCACCGGCTTCCGCGCGGGCCGCGAGACGACGCCGGTACCGGACGGGACCTGCGACATCACGGCCCATGTCGCCCTGGACGCGTGCGCGGCGGCGGACGGGCGCCCGGACCCCGCGCGCCTGCTGACCCAGCGCGTCGCCCTGAGCGCCCTCGGCATCACCGGCGTGCGCCCCCCGCTGGCGCTCGCCTCCACCGACCCCGCCGCCTATGTGCGCGCCCTCGCGAGCGCCGGGGAGGCCGCCGAACTCACCGCCCGGGGCGGCCTCGGCGACTTCGGCTGGCTGCTCCGGGCGGTCGGCATCCCGGACCCGCTGGCCTGAGCCGGGCCCCGGCCATGGCGATGCCGCCTACTTGTCGATGTCGCCGACCACGAAGAACAGCGAGCCCAGGATCGCCACCATGTCCGCCACCAGCGTCCCGGGCAGCAGCTCGGTCAGCGCCTGGATGTTGTTGTACGACGCCGAGCGCAGCTTGAGCCGGTACGGGGTCTTCTCGCCCTTGCTGACCAGGTAGTAGCCGTTGATGCCGAGCGGGTTCTCGGTCCAGGCGTACGTATGGCCCTCGGGCGCCTTCAGCACCTTCGGCAGCCGCTGGTTGATCGGTCCGGGCGCCAGCTGGGCGATCCGGTCAAGGCAGGCGTCCGCGAGGTCCAGCGCGTTGTGCGTCTGCGCCAGCAGCACCTCGAAGCGGGCCAGGCAGTCGCCCTCGCTCCGGGTGACGACCTCCAGCGTGTCCTGGAGCTCGCCGTACGCCAGATACGGCTCGTCACGGCGCAGGTCGAAGTCGACGCCCGAGCCGCGTGCGATGGGCCCGCTGACCCCGTAGGCGTGCACCGCCTCGGGAGCGAGCACGCCGACCCCGCGCGTACGCCCCCGGAAGATCTCGTTGCCGAGCACCAGGTCGTCGAAGACGTCCATGCGCGAGCGCACCGCCGCGACGGCGGCCCGGGCGCGTGTCGTCCACCCGGCGGGCAGATCCTCCTTGAGGCCGCCGACGCGGTTGAACATGTAGTGCATGCGCCCGCCGGAGACCTCCTCCATGACGTTCTGGAGCACCTCGCGCTCGCGGAAAGCGTAGAACACCGGGGTGATCCCGCCCAGTTCCAGCGGGTAGGAGCCGAGGAACATCAGGTGGTTGAGCACCCGGTTCAGCTCGGCGAGCAGGGTGCGCGTCCACACCGCGCGCTCGGGCACCTCCATGCCGAGCATCCGCTCCACGGCGAGGACCACGCCCAGCTCGTTCGAGAACGCCGACAGCCAGTCGTGGCGGTTGGCCAGCATGATGATCTGCCGGTAGTCCCGGGCCTCGAAGAGTTTCTCGGCGCCGCGGTGCATATAGCCGATCACCGGCTCGGCCCGCACGATGCGCTCGCCGTCCAGCACCAGCCTGAGCCGCAGCACGCCGTGCGTGGACGGGTGCTGGGGCCCGATGTTGAGCACCATGTCGGTGCTCTCCGCGGCACCGCCGATCCCGACCGTGGTCTGCGTCGTAGGACTCATGCCCCCAGTTTCCCCCATGCCGAAACGCGCGAGGGCCCGGCTCCCCGTGCGGGAGCCGGGCCCTGGGCGGGACGCGCGTCGTCAGGAGGCCGCGCTGCGCAGCCCCTGGATGTCGATCACCTCGGTCTCGTCGTGCGCCGTCAGGTCGATGACCTGGCCGACACCGCGCGCGCTGTCGTCGGCGGGCTTGAACTCCGCCTCCGCCTCCGCCTTGTGCACGGCCAGCGCCTCCTGGCCGACGACATCGGCCAGGTCCTCGTTCTGCACGGCGTCCAGCGCGGCCTTCGGCGTCGCCTTCTGCGTGCCGAAGAAGTCGAAACCACCCTCGGCCAGCGGGCGCCGCACGGGCGACGCCGGTACGACGGCCACGGCGGTCGGCACGGTGAAGTGCCCGGTGGACGTCCGGCCTGCGGGGGTCTCGGGGGCGGCGGAGGCCATGGGGGGTTCAGGGGCCTCGGGAGTCTCGGGGGTCTCGGGGGTCTCGGGGCCGTTCGGGGATCCGGTGGCCTCCGGCGCGGCGGGCTCGGCGGCCGTCGCGTGCCCGTCGGCCGCCGGCGGCCGGTCCTGCGCCGCCGCTTCACCGCCCGGCAGGTCCTGCCCGGTCTCGGCACCCTCGGCGTTCTCGACGTTCTCGGCACCCGAGGGCCCCTCGGCCACCGGCGTGTCCTCGCCTTCCGGCACGGCCTCGGCCTCGGTCTCGGTCTCGGTCTCGGCCTCAGAGGCCGTCTCGGCCCCGGCCTCGTCCCGCCCGGCTATGTCTCCCTCGGCGCCGTCCCCTTTGGCACCGGCCTCGTCCTCGCCCACCGTCTCGGACCCGGTCGCGGAAGCGGACTCGGTGGCGGCGGTGGCGGACTCGGCGGCGGTGAAGGGCTTCGCGCGCTCGGCGCTCCCCGCCGAATCCCGCTCGAACGCGGCGAGGGCCCGCAGCGCCTGCCCGTACAGCTTGGCGCCCCCGGCCGAGAAGACGTCGTACGCCTTCTCCGTCTCCCCGCCCTCGGCGGTGTCCGGCCCGGCGCTCCGCGCGGGCGGCAGCGCCGGGGAGGCCGCACGGGAGGGCAGCGAGGGCGCCGTACGCCCAGCCGGCTCCAGCGCGGGCGCCCCCGACTCGATCTCCAGCAGGCGGCGCCCCTCCAGGGCGCTGGCGCGCTCGGTCTCCGCGGTGGCGTAGCGGCGCAGCAGGGCGGCGTGCTCATTGCGCAGGCCCGCCAGTTCGCTGCGCTTGGCGCGCAGCCGCTGCTCCAGCTTGCCGCGCAGTTCGCGCGACTCCTCCAGGTCGGCCTCCAGCTCGGCGACCCGTTCCTCGAAGCGCCATTCGTCACCGGCGCGGGCGCGGGTGAGGTCGGCGACCTGTTTGCCCGCGTGGATGTCCCAGCGGCGCATCACGAACGCGCCGGCGAGGGCGGTCGCCGCGGCGGCCCCGGCCAGCGCGCGCAGGATCGCGGCCTCGGAGAACACCCAGGGACCCAGCGCGCACACGACGGAGACGCCGGCGATCGCGGAGGGAGGCAACAGCCGGTGCAGAGGCGGGGAATGGCGGTGGCGTCCACGTGGCATGGCCAGAAACTTACCGCGCGTAGGCGAACGATGGGCCCCCGCCCCGCAAAAACACGGCCACACCGCGCGCTTCACAGGGCGTCAGGATCGAAACGCTCAGTGCGAGACAAGCCGGGCGCCGAGCCACTGGAGCGCCGCCGGGATCTCCCGGCGCCAGGTGTTGAAGTTGTGGCCACCGCTCGGGAGGATGATCGAAGAAATCCTGGTCACGTTCGTGTCCTGCACGTTCTTGATGAACCGAAGCGTGTCCTTGTAGTTGTGCTCACCGATTTTGCTGCTGGTGACGAGCAGTGACGTCTCCGGGGCCGACTGGTGCTTGAGCATCCAGAAGAGGTTGGCACGATCGCGCAGGTTCTTGTCACCGTGGAACAGGTCACCGGTGGTCGCGTCGATGGGCGCCTTGTAGTACGGCGACAGGCCCACGGCGGCGCCGTACGACTTCGGGTGGTGCATGGCGATCTTCAGCGCGCAGTACCCGCCGGTCGAGTCGCCGATGATGCCCCAGCTCGCGGGCGTGGCGTCCACCCGGTAGCGGCTCATCACGGACTCGCGCAGGTCCTTGGCGAAGAACGTCTCCGTCTTCGGGCCCCCGGGCACGTCCACGCACTCGGTGTCCCGCGGCGGCGCCACGGACGGACGCAGCATCACCAGGATCATCGGCTGCATCTTGCCGCCCTTGGCGAGGCGTTGCGCCGTGCTCGGGTAGTTCAGCTTGTCCACCAGCGCCTGCGCGGTGCCGGGGTAACCGGTCAGCACGACCGCGACCGGGAACTTGCGGTTGCGCCCGCCCGCCTGGAAGTACTCCGGCGGCAGGTACACGAACGCCGGCGCCGCGATCTTCGTCGTACGGCCCAGGATGTCGATCTTCTGCACCTGCCCGGCCACCTGCGGCACCCCGCTGCTCACCCCCGGCACCCGCGAGGCGGAGACCACCCGGACCGGACTGGCGGCGCCGTCCGCTATGTGGTCGACGACCACGCCCTGGCCGTCCTCCTGCCCGAACAGGTCCGCCCAGGTCGCGTAGAAACCGAACGCCTGGTTGGCGGCGAGGCCCACCGAGGCGAACACCGCGACCTGGGTGGCGAGCAGCAGCCCGACCCGCCCGCTGACGGCCCGCCAGTGCTGCCGGGCCAGGCGCGGCCACAGCCACACCGTGCCCGCGAACAGCACCACGGCGAACATGATCGCCAGCAGCAGCACCTTGTTGCTCGTGAGACCCATGGACTGTTCCTGCCTGCGCTCCAGGCCCGTCGCTCGCCCACGCTTCGTCGCGTGGGTTTGCCCAGGGCTTTCCTCGGCCTTTGGCCCGACTTTCCGGTGGGGAGTGAACCTCTCTCCCCAAGACACCGTCCTAGAGGGCGCAATGTCACCGGATGCCCGATCGGGCCCGGGTTCAAGGTCTCTCGCAGAACTACGGGATGCGATGTCTGTCAGGATAGATGGGGAAATGTCGGGCGGGGTTCCGGGCCGATCAAGCCGGGCGCGGCGCATACTGCGCGGCCCGCGCCCCGAGGCCGTTCCCGGCCTGGTCGGCAGGGCGGTCGCCCTCGTCGGGCTCCTGGACATCGCCGCCGGGGTCTTCCCGCGCTTCCGGCACAGCCGTATGCACGCCCTCGCCGAGGTGCTGCCCGGATCCTTCGGGCCCTTCGCGGCAGCGCTCTCGCTGAGCGCCGGTGTGCTGTTGCTGCTGCTCGCGCACGGACTCAGGCGGCGCAAGCGCCGGGCATGGCGGGCCGCGGTCGCGCTGCTGCCGGCCGGCGCGGTGGCCCAACTGGCCTACCGGCACTCGCTGGTCGGCCTGCTGATCACGATCGTGCTGCTGGTACCGCTGGTGTGGCACCGCCGGGAGTTCGCGGCCCTGCCCGACCCGCGCAGCCGCTGGCGGGCGCTCGCCAACTTCGTGCTGATGAGCGCCGGTTCACTGGTTCTCGGGCTGGTCATCGTCAGCGTCCACCCGCACCGCACCGTGGGCGACCCGAGCCTGGCCGACCGGCTCACCCATGTCGTCTACGGCCTGTTCGGCTTCGAGGGCCCGGTCGACTACCAGGGCGCGACCTCCTGGACCGTCGCCTTCTCGCTCGGCGCCCTCGGCTGGCTCACCGCCGTCACCACGATCTACCTGGCCTTCCGCCCCGAGCACCCGGCCGCCCGGCTCACCGAGGACGACGAGGTCAAACTGCGGGAGCTGCTGGTCAAGCACGGCCGCCGCGACTCCCTCGGCCACTTCGCGCTGCGCCGTGACAAGGCGGTCGTCTTCTCGCCCAGCGGCAAGGCGGCCGTCACCTACCGCGTCATCTCCGGCGTGATGCTCGCCAGCGGCGACCCCATCGGCGACGTCGAGGCCTGGCCGGGCGCCATCGAGCGCTTCATGGACGAGGCCAAGGCGCACTCCTGGACCCCCGCGGTCGTGGGCTGCTCGGAGACCGGAGGCGAGGTGTGGACCCGCGAGACCGGCCTGGACGCCCTGGAACTGGGCGACGAGGCGGTGGTGGACGTGGCGGATTTCTCGCTGGCCGGGCGCGCCATGCGCAACGTCCGGCAGATGGTCAAGCGCATCGAGCGGGCCGGCTACGAAACCCGGGTACGGCGTATCTCTGACCTCGGCGACGCGGAACTGGAGCGCGTCCGGCGGGCCGCCGAGGACTGGCGCGGCACCGACACCGAGCGCGGCTTCTCCATGGCCCTGGGCCGCATCGGCGACCCGTCCGACGGCGACTGCCTCATAGCCACCGCCCACAAGGCCGACGAGGAGGCGGGCGAGTACGGCGACCTGAAGGCGATCCTGCACTTCGTGCCCTGGGGCACGGACGGCGCCTCGCTCGATCTGATGCGCCGCGACCGCAGCGCCGACCCCGGCATGAACGAACTGCTGATCGTGGCCGCCCTCCAGGCCGCCCCCAAGTTCGGCATCACCCGGGTCTCGCTGAACTTCGCCATGTTCCGCTCCGCCCTCGCGCGCGGCGAGAAGATCGGCGCGGGCCCGGTGCTGCGCGCCTGGCGCGGGCTGCTGGTGTTCCTCTCGCGCTGGTTCCAGATCGAGTCGCTGTACAAGTTCAACGCGAAGTTCCAGCCGCGCTGGGAGCCGCGCTTCATCGTCTACCGCGCCACCAGCGACCTGCCCCGCATCGGCTTCGCCACCATGCAGGCCGAGGGCTTCGTCAACCTGGCCCTGCCGCTGCCCCGCTTCCTGCGCCGCCGGCGCTCGGCCGCCGAACGCGCGTGCGCCCACACGGTGACCGAACGGGACGCCCGTGCGGCGTGATCACCCTTCCCGGCGCCGCCCCGTCCCTCCGGGCCGTGGCGGCGTCGCCCGGGGCCTACGCTGAACGTATGAACAACCACAGCGGGCGCGGCCGAGTGGCGGGCCTTCCGGCACGGGACCGGTGCGCGGTCATGGGGGTCGTGAACGTCACCCCCGATTCCTTCTCCGACGGCGGCCGCTGGTTCGACACCACCGCGGCCGTCAAGCACGGCCTCGACCTGGTCGCCCAGGGCGCCGACCTGGTGGACGTGGGCGGCGAGTCCACCCGCCCGGGCGCCACCCGGGTGGACGAGGACGAGGAGCTGCGGCGGGTCGTCCCGGTCGTGCGCGGACTCGCCTCCGAGGGCGTCGTGGTCTCCGTCGACACCATGCGCGCCTCGGTCGCGGCCCGGTCCCTCGAAGCCGGCGCGGCCCTCGTCAACGACGTCAGCGGCGGGCTCGCCGACCCGGAGATGATCCCGGTCGTCGCCGACGCCGGCGCCCCCTTCGTCGTCATGCACTGGCGCGGCTTCCTTGAGGGCCCCGCCGTCCGCGGGGTTTACGACGACGTCGTCGGCGAAGTCGTCGACGAACTGCGCGCCCAGGTGGACGCCGTACTGGCCGGCGGCATCGCGCCCGACCGGATCGTGGTCGACCCGGGCCTCGGCTTCTCCAAGGAGGTCGAGCACGACCTCGCCCTCCTCGCCCACCTCGACCGGCTGACCGCCCTCGGCCACCCCCTGCTGGTGGCCGCCTCCCGCAAGCGGTTCCTCGGCCGGGTCCTCGCCGGGCCCGAGGGCGCGCCCCCGCCCGCCCGGGAGCGCGACGCCGCCACCGCCGCCGTCTCCGCGCTCGCGGGCGTGCTGACCGGAAAGTACCGGCACGGCACGCCCGCGGACTCGCGCTCGCGGCGCAGGCCGGCGCCTGGGCCGTACGCGTCCACGAGGTGCGCGCCACCGCCGACGCCGTACGGGTCGCGCGCGCGGTCGAGGGTGCCCGGACGACGGACCGTACGACGGACGGAGCCCGGTGAGCGCCCCGCACACCGACGTCGAACAGGTCGAAGCCGCCAACACCGCCTTCTACGAGGCCCTGGAACGCGGCGACTTCGAGGAGGTCTCGGCCCTCTGGCTCACCCCCGCCGACCTGGGCGTGGACGAGGAGTACCACGACCCCGCGGACAGCGGCGTGATCTCCTGCGTGCACCCCGGCTGGCCGGTGCTCACCGGGCGCGGCGAGGTCCTCAGGTCGTACGCCCTGATCATGGCGAACACCGACTACATCCAGTTCTTCCTCACCGACGTCCATGTCTCCGTCACCGGCGACACCGCGCTGGTGACCTGCACCGAGAACATCCTCAGCGGCGGCCCCGCCCCCGCGGAGGGCGACGAACTCGGGCCGCTGGTCGGCCAGCTCGTCGTCGCCACCAATGTGTTCCGGCGCACACCCGAGGGCTGGAAGCTCTGGTCGCACCACGCCTCCCCCGTGCTCGCCGAGTCCGACGACGATGACGCCGAGGGCGACGACGACGGCACGAGCGGCCTGAATCCGGGCGACGGTCCGCTCGGCTGAGCGAGCGGGACGCGGGCGGGAAACAGGCGGAAACAGGCGGGAACAGGCCGGAAAAAGGGCGGTCGGCCGGGCGGTTCCCGGAAGTGGTTGGAATCACCTACCCCGGGGTATGAGCGGCTACCAGCCCCGACGGGACCGCGTTCACCGGGGAAAACGGGCGGTGCGCCCGGCCGCGCCCGGCCGCGCCCGCGCCCCTGGGGCCCGGCGCTGTCGGTGCCCGCAGGTAGATTCGTGTGCGACCGGTGTCTCGCACGCACGCGGTACGACCGGTCGTTCCCGACGATTGCAGGAGTGATTCGCGTGGATCGTGTCGCGCTGCGCGGCCTGAAGGCTCGCGGGCACCATGGCGTGTTCCCCAGGGAACGCGAGGAGGGCCAGACCTTCCTCGTGGACCTCGTCCTGGGCCTGGACACCCGGCCGGCCGCGGCCGACGACGACCTGACGAGGACCGTGCACTACGGCGTCGTGGCCGAGGAGGTCGTGGCCGTGGTCGAGGGTGAGCCGGTGAACCTCATCGAGACCCTCGCCGAGCGGATCGCCCAGACCTGCCTGAAACACGAAGGGGTCCAGGAGGTCGAGGTGTGCGTCCACAAGCCGGACGCCCCGATCACCGTCCCCTTCGACGACGTGACCGTCACCATCACCCGGAGCCGAGTATGACCCGACCTTTCGTCCAGGGTCACAGTGACCCGACCGTCCAGCCGGTGCCCGCCTCGGTCGTCGAGCGGGTGGACGCCGCGGACACCACCCTCCAGAACCCCAAGTGGGCCGTGATCTCCATCGGTTCCAACCTCGGCAACCGCCTGGAGACCCTCCAGGGCGCCGTGGACGCGCTGGAGGACACGCCCGGCGTCCGCGTGAAGGCCGTGTCGCCGGTCTACGAGACCGAGCCGTGGGGCGTCGAGCCCGGCAGCCAGCCGTCGTACTTCAACGCCGTCGTGGCCCTGAAGACCACCCTGCCGCCGTCCTCCCTGCTGGAGCGGGGCCATGCCATCGAGGAGGCGTTCAACCGCGTCCGCGACGAGCGCTGGGCGCCGCGCACCCTGGACGTGGACATCGTCGCCTACGCCGATGTCACCTCCGACGACCCGCAGCTGACCCTGCCCCACCCGCGCGCCCACGAGCGCGCCTTCGTGCTCGCGCCCTGGCACGACGTGGACCCCGGCGCCCAGCTGCCCGGCCGCGGCGCGGTGGCCGAACTGCTCGCCGTCGTCACCCGTGAAGGTGTCGAGCCGCGCGCGGACCTGGAACTCCGACTGCCCGAGTAGTCGTTAAGGTCAACGACGACTCCGCAGTCGATCATCCGGGCATCATCCGGGACCCGGTCCGGGGGAACTGAAGGGACACCGTGAGAGAGCTGCGCATCAGGGTGCTGGTCGGCGTGTTCGTCGTGGCCGGCATCCTGTCCTGGGCGGGCGCCCGCCTCTGGAACTCGATCGGGACCCTGCCCAGCGTCCCCCTGGCCGCACCCGTCGTGCTCGCCCTGATCGCCGTGGTCCTGCTGGCCACGGCGCTCTCGCTGCGGGCCCGCTTCAAGGCCCAGCGCGAGCGGCGCCCCGGCGCGAAGGGCGTCGACCCGCTGATGGCCGCCCGCGCGGTCGTCTTCGCCCAGGCCAGCGCCCTGGTCGCCGCCCTCGTCGCCGGGATGTACGGCGGCACCGGCGTGTTCCTGCTGGAGCTGCTCGACCTCCCGCCGCGCCGCGACCAGGCCTTCTACGCCGGTTTCTCCGTCCTGGCCGGACTTGCCGTCATAGCGGCCGCCCTCTTCCTGGAGCGCGTCTGCAAGCTCCCCGAGGACGACGACCAGGACCACCACCAGGGCGCGGAACCGGCGGCGTGACCGCCGGTCCCCCGGACCCTGTGCCGAAATCCCGGCTCAGCGCGCCATGATCAGGCTCATGGCCTCGTTGCGGGTCGCCGCGTCCCGCAGCTGACCGCGCACCGCGGACGTTATGGTCTTGGCGCCCGGCTTGCGGATGCCGCGCATCGACATGCACATGTGCTCGCACTCGACGACCACGATCACGCCCCGCGGCTCCAGGATCTCCATCAGGGAGTCCGCGATCTGCGTGGTGAGCCGCTCCTGCACCTGCGGCCTGCGGGCGTAGACGTCCACCAGGCGGGCCAGCTTGGACAGGCCGGTGATCTTCCCGGAGACCGACGGGATGTAGCCGACATGGGCGACGCCCCGGAACGGCACCAGGTGGTGCTCACAGGTCGAGTACACCTCGATGTCCTTGACCAGGACCATCTCGTCATGGCCCAGGTCGAACGTCGTGGTGAGCACGTCCTCGGGCTTCTGCCACAGACCGGCGAAGATCTCCTGGTACGCCCGCGCCACCCGGCCCGGCGTCTCGCGCAGCCCCTCGCGGTCGGGGTCCTCACCGATGGCGATCAGCAGCTCGCGTACGGCGTTCTCGGCGCGCTTCTCGTCGAACTCGCCGACGGGGCGCTCGCTGTCCAGCGTCACCGGGTCGGTCATCTGGGTGCCTCGTTCCTGTCGTCCCACGTGCGTGCATACGAAAAATGCCGCGCCCCCCAGGCTAGAACCTGGGGGGCGCGGCGTTCATTCCGGGCCCGAGTGGCCGGGAAGCGACCGCGGTGCGGTCAGCTCTCCGGGCGCTCCTCCGGGGTCTGGTCCGTCACGGGGGCGGACTCGGTGGCGGTGGACTTGACCGTGCTGATCGCGGCGGTCGTGCCGTTCGCGCCGTTGGTCAGTGCCAGCTCCTTGGGGGAGAGCACCGGCGGGCGGGTGGACGGGGTACGACGCGAGGAGCCGGTCCAGGCGGGCCGCGCCGGGCGCTTGACGATCGAGGAGAAGACCTCGGCGATCTCCTCCTTGCCCAGCGTCTCCTTCTCCAGCAGCTGGAGAACGAGGTGGTCGAGCACGTCGCGGTTCTCGACCAGGATCTCCCAGGCCTCGTTGTGCGCGGTCTCGATGAGCTTCTTGACCTCTTCGTCCACCAGCGCGGCGACCTCTTCCGAGTAGTCGCGCTGATGCGCCATCTCACGACCGAGGAAGGGCTCGCTGTTGTCGCCGCCGAACTTGATGGCGCCGAGCCGCTCGGTCATGCCGTACTGGGTGACCATCGCGCGGGCCAGGTTGGTGGCCTTCTCGATGTCGTTGGCGGCACCGGTGGTCGGGTCGTGGAAGACCAGTTCCTCGGCCGCCCGGCCGCCCAGCATGTAGGCGAGCTGGTCGAGCATCTCGTTGCGCGTGGTCGAGTACTTGTCCTCGTCCGGCAGGACCATGGTGTAGCCGAGGGCGCGGCCGCGGGACAGGATCGTGATCTTGTGCACCGGGTCGGAGTTCGGCGAGGCCGCCGCGACCAGGGCGTGACCGCCCTCGTGGTACGCGGTGATCTTCTTCTCCTTGTCCGACATGATCCGGGTCCGCTTCTGCGGGCCCGCGACCACGCGGTCGATCGCCTCGTCCAGCGCCTGGTTGTCGATCAGCTTCTGATCGCTGCGCGCGGTGAGCAGCGCCGCCTCGTTGAGCACGTTGGCCAGGTCGGCGCCGGTCATGCCGGGGGTACGGCGGGCGACGGCGGCCAGGTCGACGTCGGACGCGACCGGCTTGCCCTTCTGGTGGACCTTGAGGATCTCCAGACGGCCCTGGAGGTCCGGCGGGTCGACGGCGATCTGACGGTCGAACCGGCCGGGACGCAGCAGCGCCGGGTCCAGGATGTCGGGCCGGTTGGTCGCCGCGATCAGGATCACGCCGCCCTTGACGTCAAAGCCGTCCATCTCGACCAGCAGCTGGTTGAGGGTCTGCTCGCGCTCGTCGTGACCACCGCCGAGGCCGGCACCGCGATGGCGGCCGACCGCGTCGATCTCGTCCACGAAGACGATCGCCGGGGCGTTCGCCTTGGCCTGCTCGAACAGGTCGCGGACACGGGAGGCGCCGACACCGACGAACATCTCCACGAAGTCCGAACCGGAGATCGAGTAGAAGGGCACCCCGGCCTCGCCCGCGACGGCACGCGCCAGCAGGGTCTTGCCGGTACCCGGGCGGCCGTAGAGCAGCACACCCTTGGGGATCTTGGCGCCGACGGCCTGGAACTTGGCCGGCTCCTGGAGGAACTCCTTGATCTCGTGGAGCTCCTCGACGGCCTCGTCACAGCCGGCGACGTCGGAGAAGGTCGTCTTCGGGGTGTCCTTGGTGATGAGCTTGGCCTTGGACTTCCCGAAGTTCATGACCCGGGAGCCGCCGCCCTGCATCTGGTTCATCAGGAACAGGAAGACGACGACGATCAGAACGAAGGGCAGCAGGGAGAGCAGGACACCGACGAACGGGTTCTGCTTCGACGGCGCGACGGTGTAGCCGTCCGGGATCTGCTTGTCCTGGTACTTGGTCTGCAGGTTGTTGGCGAGCTGGACGCCCTGGTCGCCGATGTAGCTCGCCTGGATCTTGGAGCTGCCCTCGACCTTCTGGCCGTCCTTGAGCGTGACCTTGACGGTCTGCTCGTCGCCGGTGGTCAGCTTGGCCGACTGGACCCTGTTGTCATTGATCGCCGCGACGACCTGGCCGGTGTCCACCGACTTGTAGCCGCCGGACGAGCCGACGACCTGCATCAACACGACCACGGCAAGGACGGCCAGCACGATCCACATGACCGGCCCACGGAAGTATCGCTTCACGTCCATCCATACGGAGCGGTGCCGCCCCGTCCCTCCTGCCATAGTGAGTTTGATAAGACAGTTCTTCCGACGGTACCCCAGCCTTGGCGCCCGAAGCCGCGCGAAGCCGCTTCGAGAGCCGGGAAACCCGTCTCTGCATGCTTCAACGGCACGGGGCCCGCCGGGGTTCCCGATCACCTCGCCGGGCTTGGGCCGAGTGGCTCAGCCCATGTGCCCGGTTCGGTGTCAGCCGCCGTAGACGTGCGGCGCGAGCGTACCGACGAACGGCAGATTGCGGTACTTCTCGGCGTAGTCCAGGCCGTAACCGACGACGAACTCGTTCGGAATGTCGAAGCCGACCCATTCCACGTCGATGGCGACCTTGGCGGCGTCCGGCTTGCGCAGCAGGGTGCACACCTTGAGGGAGGCGGGCTCACGCGAACCGAGGTTGTTGATCAGCCAGGACAGCGTCAGACCGGAGTCGATGATGTCCTCGACGATCAGGACGTCACGGCCCTTGATGTCGGTGTCGAGGTCCTTGAGGATGCGCACGACGCCGGAGGACTGGGTGCCCGCGCCGTACGAGGACACGGCCATCCAGTCCATGGTGACCGGGGTGGACAGCGCCCGCGCGAGGTCGGCCATGACCATGACCGCGCCCTTGAGGACGCCGACGATCAGCAGGTCCTTGCCCGCGTACTCCGCGTCGATCTTCGCGGCCAGCTCGGCCAGCTTGGCGTCGATCTCTTCCTTGGTGATGAGCACCTTCTCGAGGTCGGCACCCATGTCTTTCGCGTCCACCCGCATCACTTTCGGTCGTCCCGCACTTACGGCCGCAATCACGGCCTCCGGCTGCCC
Organism: Streptomyces sp. LaBMicrA B280; assembly: GCF_049222185.1. Lineage (NCBI taxonomy): Bacteria > Bacillati > Actinomycetota > Actinomycetes > Kitasatosporales > Streptomycetaceae > Streptomyces > Streptomyces sp. LaBMicrA B280. The sequence goes on along the minus strand of NZ_JBMJCT010000025.1, from coordinate 30,432 downwards.
CGTGCCGGCCGCCGGAGGGTCGCTCCGGACGGTCGGGATTCAGCCTTGCCGAATCACCAGTCTGCCACCCTGCCGCTGGGCGACGACCCTGCCCGGGAGATTGATGGCTCCCTGGCCGCGCCAGCCGGTGATCAGGCGGTCGACTTCCTCGATGTGACGGGCGAACAGGGAACCGGCCGGGGCGCCCGCCTCGATGGCGGCGCGGCGCAGGATCCGGCGGCGCACGGCGGGCGGCAGGGCGTAGAGCTTGGCGCACTCCAGCAGTCCGGCGGCGTCCCGTACGGAGGCCTCGGCCTGGCTGGCCCAGGAGTCGAGGGCGTCGGCGTCGTCGCGCGAGAGCTGGGCGGTGCGGGCGAGCGCCTCGACGACGCCCTTGCCGAGGGCCTTCTCCAGGGCGGGCAGGCCCTCGTGGCGCAGCCGGGAACGGGTGTAGGCGGGGTCGGTGTTGTGGGGGTCGTCCCAGACGGGCAGGGACTGGACCATGCAGGCCTTGCGGGCGGTCTGCCGGTCGAGGTGCAGGAAGGGCCGCCGGTAACGGCCGCCGGCCCCCGAGACCGCGGCCATTCCGGACAGGGAGCGGATGCCGGAGCCGCGGGCGAGGCCCAGCAGGACGGTCTCGGCCTGGTCGTCGCGGGTGTGGCCGAGCAGGACCGCGGCGGCGCCGTGGCGGTCGAGCGCGGCGTCCAGGGCGGCGTAGCGGGCGTCCCGGGCGGCGGCCTCGGGGCCGCCGTCGCGGCCGACGTCGACGGAGACGGACTCGACGGGGTCGAGGCCGAGGCCGCGCATGCGCAGGGCGACCTCTTCGGCGCGCAGGTCGGAGCCGGGCTGGAGGCCGTGGTCGACGGTGATGCCGCCGGCGCGCAGGCCGAGCCGGGGGGCTTCGAAGGCGAGGGCGGAGGCGAGGGCCATGGAGTCGGCGCCGCCGGAGCACGCGACGAGCACGAGGGGGCTCTCGGGCGGGGCCACCAGGGTGGTTCCGAGCGGGGAGGGGAGCCGCTCGGCCAGCCGGTCCGGGCGCTCGCCGGAGGTCGGGAGGGTGTTCAGGATGTCGTGGAGGACGCGGCGGACCGCCAGGCGTATCGCCGCGACCGCAGGATGGGGACCCATTGTCCGGTTCCCTTCATGAAGTATCCGGGGGGTGAGCCCGATTCGGTCACTCAGAGTGTGTAGATGGTGACAGAAGCGGGCCGTTCCCCGAGCATCGCACGCCTACGCATGACTCACGGTCCCTCGGACGGGTGATTGGAGGGGCGTTCGACTGCCGTCGGCCGGATTCGATTCACGACCCCGGCGTGCGTTTCACGACTCGGCCTTGCGGTGCACCCGCGCGACCCAGTCCGCCGGTTTGGCGATCTCCGCCTTGGTGGGCAGGGTGTTGGGCGAGGTCCACACCCGGTTGAAGCCGTCGACGCCGACCTGGTCCGTGACGGCGCGCACGAAGCGTTCGCCGTCCCGGTACTGCTTGAGTTTGGCGTCCAGGCCCAGCAGTTTGCGCAGGGCCTGGTCGAGTCGGGAGGCGCCCTTGGCGCGCCGCTGCTGGAATTTCTCCCGGATCTCGGCCACGGACGGTACGACGCTCGGGCCGACCCCGTCCATCACATAATCGGCGTGGCCCTCCAGCAGGGACATCACGGCGGTGAGGCGGCCGAGGATCTCGCGCTGGGCGGGGGTCTGCACCAGCTCCACGAAGGAGCGGCCGCCGTCGTCCTCCTCGGTCTCGGGGCGGCCCCCGGCGAGGGACTGGGCGGCCTCCCGGATGCGCTCGAGGAAGGTCATGGGGTCGACGTCCGTCTCCGCCAGGAAAGACTGGATCTCGCCCTCCAGGTGGTCACGCAGCCAGGGCACGGCCGTGAACTGCGTGCGGTGGGTCTCCTCGTGCAGGCAGACCCACAGGCGGAAGTCGTGCGGTTCGACGTCGAGTTCGCGCTCCACGTGGACGATGTTGGGCGCGACGAGCAGCAGGCGGCCGCCGCCGTTCGCACCGGCGGGCAGATCGCGGCCGGCGGGGGCGAAGGTCTCGTACTGGCCGAGGACGCGGGAGGAGAGGAACGAGAGCAGCATGCCCAGTTCCACGCCGGTGACCTTGCCGCCGACGGCGCCGAGGACGGCGCTGCCCGGGGTGCCGCCGCGGCGTTCCTGCATCTTGTCCAGGAGCGGTTTGAGGATCTCCCGGAAGCCGGCGACATTGGCCCGGACCCAGCCGGGGCGGTCGACGACGAGCACGGGGGTGTCGTGGCTCTGCTCGGTCTCCAGCCGGGTGAAGCCCCTCACGTGCTCCTCCGAGGCCTTCGCGTGCCGCCGCAGCTCCGCGACGACGGACCGGGCCTCGTCACGCGAGACGTCGGGGCCGGGCCGTACGAGCCGAGTCGCGGTCGCCACCGCGAGGTTCCAGTCGACCATCCCGGGGGATGCGGTGCCTCCGAAGCCTGTCATGCGTCAACGGTACGTGAGCGTTACCACTTGGGGCAGGCCGTGGGCACCGGGATCGGCGGGACACCGGGTCGCCGCGGGCCCGCCAAGGTGCGGCGGCGGGGGCTCCGCCGGGTCAGCCGCAGCCGCACGCGGACAGCGCCGTCGCCGTCTTGTCCAGGGCCGACTGGGCGGCCATCGGGTCGGTGGTGCCGGAGGCCAGGAAGGCGAAGGCGAGCAGTCGGCCGTCCTGGTCGACGACCGTGCCGGCCAGGGTGTTGACGCCGGTCAGGGTGCCCGTCTTGGCGTGCACGAGACCGGCCGCGCCGTCGGCGTAGCGGGCGCTCAGCGTGCCGGTGAAGTGCGCGATGGGCAGGCCGGTGAGCAGGGGGCGCAGACCGGGGTGGCCGGGGGTGCCGGCCTCGACCAGGATCGCGGTCAGCAGGCCGGCCGTGAGCCGGTCGTCGCGGTCGAGGCCGCTGCCGTCGTGGAAGGCGGCGCCGGTGAGCGGCAGGCCGAGCTTCCGCAGCTGCCCGGCGATCGCCTTCGCGCCCCCGGCGAAGCTGCCGGGCTGCCCGCTCGCGAGGGCGGTCTGCCGGGCGAGGGCCTCGGCGATGTCGTTGTCGCTGTTGGTCAGCATGCGTTCGACCAGGGCGGACAGCGGCGGCGAGGAGACGCTCGCGACGGACTCGGCGGGTGCGGCGCCCTTGGCCGGGGCGGGGCCGGTCGTGTCGACGCCCGCGGCCCTGAGGAAGCCCGCGAATTTCCGCGCCGCGTCCTGCGCCGGGTCGGCGACCCGGCGCACGGGTCCGCTGGCGGAGCCGTCGGTACGGCCCTCGTCGGCGACGAGGGCGCTGACCGGGGCCAGGTTGTCGTTGACCCCGATGGGGTGCAGGGCGGGACCGGCGTAGAGCGTCGTGTCGTACGACAGTGCGATCTTGTGGATGCCGCGTTCCCGTAGCGCCTTCGCCGTCCGCGTCGCCAGGGTCCGCAGGCTCGCCCAGCCGTCGGCCTTGGCGTGCGCGGTGAGCGTGGGGTCGCCGCCGCCGACCAGGACGAGTTCGCTGGTGTCGCCCCGGAGCGCCGTCCGGGTGGTGAAGCGGTGGTCCGGGCCGAGCGCGTTCAGCGCGGCGGCGGCGGTGGCGAGCTTGGTGGTGGAGGCGGGCGTGAGCCCCTTGTCGGGTCCGACGCTGTAGAGCCGCTTGCCGGTGGCCGCGTCGACCACCACCGCGGTGTGGCCCTCGCCGAGCGCGGCGGAGCCCAGGAGCGGCCCCAGGACGTCCGCCAGGGCCGTGCCGCCGGCCGCCGGGGCCTGCCGGGTGTCCGCGGGGCCGCTCTTCCCCCACACGACGCTCTTCCGATCTTGATCTGCGCCACGTGCGTGCTCCAGGGCGGTCGCCCGGTCCCGCTCGGCCGTACGCTGACCGGTGGCGTCCCACGGCCCGGACAGGGTCACCACGCCGGCGGCGAGCACCAGGCCGGCGGTGGCGGCGCCCGCGGTGTAGCGCAACGTGCTGAGGGAACGCGGACGGGGGAGGTCGGCGAGCAGCGGTCGTACCGTGGAAATCAGGCGTGTGACCTGCGGCTTCGCCGTTCTCACGGCGTGCGCGAGACGCGGTCGTACGGCGCTCGCGATCCGCCTCACCCGCGGTCCCGCGGCCCGCCAAGGCCCGAGCTCCGGCACGACCACCAGCCCCTTTCGCGATCACACACCTGCGTGAGGGACACTTAATCACCAGAACTATGTGCTGATCATGAAGGAGCCACCGGTGGAGTTCGACGTCACGATCGAGATCCCGAAGGGTTCGCGCAACAAGTACGAGGTGGACCACGAGACCGGTCGGATCCGTCTGGACCGTCGCCTCTTCACCTCGACCGCTTACCCGACCGACTACGGATTCGTCGAGAACACCCTCGGCGAGGACGGCGACCCGCTGGACGCGCTGGTCATCCTTGACGAGCCGACCTTCCCGGGCTGCCTGATCAAGTGCCGCGCGATCGGCATGTTCCGGATGACGGACGAGGCGGGCGGCGACGACAAGCTGCTGTGCGTGCCGGCCACCGACCCCCGGGTGGAGCACCTGCGCGACATCCACCACGTGTCGGAGTTCGACCGCCTGGAGATCCAGCACTTCTTCGAGGTCTACAAGGACCTGGAGCCCGGCAAGTCCGTCGAGGGCGCCAACTGGGTGGGCCGCACGGAGGCCGAGCAGGAGATCGAGCGGTCCTACAAGCGCTTCAAGGAGCAGGGCGGTCACTGACCCCCGGTTCGCGAAACGGGCCGCACGCTTTTGTGTGCGGCCCGTTTGCATGCCCGCCCGCGGTGCATGCGCATACTGAGGCCAGCGGAAGGTGTCGTTCAGGGACGGTGCGAGGTGACGGAGGCGGACGACCGCAAGCCCCGGTCGGACGAGGCGCGGTACGACCCGGAGATCACATCGGAGTTCGCCATCCCCAAGGGACTCGACGTCCCGAAGACGGGGGGCGAGCCGGAGACGACCTCCGAGTTCCAGGTGCCGCAGGGGCTGCTCACGCCGCAGCCGCCGGCCGGGGAGCCGGAGGGATCGGCGTTCAGCACGCCGAGCACGTACGGCCCCCAGGGCGGGTTGACCGCGTTCACACCGGCCACCGGGGTGCCCCTGGTCAGCCTGGTCAAGGACGCGCCGTGGCAGGACCGGATGCGCACCATGCTGCGCATGTCGGTGGCGGACCGGCCCGCGCCCGAACCGGTGCAGCACGAGGAGGAGAGCGGCCCGGCCGTCCCGCGCGTGCTGGACCTGACCCTGCGTATCGGTGAGCTGCTGCTGGCGGGCGGCGAGGGCGCGGAGGACGTGGAGGCCGCGATGTTCGCGGTGTGCCGGTCCTACGGCCTGGACCGGTGCGAGCCCAACGTCACCTTCACCCTGCTGTCGATCTCGCACCAGCCGTCCCTGGTCGAGGACCCGGTGACGGCCTCGCGGACGGTACGGCGCCGGGGCACCGACTACACGCGGCTGGCGGCCGTCTTCCGGCTGGTGGACGACCTGACCGACCCCGAGACCCATGTCTCCCTGGAGGAGGCATACCGGCGGCTCGCGGAGATACGGCGCAATCGGCACCCCTACCCCGGCTGGGCGCTGTCGCTGGCCAGCGGTCTGCTGGCGGGCGCCGCCTCGATACTCGTCGGCGGCGATCTGATCGTGTTCTTCGCGGCGGCGGTCGGCGCGATGCTCGGCGACCGGCTCGCCTGGCTGTGCGCGGGCCGCGGGCTGCCGGAGTTCTACCAGTTCACGGTGGCCGCGATGCCGCCGGCGGCGATCGGGGTGGCGTTCGCGCTGGCCCATGTGGACGTGAAGGCGTCCGCGGTGATCACCGGTGGGCTGTTCGCGCTGCTGCCCGGACGGGCGCTGGTGGCGGGCGTCCAGGACGGCCTGACGGGCTTCTACATCACCGCCTCGGCCCGTCTCCTGGAGGTCCTGTACTTCTTCGTGGGCATCGTCGCCGGGGTGCTGCTCGTCCTGTACTTCGGCGTGAAGCTGGGCGGCAAGCTCAACCCGGAGGCGGCGCTGCACATCTCCGAGCGGCCCCTGATCCAGATCGCGGCCTCCATGCTGCTGTCGCTGACCTTCGCGGTACTGCTCCAGCAGGAACGGTCCACCGTGCTCTGGGTGACCCTCAACGGAGGCGTCGCCTGGAGCGTGTACGGCGCGATGCACTACGTCGCCGACATCTCGCCGGTGGCCTCCACGGCCGTCGCCGCGGGCCTGGTCGGGCTGTTCGGACAGCTGCTGTCCCGCTACCGCTTCGCCTCCGCGCTGCCGTACACCACGGCCGCGATCGGGCCGCTGCTCCCCGGTTCCGCCACGTACTTCGGGCTGCTGAACATGGCCCAGAACAACGTGGACAAGGGGCTGGTGTCGCTGGCCAACGCGGCGTCGCTGGCCATGGCGATCGCGATCGGGGTCAATCTGGGCTCGGAGATCTTCCGGCTGTTCCTGCGGGTCGGCTCCCCCGGGAAGCGCCGGGCGGCGAAGCGGACCAGGGGGTTCTGAGCGGCTCACTGCTCCCGGTAGTCGTACGGGTACTGGCCCTGGTTCTGGTTCTGGCCCTGCTGCTGCGGGTACTGCCGGGGGTCGTAGTACGGCTGCTGGTGCTGGGGCTGGTTCCAGTCCTGCTGCTGGGGCTGCTGGTACGGGGGCTGCTGAGGCTGCTGGTACTGCGGCTGCTGGTACTGGGGCTGGGGCTGGGGCTGGTTGCCGTAACCCTGGCCGCCGTAGCCCTCCTGACCGCCGTAGCCCTCCTGGTGGCCGTAGCCCTGGTCGTGTCCCTGGTCGCCGTACTGCCGCTGCCCGCCGTACGGCTGCTGCGGCGCGTGGCGCTCGTCCGGCTCGATGCGGCGCAGCCGGGTCGTGGCGTCGTCCATGACCGGCGGCTGCGGGAACCGCGGCGCCTCGGCGGCGGGCCGGGGCTGCTCCGCGGGGGCCTTCTTGCTCTTGGCGCGGGCCCTGAGGTACTCGATCGCGATCGGCACCACCGAGACGAGGACGATCAGGATCAGGATCGCCTCGATGTTGTCCTTGACGAAGCCGATGTTGCCGAGCCAGGAGCCGAGCAGGGTGACACCCGCGCCCCACAGGGTGCCGCCGATGACGTTGAAGATCAGGAAGGAGCGGTAGCGCATCCCGCTCACGCCCGCGATGATCGGCGTGAAGGTGCGCACCACCGGCACGAAGCGGGCCAGGATCAGCGACTTGGGGCCGTACTTCTCGAAGAACTCGTGCGCCTTGACGACGTTCTCCTGTTTGAACAGGCGCGAGTCGGGCCGGTTGAACAGGGACGGGCCGACCTTCTTGCCGAACATGTAGCCCGCCTGGTCGCCCAGGATCGCGGCGACGCAGATCAGGGCGATCGCGCCCCACAGCGGGAAGCCCAGCTGGTGCGAGGTGATCAGCAGACCGCAGGTGAACAGCAGCGAGTCGCCGGGCAGGAAGAAGCCGATGAGCAGGCCGGACTCGGCGAAGACTATGAGCAGCAGACCCCAGATGCTGTACGTGTCGAGCAGATAGTTGGGATCGAGCCAGCTCGGGCCTAGGGCGAGTGTCATCACGGGTCCGGGCTCCTGAAGGGGGGAGAAGGGGCGGCTACGGTGACCGAGTAGGGCCGCACAAAGCTATCAACGTGACGTGACCGCCCCGGGTTCCCCCGATGACGCCCGGGACGACGGGAAGAAAGCGGTGATCCATGGGACTCGACGACTTCGGCGGCGGTCAGGGACCCCAGCCGGACGTACTGGTCGTGACGACGAACGACGTGCCGGGCCACCGGGTGGAGCAGGTGATCGGCGAGGTCTTCGGGCTCACCGTCCGCTCCCGGCATCTGGGCAGCCAGATCGGCGCCGGGCTGAAGTCGATGATCGGCGGCGAGCTGAAGGGGCTCACCAAGACGCTGGTGCAGACCCGCAACCAGGCCATGGAGCGCCTGGTGGAGCAGGCACGCGCGCGGGGCGCCAACGGGGTGCTCGCGTTCCGGTTCGACGTGACGGAGGCGGCGGACGTGGGCACCGAGGTCTGCGCGTACGGCACGGCGGTGGGGGGGGGGGGGGGGGGGGGGGGGGGGGGGGGGGGGGGGGGGGGGGGGGGGGGGGGGGGGGGGGGGGGGGGGGGGGGGGGGGGGGGGGGGGGGGGGGGGGGGGGGGGGGGGGGGGGGGGGTGGTCCTGGCCCGGGAGTGACCCGGGCCAGGACCGGTTTGAGGGCGCGGCGGCCGCTCAGGAGGCTCCCCGGTCGGCGTTCGCCAGGATCGCGTCGTGCAGGTGTGCGGCGAGCCCGGGGTGCATCGCGTCGTAGAACGCCTTGAAGCGCTCGTCGGCAACATACATCTCGGCGAGACAGCGGTGCATCGGGTACGGGCAGTCGTAGAACCACCGGCCGATGTGCCGCCGGTGCTCCTCGGCCATGGCCCTGGCGGCCTCCCCGGTCGCGGGCTCACCGGCGGCCACCAGGCGGGCGTAGCGCTCGCTCCAGTCGTCCACCTCGGCCTGGAGCCGCTTCCAGTCCTCCTTGCCGTACGTGGCGGCACGGCGCTGGGACTCGGCCCACTGCGCCGTGCCGCCCCAGCGGGCCTCCGCCTCCTCCGCGTACTGCTCGGGATCCTTGTCCCCGAACACCTCGAACCGCTCCTCGGGTTTCAGATCGATGCCCATCCTGCGTGCCTCCATGGCGTGTTCCACGGCCTCGGCCATCCGGCGCAGCTTCTCGATCCGGGCGGTCAGCAGGGCATGCCGGCGGCGCAGATGCGCGCGCGGGTCCGCGTCCGGATCGTCGAGCAGCACCGCGACCTCGTCGAGCGGAAAGCCGAGCTCCCGGTAGAACAGGATCCGCTGGAGCCGGTCGAGGTCGGCGTCGGTGTAGCGGCGGTGACCCGCGTGGGTGCGCCCGCCGGGCACCAGGAGGCCGATCTCGTCGTAGTGGTGCAGGGTGCGCACCGTGACACCGGCGAACCCCGCGACCTGTCCCACGGAGTAGCCCAACTGACCGCTCCCTTCCGTTCGTCGGTCGGTACGACGGCCAGCCTGCGGCCTCACGTGACGTGAGGTGCAAGTCCGCGGCGTCCCTGATGCCGGGGCACGGGGATCAGGGTAGGCGTCCGGGTCATTCCGGATGTCGGGGTGGTGCGGCCTTGCATAAGGTGGCGGCGAGGAGGCAGCCATGGCCCTGCACAAAGGTCCGCAGAAGCATCAGGAGCGGGTGTTGTCCGTCAACCCGTTCTTCGGGGAGGCGAACCCGGTCGGCGGTATGACCGAGGCCCCGCCCACCCACCGGCTTCCGGACGCCCCGATGCCGCCCACGACCGCGTATCAGCTGGTGCACGACGAGCTGATGCTGGACGGCAATTCCCGGCTGAACCTGGCCACGTTCGTCAGCACCTGGATGGAGCCCCAGGCCGGCGTGCTGATGGCGGAGTGCCGGGACAAGAACATGATCGACAAGGACGAGTATCCGCGCACCGCCGAGCTGGAGCGGCGCTGCGTGGCGATGCTCGCGGATCTGTGGAACGCGCCGGATCCGGCGGCCGCGGTGGGCTGTTCGACCACGGGGTCCAGCGAGGCGTGCATGCTGGCCGGGATGGCCCTGAAGCGGCGCTGGGCACAGCGCAACGCCGACCGGTACCCGGGCGCGCGGCCGAACCTGGTGATGGGGATCAACGTCCAGGTGTGCTGGGAGAAGTTCTGCAACTTCTGGGAGGTGGAGGCGCGACTGATCCCCATGGACGGCGACCGCTACCACCTGGACCCGCGGGCGGCGGCCGAGCTGTGCGACGAGAACACCATCGGTGTCGTCGGCATCCTCGGCTCGACCTTCGACGGTTCCTACGAGCCGATCGCCGAGCTGTGCGCGGCCCTGGACGCCCTTCAGGAGCGCACCGGCCTGGACATCCCGGTGCATGTGGACGGAGCCTCCGGCGCGATGGTGGCGCCCTTCCTGGACGAAGACCTGGTGTGGGACTTCCGGCTGCCGCGGGTGGCCTCCATCAACACCTCGGGGCACAAGTACGGGCTGGTGTACCCGGGTGTCGGCTGGGCCCTGTGGCGGGACTCGGAGGCGCTGCCCGAGGAGCTGGTCTTCCGGGTGAACTACCTGGGCGGCGACATGCCGACCTTCGCCCTCAACTTCTCCCGTCCCGGCGCGCAGGTCGTCGCGCAGTACTACAACTTCCTGCGCCTGGGCCGCGAGGGCTACCGCGCGGTCCAGCAGTCCACCCGTGACGTGGCCCGTTCCCTCGCCGACCGCATCGAGGGCCTCGGCGACTTCCGGCTGCTGACCCGGGGCGACGAACTCCCGGTGTTCGCGCTGACCACGGCCGACCATGTCACGTCGTACGACGTCTTCGACGTCTCCCGCCGGATGCGCGAGAGCGGCTGGCTGGTCCCGGCGTACACCTTCCCGGCCAACCGGGAGGACCTCTCCGTCCTGCGCATCGTCTGCCGCAACGGCTTCTCGCACGATCTGGCCGACCTCTTCCTGGACGACCTGACCCGCCTCCTGCCGGAACTGCGCCGCCAGCCGCATCCGCTGAACCGGGACAAGGGGGCGGCGACGAGCTTCCACCATTAGGACGGCGACAGGCGGGAGACCGCCGGGGCGCGGTGGCCGCCGCCCCGGCCTCCCGGTCGGCGGCGGCTCGGCGGGCTCCGGTCAGCCCCGCGCCCGCTCCAGGGCCACCAGCTCGAACGCGGTCTTCCCGTCGAGGGACTCGCGGACGATGTCGGCGTGCCCGGCATGGCGGGCGGTCTCCCGGATCAGATGGAGGCAGAACCAGCGCAGGGAGACCCGGCCCTCCGGCGGGAACCAGGGGTCCGGCGGGAGCGGGAAGCTGTCGTCCAGGCTCGGGGCGGAGCGGATGAACTCCTCCGTGTCGGCGGCGACCTGCTCCCAGTGGGCGAGCTGCGAGGCCACCGTCTCCTCGCCGACCAGCTCGAAGCTCTCGTGCCAGTTGGACTGGTCGCGCCGCACCGGCGGCGCCTCCTGCCTGGCCCGGGCGAGCCACATCTGCTCGACCTCGGCGACATGCTTGAGCAGCCCACCCAGGGACAGCTCGCCCGCGCTCGGCCGGGTGCGGGCCTGCTCCTCGGTCAGCCCGAGCAGCGACCGGCGGATCCCGCCGCGCTGCTCCTCGATGAACGCCAGCAGCGCTCCCCGCTCGTCGCCCCGCACCTCCGCGGACACATGCGTGACCATGACCCGGCCGCCTTTCCTCGGTTCGCCGTGGCGTTCGCCCCGACACCGGGAAAGCTACGGGCCCTCTAGGTCAGATCCTGTCCTAGCGGGCCCGCAAGGTGATCGGGGTGATCGAGGAGATCGGCGGCGATCAGAACGGGAAGCCGCTGCGCCCGTGCTGGACGGAGATCCACTTGACCGTGGTGAACGCCTCCAGGGTCGTCTCGCCGTTGAGCCGGCCGACACCGGAGTGCTTCTCGCCGCCGAAGGGCACGATCGGCTCGTCGTGCACGGTGCCGTCGTTCACATGGAACATGCCGGTGTCGACCCGCTTGGCGAAGGAGACGCCCCGCTCGATGTTCCCGGTGTGCACGGCGCCGCTGAGGCCGTACGGCGTGTCGTTGACGATCCGCACCGCCTCCTCCTCGCCGTCGAAGGGCACCAGGAAGACGACCGGTCCGAACACCTCCTGCTGGAGCAGCAGGGAGTCGGCGGGGACACCGGTGAGCACCGAGGGCTCGACCATGTTGTTGGTCGTACCGCCGTGCACCAGCGCCGTCGCGCCCTCCGCGAGCGCCTGCTCGACCACACCGGAAACGGCGTTCGCCTGCGCGGAGTTGATCACCGGTCCGATGACGGTCTCCGGGTCGCGCGGGTCGCCCACCTTGAGGGTGCGCACCTTGGCGACGAACTTCTCGGTGAACTCGTCCGCGACCGAGCGGTCCACCAGGACCCGGTTGGCGGCCATGCAGACCTGCCCCTGGTGCACGAACCGGCTGAAGACCGCCGCGTCCACCGCGTAGTCGAGGTCCGCGTCGTCCAGCACCACCAGGGCGCTGTTGCCGCCCAGTTCGAGCACCGAGCGCTTGAAGTTCGCGGCGCAGACCGTGGCCACGTGCCGGCCCACCTGGTCGGAGCCGGTGAAGGAGATGACCTTCGGGACGGGGTGCTCGATGAAGGCGTCGCCGATCTCGGCGATGTCGGTGACGACGACGTTCAGCAGCCCGCCGGGCAGCCCCGCCTCCTCGAAGAGCCTGGCGATCAGGGTGCCGCCCGCGATCGGGGTGTTCTGGTGCGGCTTGAGCACCACGCCGTTGCCGAGCGCGAGCGCCGGGGCCACGGACTTCAGCGACAGCAGGAAGGGGAAGTTGAAGGGGCTGATCACGCCCACGACGCCGACCGGGACCCGGTAGACGCGGTTCTCCTTGCCCTCACCCGGGGAGGGCAGGATCCTGCCCTCGGGGCGCAGCGCCAGGTGCACGGCCTCGCGCAGGAACTCCTTGGCGAGGTGCAGCTCGAAGCCGGCCTTCACCCGGGTGCCGCCGAGCTCCGCGATGATCAGGTCGGCTATCTCCTGCTCGCGGTCCTCGATCAGTCGAAGCACCCGCTCGAACACCGAGCGCCGGGTGTACGGGTTGGTGTCCGCCCATGCCTTCTGGGCACGCTCGGCGGCCCGGTAGGCCTGGTCGACCTCGTCGACGGTGGCCACGGTGATCGAGGCCAGCTTCTCGTCGTCGTACGGGTTGAAATCGATGACGTCCCAGGAACCGCTGCCCGGTCGCCATTCGCCGTCGATGTACTGCTGGGCCAGGTCGCTGAAATAGGACGACATGTGATCCCTCAATCACTTGCGGAGCCGGAACCCGGCCACGGTCTGAGTCTGATCACGCGTCATCCTACTTGCGGGTCAGGAGAGTTGGAGTAGTCCTCTCAGAAGATCCCGGCTCTCGTCCGGACCCGGGCTGTCCTGCTGCAACTCCTTGAGCGCCTGCTCGTACTGGGCCACGTCCTCGCGCTTGTCGAGGTACAGGGCACTGGTCAACTGCTCCAGATAGACGACGTCGGAGAGGTCGGACTCGGGGAAGCTGAGGATGGTGAAGGCGCCGCTCTCGCCGGAGTGCCCGCCGAAGCTGAACGGCATGACCTGGAGGCGCACATTGGGGCGCTCGGAGATGTCGATGAGGTGCTGGAGCTGGCCGCGCATCACCTCGCGGTCGCCGTAGGGGCGGCGCAGGGCGGCCTCGTCCAGGACGATGTGGAACTCGGGTGCGTTGTCGGAGAACAGGTGCTTCTGGCGCTCCAGGCGCAGCGCGACCCGCCGTTCGACGTCGTCGACGCTCGCGCCCTTCATGCCGCGCCGGACCACCGCGCGGGCGTACTCCTCGGTCTGGAGCAGACCGTGCACGAACTGCACCTCGTAGGCGCGGAGCAGGGTGGCGGCGCCCTCCAGGCCCACATAGGTGGGGAACCAGTTGGGCAGGACGTCGCTGTAACTGTGCCACCAGCCCGCCACGTTGGCCTCGCGGGCGAGGGACAGCAGCGACTGGCGCTCCGCCTCGTCCGTGATGCCGTACAGCGTCAGCAGGTCCTCGACGTCCCTCGTCTTGAAGCTCACCCGGCCCAGCTCCATCCGGCTGATCTTCGACTCGGACGCTCGGATGGAATACCCCGCCGCCTCGCGCGTGATTCCCCGAGCTTCACGCAGTCGCCTGAGTTGCGAGCCGAGCAGCATCCGCCGCACCACCGATCCGGGCTCTCCCGCGCTCACGTTCGCCAGCCTCCCCAACCGTCTTCAGGGGCCGAAGTCTGCCACTAAAACGCTTCGCGCAGTACTCGTACGGTTACGGAAACGGAGAGCGCGGGGCCGTTTCCGGCAGGCGGGGCGGGGAGAAGGTCGGGACCACTGGCGGGAACCGTCATGGAGATGGCAGAAAAAATGGCCAAGAAGTGGTACGGGCCTGTCCATTTCGGTCGCGTGCACGTGCATCTGCCCTTGCATCTGCTCTTCCCATCCGAAAGCATGGTCCCGCGCCACCGCTGCATCGCAACGACCGCGAATTCCCGGGAGTGCCTCGCATGGGGACGAATGGATCGACCATGCTCAAGCCGTTACGGCAGGGCCTTCCGCCGTTGGACCCCGCGGCCGTGTCCAGCGCCGCGTCCTGTGCTCTGCCGGCGCGGTACGAAGCGGTGCGCGAGGCTCGGCGGTTCACCCGGGACACCCTTGAGCAGTGGGGTGTGGGCGAGCGCTTCGACGATGTCTGCCTGGTCGTCTCCGAACTCGTCACCAATGCGCTGCGGCATGCGCTGCCGGGTGAGTACGGATGTACGGAGGAGCATGTCTCCCTGGTACGGCTGCACTTGATGCGGTGGGCCGAGCGGCTGGTCTGCGCGGTGCGGGACCCCAGTCATGAGTCGCCGGTGCCGCAGGACTCCGACGACTTCTCGGCGGAGTCCGGACGAGGGCTCTTCCTGGTCGACTCCTTCGCGGACGGCTGGGGCTGGCATCCGCTGGCCGGTCCGCTGGAGGGGAAGGTCGTCTGGGCGATGTTCCACGTGGAACACCCGGCCTGACCGTCTACGCGCGTCGCTGACGTCCCCTTTTCCTCGCCCGCACACAGGCATGCCGTGTGCGGGCGGGTTCAGCTCGCGATCAGGTGGTCGAACTCGCCGTCCTTGATGCCCAGCAGCATCGCTTCTATCTCGGCCCGCGTGTAAACCAGCGCGGGGCCGTCCGGGAAGCGGGAGTTGCGAACGGCGACCTCGCCGCCCGGCAGGCGCGCGAACTCCACGCACGAACCCTGTGAGTTGCTGTGCCTGCTCTTCTGCCAGGCCACTCCGTCCAGCTGCGTGGCAGCCATGCCGTTGTACACGTCGTACCCCCCGAACACGCCGTCAACGTCGCGGTCCACAGGTCGCTCCCCGGTGTGCACTGGCTGGTGAGGCCATAGATGCGGTGGTCAACTGACCTGGATCATAACCCCCGCCTCACGTGCAACTGCACGAGCAGATGCACGTGCACGGCGAGTGTTCTCACAGTTACAGCCTTGACGCGCGCTTTACCTGACGATGTGCGACCGTATGCCGCCGTTTTCACCGAAGCCGTCTCAGCGCCTGCCCTGGAGGGGGCGATACATACCCGCCCCGCTTCCCTCCGACCATGATCATCCATGGCGCGGGACGGGCCGGTTCACCGGGATCGGATTCCTCGTGCACAAGGAAGAGACGCATTCCGGGCCCTTACTGTTCCCTGCCCGGTAAGGAAGTCCTGGCGCACGGAAGTTCCCGGCGGGCTCTGCTGATAGCTTGCTGCGGGCCGTCCGGCCGAGGGCGGCGGACGCCTACAGCTTGGGGAGCCTGACGTGACTTCGGCGACTGCTTCGACCGGTACACGGGTGCGGATCGCGGCCCTGGCCGCGGGACTGGTGGGCGCGCTGGCGCTGACGGCGTGCGGCGGCGGTGGCGGCGGCGACCACTCCTCCACGGACCCGTCGAACACGGCGAGCGCCTCCCCCGCGCCGTCCTCGTCCGCCGACGGCTCCGGGGTGAGCGGCGCCTCCGGCAAGCTCCAGGGCAGCTGGCTGGCCACCAGCGGCGGCACCATCGTGGCCCTGGTGATCAACGGCAGGCAGGCGGGGATCTTCGCGACCGGCGGCACGGTGTGCAGCGGCACCGCGGGCACCGAGTCCGGCATGCAGATGATCCATCTGACCTGCGCCAAGGGCGGCAAGGACCGCACCACCGGGATGGTCGACTCGGTCGACGGCACCTCCATGAAGGTCACCTGGTCGGGCAAGGCGGGCCAGGAGACGTTCACCAAGGCGGAGGGCGGCAAGCTGCCATCGGGCCTGCCGACCGCCGCCGCGCAGTGAGGCTGCCTTCCGGTACGGAAAACACGGGAAGCACCTGAAGCGGTGATTTACGAGGGGCGCGCGAACGGGGTCGCCGTCCAGGCGCGATGATGCAGGAGCACCGTCACGACCTCGATGGGACCTGCTCATGCGCGCCTTTCCGCTCACCGTCACCGCCGTTGCCGCCGCCCTGCTGCTGACCGCCTGCGGTGGCGGGGGCAACAGCGGCAGCGGCGGCAAGAACAGCTCGGCCTGCCAGATCGGCGGGGTGTCCCTCCAGGTCGGAGCGGCGAGCGTGGCACCGGCGGCGGGCGACACCGGCGAGGTGCCGGTCAGCATCACCAACCAGAGCAAGACCTGCACGCTGGAGAACTTCCCCGGCGTCACCCTGAACAAGTCCGGCACAAGCGCGAAGCTGTCCGCCCAGAAGGGTGCGAAGGCACAGACGCTGAAGCTCGCCAAGGGCGACGCCGCGGCCTTCACCATCAGCTATGTGCGCGGCAAGGACGGCGACGCCACCAGCCTCGCGGCCACCGAGCTGAAGATCACCCTGCCCGGCGGGGACGCGGTGCAGAGCTTCCCCTGGAAGTACGGCCCGATCGCCGGCCAGGGCGCCGCGACCAAGCCGAACGCCTCCGTCAGCACCTTCCAGCAGGCCGGCGACTGAGCCTTCGGGGGCGTGCGGGCCGCGTCTCACTCCAGCCGCGGCCGCGCCCTGACCTGGGCGCGGTCGGCGGCGGCAGCGCCCTCCGTCCAGCCGGCCTCGTCGCTCACCCCGCGCAGCCGGGTGGTCGTGGTCTGCGGGAACATCCGCTCCATGCGACCGGTGACCGCTATCTCGCGGGTGGCCAGCACCGGCAGCAGATCCTGGGTGACCTGGCTCTCGGCGGCGGCCGCGAGCCGGGCGCCGACCCGGTGGGCGTAGGCGGCGAGGAAGGACTGCCGGAAGGTCTTGGTGCGCTTGCGTCCGGCCGCCCGCTGGCCCGCCTCGGCCCTGGTCATGGCGTGCGTGGCCTGCACCAGCAGGGAGGTGTAGAGCAGTTCGACCGCTTCCAGATCGCCCTCGAAGCCGACGACGGTGGAGAAGCAGAGCGGTTCGTTCCACACCGCGCGGCAGTGGTTGGCGGTGGCCACGGCGTCCAGCAGGACGGCCTTGGCCTGTTCGTACGGCGGTTCGACGCCTATCCGGCAGGCCCCGGGCGCGTCCGGCGCGGGCGCGGCGGCGGCCAGCAGCGCCTCATCGACGCTGTGCCGGGCCATCAGCTCCTGCGCCTTGGCGGTCAGCGCCTCGGCCTCCTCCGGGTAGCCGGTCGCCTCGGCCTTGGCGAGCAGCGCGCGGATGCGGCCGAGGAGCCGGGAGGCGGCGGGGCCGTGGGTGCGGCGGGTCTCCTCCTCCAGGGGTTCGAGGGAGGGCAGGCGCAGCAGCAGGCGGTACAGCTCCAGGACGGTGGTGGCATGGGAGAAGCGGTCGGCTCCGGAGACGGGGTCCGCGGGCAGCTCGTCGAGCTGGGCGGTCCAGCGGCGCCCGCGCGGCCGGTCCGCGCCGGACTGCGCCCGGATCAGGGCCGCGGCCAGCCGCACGTGCGGCTGCTCCAGCTCGCGCCGCACGAGTCGTACGACATCGGCGGGCGCCCAGCCGCGCCGCCACGCGGTCGCCACGAACTCCTCGCCGCGCCGCGTGAGTTCGGGGTCCGCGGCGGGGTCGGCGGCGAGCAGGGAGGCGCCGGTGTCGAGGCCGGTGTCGGTGTCGTCGTAGAGCGCGGCCCGAAAGGCCCGCTCGACCGTGCTGGCAGAACTGGTCACAGCGCCGATCGTGCCATGCCCCGCCGACAGCGCGCCGAACACCGTCCACAGCCTGTGGATAATTCCGCGCCGCCGGGATTCCACACTGTCAACCACCGGTTGACATCACCAGGGGTGCAACCTACGGTTGACACATGGCGACCAACCCGAAGATCACGGCATCCGTGCGCCTCGACGACCTCATCGAGGCCATCAAGAAGGTTCATCCCGAACCCCTCGACCAGCTGCAGGACGCGGTGATCGCGGCCGATCACCTCGGCGATGTGGCGGACCATCTGATCGGGCACTTCGTGGACCAGGCCCGCCGCTCGGGCGCGTCCTGGACCGAGATCGGCAAGAGCATGGGCGTGACCCGGCAGGCGGCGCAGAAGCGGTTCGTGCCGAAGGAGTCCGCCGACCTCGACCCCAGCCAGGGCTTCAACCGCTACACCCCCCGCGCGCGGAACGTGGTCATGGCCGCGCACAGCGAGGCGGTGGCCGCCCGCAACCCCGAGGGCCGCCCCGAACACCTCGTCCTCGGGCTGCTGTCCGAGCCGGAAGGCATCGCGGCGAAGGCGATCACCGCGCAGGACGTTTCGCCGGACGCCGTGCGCCGAGCCGCGACGGCCGCGCTGCCGCCCGCCGCCGAGGAGGTCCCCGACCTCGTCCCCTACGGCCCCGAGGCCAAGAAGGTCCTGGAACTCACCTTCCGCGAGGCGCTGCGGCTCGGGCACAACTACATCGGCACCGAACACATCCTGCTGGCCCTGCTGGAGCACGAGAACGGCACGGGCGTCCTCAGCGGGCTCGGCGTCACCAAGGCCGCGGCCGAGGAGTACGTGGACAGGGTCCTCGCACTGCTTCTGGAGAAGCACTCAAAGACTCCCGACGAGGACTGAAACCGCAGGTCACGGCGATTGTCAGTGGGGCCTGCCACACTCGCAGTCATGGCCGACCGGTGGGCACTCGCTCCGGCCGAGGACGGTGGCGTGGACGTCGCCCCCCTCGGCCCGGACGGGCTGCCCGCCGGACCGGTGCGGCGGGAGAGCGATCCCGCCGGGGCGGTGCGGAGCCGCCCGGAGGTGACGCGCTGGGTGTGGCGGTCGACCGCCGACGTCTATCCGCGCCTGCTCGCCACGGGGGTGCGAGTGGAGCGGTGCTACGACATCGAGGTCGCCGAGACCCTGCTGCTGGGCCACGAGGGGCGGTACGGCGAACCACGCTCGGCCGCCGCCGCCCTGGCCCGCCTCCGGGGCGGCCCCGTGCCGGCCGATCCACCGCAGCGGGCGGCCGAACCGGGCGCCCAGCCCTCGCTGTTCGAGTCCACCGGCGCCGCGCTGCCGCTGGCCGACCTGCTCGCGGTCTACGCCGACCAGCTGCGGCGGCACGAGAAGGCGGACGATCCGGGCCGGATGCGGCTGCTGACGGCCGCCGAGTCCGCCGGGACCCTGGTGGCCGCCGAGATGAACCGGTCCGGGCTGCCCTGGAGCGCCGAGGTGCACCGCGGGCTGCTGCGCGATCTGCTCGGGGAGCGGTATGCGGGCGGGGGCGAGCCGCGCCGCCTCGCGGAGCTGGCGGACGAGGTCTCCGCCGCGTTCGGGCGCCGGGTGCGGCCCGATCTGCCGGCCGATGTGATCAGGGCGTTCGCACAGTCCGGGATCAAGGTGCGGTCCACCCGCCGCTGGGAGCTCCAGTCCCTCGACCATCCGGCCGTCGCACCGCTCCTGGAATACAAGAAGCTGTACCGCATCTGGGTGGCCCACGGCTGGTCCTGGCTCCAGGACTGGGTGCGTGAGGGCCGCTTCCGCCCGGAGTTCCAGGCCGGTGGCACGGTCACCGGGCGCTGGGTGACCCATGGCGGGGGTGCCCTGCAGATCCCCAAGGTGATCCGGCGGGCCGTGGTCGCCGACCCCGGCTGGCGGCTGGTGGTGGCCGACGCCGACCAGATGGAGCCGCGGGTGCTGGCCGCGATCTCCCGTGACCCCGGTCTGATGGAGGTCGCGGGCCGGGCGAGCGACCTCTATCAGGCGGTGTCCGAGCGGGCCTTCTCCGGCGACCGCGACCAGGCCAAGATGGCCGTGCTCGGCGCGGTCTACGGACAGACCTCCGGCGACGGACTGAAGAACCTCGCCGCGCTGCGCCGCCGCTTCCCGAAGGCCGTCGCCTATGTCGACGACGCGGCGCGGGCGGGTGAGGAGGGCCGGCTGGTGCGGACCTGGCTGGGCCGCACCTGCCCACCGGCCGCGGGCGCCGACGGGGACACGGCGGAGGAGGCGGGCATCCCCATCGGGCCCGGGGAGGACGAGGGGGAGACACCGGCCGACGGCCAGACGACCTGGGTCCCGGGCTACGCCTCCACCAACTCCCGGGCGCGGGGCCGCTTCACGCGCAACTTCGTCGTCCAGGGCAGCGCCGCCGACTGGGCCCTGCTGCTGCTCGCCGCCCTGCGCCGGTCCTGCGCCGGGCTGCGGGCCGAACTGGTCTTCTTCCAGCACGACGAGGTGATCGTGCACTGCCCCGCCGAAGAGGCCGACACCGTGGTGGCCGCCATCCACGAGGCATCCGCCCTCGCCGGGCGCCTGACCTTCGGCGAGACACCGGTGCGGTTTCCGTTCACGACGGCGGTGGTGGAGTGTTATGCCGACGCGAAATAGAAGGAGCAGGAGAAGCAGGGGAGCGCGGGTGCGGGTGCCGGCGGGCCGGGCGCCGTTGTTCACTCGGCCAGCAGTTCTCGCAGTTCGGTCAGTACGGATTGTTCGTCCGTGCCGGTCAGGGCGGTGAGGGCGGTGTGCCAGGCGGTGCGGGCCTCCGGGTGGCGGCCCTGGGCCCACAGCAGGAGGCCGTGCTGGTGGCGGGCCAGGCCGCCCGTGTAGCGGTCGGCGCGGGCGTCGGCGCGGCGCAGCAGTTCGCCGCACTCGATGTACGCCCGCTCCCCCTCCCCCAGCTCCCGCAGCGCGCGGACCAGGCCGAGCCGGGTCTGGGACTCGCCGTGCCAGTCGCCGTGTCCGCCGAGGATGCTGAGGCTCTGCTCGAAGTGCCGTGCGGCGGCGGCCGGTTCACCGAGAGCGAGATGGGCGTAGCCGATGTTGCAGTGCCCGGAGTGGCGCACGATGACGGCGCCCACCGCCTCCCCGATCGCCAGCGAGCGCCGGTGCTGCTCGATGGCGGCGCGCGGATCGGTGTGCTCGTAGAGATTGCCGAGATGGCTGTGGGTGACGGCCTCGCCGACGGGGTCGTTCAGCAGCCGCGCGTAGGACAGGCTCTCCCGCAGCGCCTCCTCGGACTCCGCGAACCGGCCGAGCCCCTCCAGCAGCAGCCCCCGGTTGTTCAGACAGCGCCGGATGCGGCTGGGCACCCCGAGCCGCCGCCAGCTCTCCAGACAGCGGTCGGTCAGGGCGAGCGCGTCGTTGTGCCGGCCGGTCAGGAAGTGCACGCCCGCGAGATCGCCGAGGGCGTACGCCCGCGCCTCCTCGTCGTCGAGCCGCCGTGCCGCCCCGAGCGCGGCCCGCCCGAGCGCCTCCATCTCCGCGACCCGGCCGCCGCGCTGCACATACGGGAAAAGCAGGCGGGTCAGCACCGAGAGATGGGCCAGTCTGCGCGGATCCTCCGCGTCGGCGTTGCGCGCCACCAGCGCGACCACGTTCTCCAGCTCCGTCTCGCCCCAGGCGAACGCCTGCCCGGCCGACTCGAAGGACGGCAGCCCGGCCACGTCGGCGGCGTGTTCCGGCGGCTGCGCGGGGGTCGGCCGCAGCCGGTCGTCCAGGTCGAGGCCGGGTTCCACGATGGCGACGAGCGCGCGCTCGGCCACGGCGGCGTACCAGCGCAGGGCGACGAGGTCGGGGTGCGCGTCGTCACGGGTAGGCGCGGGAGCCCGATCGGCCGGGGCGGGGGCGGCGGCCGTACGGAACGCGCCCTCTTCCTCGGCCAGTTCGCGGGCGAACTCGCGGACCAGGTCATGCGGGGTGTAGCGGCCGTAGGCCGTCTCCTCCAGCAGGGCCACGTCGACCAGGCGGTCCAGGGCGGCCTCGGCGCGGCGCGCGTCGATGCCGGTGAGGCGGGCGAGGAGCGGGGCGCCGTAGGTCGGCAGGTCGAGCGCGCCGACGCGGCGCAGCACGAGGGCCGCGTCCCGGTCGGCCTCGCGTTCGGCGGCGGCGAGGGCGTCATGGGCGACGGCGAGGGAACGCCGGACACTGAGGTCGTCGTACTCCAGCTGCCGCAACCTGCCTCCCGTGGACGCCAGTTGACCGGCCAGCGCGTCCGGGGTGAGGGCGCGCCGGGCCACGAGCCGGGCCGCGACCACGCGCAGCGCCAGCGGCAGTCCGCCGGTCAGCTCGACCAGGGCGTGCCCGGCGTCCAGTCCCGGACGGCCGCTCAGCGCGCGGAGCAGGGCCGCGCTCTCCTCGCCGGTCAGCGGGGTGAGCGGGAAGCGCCGGGCGCCGTCGAGGGTGGTCAGCGGGGAGCGGCTGGTGACGATCACCGCGCAGCCGGGGCCGGCCGGGAGCAGGGGCCGCACCTGGGCGGCGTCGGCCGCGTCGTCCAGGACCAGCAGGATGCGGGCGGGGGCGAGCAGGGAGCGGAGCAACGCGGCTGCCGCATCCGGGTGTTCGGGCACATCGCGGGGCTCGACCCCGAGGTCGCGGAGCAGGGTGGCGAGCGCCTGCGCCGGGGCGAGCGGGGGCATGCCGGGGGTGGCGCCGTGCAGGTTGACGTAGAGCTGACCGTCGGGGAAACGTTCCCGCAGCTCATGGGCCACCTGCAGGGCGAGCGCGCTCTTGCCGACGCCCGCCATGCCGGAGACCACGGCGACGGCCGGGCCCGGCGCGGGCGGTTCGGTCAGCGCGTGCCGCAGGGTGCGGTGGACGGAGGCGCGGCCGGTGAAATGGGCGGGTGCGGGCGGGAGTTGGGCGGGGGGTGGGGGATGCGGTGCGGGCGTGGCGCCGTCGTACTCGCCCTCGCGTCCGCCGCCGCGCCCGCCTCCACACTCGCCGCGGCCATCCTCGCGTTCGGTGCCGCGTTCGCCTTCGCGCTCGTCCGCACGCGAAACCACGGAAGTGACCGGCTCCGGACGGCCTTCCCGGGCGGGCGAGTGTTCCTCTCCGTCGCCCTCGCCCTCACCCTCGTCCTCGTACTCGCCCTCGTCCTCGCCTGCGCCCTCCGGGAGCCACGCGTCGCTCCCGTCGCTCCCGTCGCTCCCCCGCAGCACCTCGACATGGGCCTCGCGCATGGCGGGGCCGGGTTCGACGCCGAGTTCCTCGATCAGGCGGGCGCGCAGATCGCGGTGCACGGCGAGGGCCTCGGCCTGGCGGCCGGTGCGGTGCAGGGCGAGCATCAGCTGACGGTGGTACGCCTCGCGGAACGGATGCTCCGCGACAAGGGCCGACAGCTCGGGGACGAGCGCCGTCAACCGCGTGCCGCCGAGGGCGAGTTCGGCGTCGTACCGCCACTTCAGCAGGATCAGCCGCGCCTCCTCCAGGCGGGGCACCAGGCTGTGGCCGCCGAGGTCGGGCAGTCCGCTGAGCGGGGCGCCGCGCCACAGCGCGAGCGCGTTCGTGCAGGACCGTACGACGCCCGGCCAGTCCTGCCGGGCGTGCGCGGCGCGGGCGTCGGTGACCAGCGCATCGAACACGTCCACGTCCAGCTCGCCCCGCTCGACGCGGAGCAGATAGCCCGGCGGCACGGACCTGAGCCGTTCGGGATCGTCCAGGAGCCGGCGCAGCCGGGTGACCTGGTTGTGCAGGGACGCCTGCGCGGAGGCCGGCGGCGCCCCGCCCCACAGCGCGTCCTTCAGCGACTCGACCGACACGACCCGGCCGGGCTCCAGCAGCAGCGCGGCGAGGAGGGCACGCACCTTGGGGCTGCCGATGGCGCGGGCAGCGGTGTCGGGGGTGCCCTCGCCGGGAGCGGCGTGCGCCGCGTCGTACGACGGGCGGTCGTAGAGGACCAGCGGACCCAGCAGTCCGAACCGCAGCTCGCGCCGCCCTTTCACGCCGCTCCACTGCCTTCCCGTGCGGTCGGGGCCGACCGTGCTCCGCGGCGGGCGCGTGCCCGCCGTACTCCTGGCGGGAATCCATCCCCGCAGGCGACGATTTCCCGCCACCTTCCGCGGCCGGTCCCCTGCCGCCGTCCGCGGGGCGACCAACCCTGGTCAGCGGCCGTCCGGACGTCCGGCCGCCGGTCCGCTCACCGGCCTGCCGCCGCTGTCACCGGGCGAGTTCCGGTCATTCGACCTCTCTCGCACCGACGCTCCCTCGGCCACATGTTAGCGATCCGTTGGTGAGACTTGATGTGATCATTCCATCGGAACCGGCCCGACGGCGCGCGCGTCAGTCGCGTCACTCGGGGGAGTGTCGCCGCAGGTCGGATCCGGGGACGTGAGTGGTCCCGGTCGGCGGAGGTGAACGACCGGGACCCCGTCCCGCCTCCAGATGCCCCGCGTGCTCAGATCACGGGCGGGCGGCCCAGCCTGGTCAGCCGCCACACCGTCCGCCAGCGCATCGGACGGCGCTCTCCGGCCGGCTCCCGGACCCCCTCCATGAACCCGCCGAACCATGCCCTGAGCCCGGCCGCGGAACGGGTGCGGGCGAGGGTGAGCAGGGTCCACACCCCCAGGTGGAGCGGGATGAGCGGCAGCGGCAGCCGCCGCCGTACGAGCCAGACGCGGTTACGGGCGTTGACGCGGTAGTAGATGGCGTGCCGGGCCGGGGAGGTCTTGGGGTGCTGGAGCAGCAGTTCGGGGCAGTAGCGGATCTTCCAGCCGGCGTCGGCGGCGCGCCAGGCGAGGTCGGTCTCCTCGTGCGCGAAGAAGAACTCGGCCGGCCAGTCCCCGGTCTCGGCCAGCATGGCCGTGCGCAGGGCGTGGCCGCCGCCCAGGAACCCGGTGACATAGCCGCCGCGCAGC
This sequence comes from Streptomyces sp. LaBMicrA B280, assembly GCF_049222185.1. NCBI lineage: Bacteria > Bacillati > Actinomycetota > Actinomycetes > Kitasatosporales > Streptomycetaceae > Streptomyces > Streptomyces sp. LaBMicrA B280. Next base: position 6,018 of record NZ_JBMJCT010000025.1, on the reverse strand, counting down.
GGGTCGGAGCCGCCGATCCTGGGCACGTGCCGCTGCTGGGTCTCGCCGTGCTCGTCGGCGATGCGGAAGCCGACGATGCCGAGCCGCGGGTCGGCGGCGTACAGGTCCCGCACCCGGCGCAGCACATCGGCGTCGACGAGCAGCCCGTCGTCGTCCAGTTCCACGACGACGTCGATGTCCCCGAACTCGCGCAGCCGGGCGAGTGCGACGTTGCGGCCGCCCGGACAGCCCAGGTTCTCCGGCACGTCGACGGTGGTGACCTCGCCGGGCAGGGAGAGGCGGCGGGCGAACTCGGGGAGCCGGCAGCCGTTGCCGACGATCACGGTCCGGGCGGGGGCGAGGTCCTGCTTGGCCACGGACTCCAGCAGGGCGTCGACCTCGGCGGGCCGGTTGCCCATCGTCACCACGGCGACGGCGATCCTCGGCTCCACCACGTGCACACCCCATCCGGCAGCGGCGACGCGTGCCTGACCGCGCGCCGCCCATCGTTCACCAAGATGTCGCCCCGCCTCCGCCGGTTCGCCCTCCCCTAACCCCTTTACACCCTTTTTGCGGTGCTTTGCCGGTCGCGGGGGAATTTCGGTTGGGGACATGACCAAATGGCCTGTGGCCGGGGAGGAACCCGTGTGGTGGGGGTGAGCTTTCTCCGCCCCGTTCTGCCGCCCCGACGGCGGGGCGGCCCTCACGCGGCAAGCAACAACTCCGCCAGTTCCTTGGGGCGGGACAGCATCGGCCAGTGCCCGGTGGGCAGTTCGGTCAGGGTCCAGCTCGGGTCGGCCAGCATCGCGAAGGCCGGTGCTCCGGCCGCGACCATGGCCCGTACCTGCTCGGTTGTGAAGGTGGAGGCGATCAGGGTGCGCGGGGTGTCCGGGATCTCGGCGGGCCGCCGCGCGGGTTCCAGCACCAGCGCGGCGGGCTGCGCGGTCGCGCTCCGGCGCATCTGGGCCAGATCGGCCGCCGAGAGACCGGCCAGGGAGACCGGGTCGCGCCGCCGGTCGTCCTCGTCGAAGGGCCGGGCCGGCAGCGACCGGCCCTTCCCCTCCGTCTCGATCTGCCGCCGCTGCTCCGCCTGCACGTCGGGCGGCAGGAACTCGATCTGCGCCATGCCGTCCGGGAACGGCGCGGTGTCCACGTAGACGATCCGCCGCAGCCGCTCCGGCAGCCGGTCGGCGACCGCGGTGCCCGCGATCGTCGCGCCGCTGTGCAGCACGAGCACCACGTCGTCCGCGTCCCCGATCGCGTCGGTGATGTCGGCGACATGGGTGGAGACGCTCACGTCGGGGGTCGCCTCACCGGACCGCTCGCCCTGCCCCGTCAGGGACACCGTGCGCGCCTCGTGCCCGGCGGCGCGCAGCAGCCCGCCGACCTCCTCCCAGACCCAGGGTCCGAAGAAGAATCCGGGAACCAGCACATAGGTCGACATCTGCCTTCTCCTCGCTTCGCCACACCTGCTGACGCCCCGAAGGTAGACTCGTATCAGGACGAAATCGGTCCGGAAAGCCGTCGGGAAGAGGGGCTTTGCCGAACGAGCGACCCACGACCCGCGTCCTGGCGATGCTGGAGCTGTTGCAGGACCGGCCCGGCATCAGCGGCCCGGAGCTGGCGCGACGGCTCGGCGTGGGCGAGCGGACCGTGCGCCGTTACGCCGCCCATCTCACCGACCTCGGCATCCCGGTCTCCGCCGGACGCGGCCGGTACGGCGGCTACCGGCTGCCGCCCGCCTTCCGGCTCCCGCCGCTCGCGCTCACCGGCGCGGAAGCCGCCGCGGTCGTCCTCGGCCTGCTCTCGGGTCTCCCGCACGGCTTGCCCGACGGCAGCGCCGAGAGCGCCCTCGCCAAGATCAACCGGGTCCTGCCCAAGCCGCTCGCGGACCAAGTCGCCGCGCTGCGCGACACGTTCACGCGCACCCCGCCGCCCGACACGAGCGCCCCGCCCGGCCCCCGCATCGCCCTGGACCTGGCCGGCGCGGCCCGCGACCGGCGCCGGGTCCGCATCACCTACCGGTCCTGGCGGGGCGAGACCTCCACCCGCGACCTGGACCCCTACGGGCTGGTCCTGCACGGGGGCCGCTGGTACGTGACCGGGCTCGACTCGCGCCGCGCCGCGATCCGGGTGTTCCGGGTCGACCGCGTCCGTTCCCTGGAGGCCGCCGCCGATCCCCGGGCGACACCGCCACCGCCCGGGTACGACCCCGTCGCGCAGCTCACCGCGGCCCTCGGCGAGGTCGCCGGTCGGCACCGGGTCCGGGTGCTCCTGCACACCAGCCTGGAACAGGCCGCCCGCCGCATCCCACCGGCCGCGGCGACCCTCGTGCGGACCGCCGACGGAGTCCTGCTGGAGACACGCGCCGAGCGGCTCGACACCATGGCCGGCTATCTGGCGGGGCTCGGCTGCCCCCTCACCGTCCACCACCCGGCCGAACTCCGCGAGGCCCTCGACCGGTTGTCCCACAGCCTCGCGTCCAGCGCGACACGAACGGGCGAGACGAAGGGGCCCGACCACGAACGATGAGACGCGCCGCCGGGAGCCTCAGCGAGGTCGCCGGTCGGCACCGGGTCCGGGTGCTCCTGCACACCAGCCTGGAACAGGCCGCCCGCCGTATCCCACCGACCGCGGCGACCCTCGTGCGGACCGCCGACGGAGTCCTCCTGGAGACACGCGCCGAGCGGCTCGACACCATGGCCGGCTATCTGGCGGGGCTCGGCTGCCCCCTCACCGTCCACCACCCGGCCGAACTCCGCGAGGCCCTCGACCGGTTGTCCCACAGCCTCGCGTCCAGCGCGACACGAACGGACGAGACGAAGGGGCCCGACCACGAACGATGAGACGCGCCGCCGAGAGCCTCAGCGAGGTCGCCGGTCGGCACCGGGTCCGGGTGCTCCTGCACACCAGCCTGGAACAGGCAGCCCGCCGCATCCCACCGGCCGCGGCGACCCTCGTGCGGACCGCCGACGGAGTCCTGCTGGAGACACGCGCCGAGCGGCTCGACACCATGGCCGGCTATCTGGCGGGGCTCGGCTGCCCCCTCACCGTCCACCCCCCGGCCGAACTCCGCGAGGCCCTCGACCGGTTGTCCCACAGCCTCGCGTCCAGCGCGACACGAACGGACGAGACGAAGGGGCCCGACCACGAACGATGAGACGCGCCGCCGAGAGCCTCGTCCTCCTGGAGAGCCCTCAGCGGCCGGATCCCGTTCCGGTCGCCGCACGTTGCCGCACCGGTGGGTACGACGCCCGAGCCGCCGCCCCTCAGCAGCCGATCGGCGCGGACCCGACCGCGACGTCGTCGAACCACAGGGTGTCGTCACCACCGCCGTAGCTCTCCCAGCCGAGGCGCAGGCCGGTGGGGCGCGGTGCCGCGGTGCGGGACAGCCACTGCTGGTCGATGTCCGCGGTGGGGACACCGTCCTGGTGCAGACCGGGGACCTGCTGGTCGCCGAGCCAGGTGTCGAGGTGGCCGTTCGACGTGTCGACCATGAAACGCAGGCACTGCCAGCTGCCGGTGGGCAGCGGCTCGCTCTGCGCCACACCGGCCGGGCTCTGCGCGGGCAGGGTGGCGTCGTCGATCTCGCGGTTCCACTGAAGGGCGCCGTTCTGGCCGCCGATCCGCAGCGCCTTGCCGCCCTGGGAGCTGTCGGGCATGGAGACGAAGGCGACGTGCCCGGCGGGGAGGGCGGTGGTGTGCCGTACCCACATACGGATGTAGACGGGACCCACCGAGGAGAGGTCCGCCGTCGTGGCGACGAAGGCGTGGTTGCAGTACCCGGCCTTGCCGTCCACCCTGATCGACTTGCCGCCGCTGTGCGCGACGGAGGTGTCGACCGTGACGGTGCCGGTGCCCTGGCAGTCGGGCGCCGTGAACTGCCAGGCACCGGAGGGCGTGGACCCGCTCTGGTCCTCGAACCCGGTGCAGAGCACGGCGCTGCCGCAGCCACCGCTCGGCGGCGGGGTGGTCGGCGTCCCCGGATCGGTCGGCGCCGTGGTCCCGCCGCAGGACACCCCGTTCACCGCGAAGTCGCTCGGCGTGGGGTTCGCCGCCTGGTACGTCCCCTGAACCCCGAAGTCCGCGGAACTCCCCGTGGCCAGGGCGCCGTTCCACCCGGCGTCCGTGACGGTGACCGCCTTCCCGCTCTGGGAGGCGCTGGCGTTCCAGGCCGACGTCACCTTCTGATCACCGCCGTACGTCCAGGTCAGCCGCCAACTCGTGACGGCGGGGCCGAGGTTGGTGACCTTGATCGCGGCGGTGTATCCACCGGACCACTGATCGACGGCGTAGTCGACCCGGCAACCGGAGTCTGCGGCGGCACTGCTGACCGGCGCCGCGACGAAGGCGGCCAGCAGCAGCCCGACGGCCGAGAAGCCCGCCAGCACCGCCACCACCCAGGGGCGATGCCGTAATCGCGGAACAAGAGTGCGCATGTCTACCTCCGAGCCAGTGGATGGGAGGGTGCCGTTCCCAACTATGGGAGCGCTCCCACACATGAGAGCGACTCCGACCGGAGGCTGTCAATGCGTCGGACGTACGAGGCTTGGGCCAAGGCGAGGGCGGCGGCCGGTGCCGCTCGGCGGACGCCCTCGCCCGGGTGGAGGCCGCCGGGGATGTTCCGGCGGGTTGAGTCAGAACAGGGCGGTGCCGCGTTCGAAGTCGAGCAGACGGCGTTTGCGGTCCAGACCGCCACCGTAGCCGGTGAGGCTGCCGTCGCTGCCCACGACGCGGTGGCAGGGCACGATGATGCCGATCGGGTTGCGGCCGTTGGCGAGACCGACCGCCCGGGAGGCACTCGGCTTGCCCAGGGCGTCGGCGAGTTGCCCGTAACTGCGGGTCTCGCCGTACGGAATGCGGAGCAGCTGGTCCCAGACGCTGCGCTGGAACGGGGTGCCGCGCAGGTTGAGTTCGAGGGTGAACTCGCGCAGCTCGCCCGCGTAGTACGCCTCCAGCTGTTCGCGTGCCGCGTCGAAGCAGGGCAGGCAGTCGTCGCGGGGGCCGAAGTCCTCCTGGGGCGGGCGGTGCCGCTGTGCGGTCATGTACAGGCCGCACAGCGCGCCGTCGGCGGCGACGAGGGTGAGCGGGCCGTAGGGGCCGTCGGTCTCGGTGTGGCAGATCATCGTGGAACTCACTTACACGGGAAGGAAGTTGATCGGGTGGCTGTCGGTCGCCCACAGATACTGCACCGCGTACGCCCGCCACGGCCGCCACGCCTCCGCCCGCGCGATCAGCGCCGCGGGCGTCGACGGCAGCCCCAGCTCGGCCGCCGCCCGGCGGATACCGAGGTCGGTGGGCAGGAAGGCGTCCGGGTCACCGAGGGCGCGCATGGCGATGACGTCGACCGTCCAGGGTCCGAAGCCGGGCAGCGCGAGGAGCCGGGCGCGGGCCTCGGCCCAGTCCGACTCCACCCCCAGGTGCAGGGTCTCGTCGGCGAGTTGACGCACCAGGGTGGTGAAGGTGGTGCGGCGGGTGCGGGGCATCGCCAGGGTCTCGGGATCGAGAGCGGCCAGTGCCCGGGGTGAGGGGAAGAGGTGGGTGAGGCCGCCCTCGGGGTCCTCCACGGGGGTGCCGTGCGCGGTGACCAGGCGGCCGGCGTGGGTGCGGGCGGCGGCCGTGGACACCTGCTGCCCCAGTACCGCCCGCATCGCGAACTCGGCCTCGTCCACCGTGCGCGGCACCCGGCGTCCCGGTGCCTTGTCGACCAGCGGGGCCAGCAGCGGGTCGGTGCGCAGGCGGTCGTCGACCGCGACCGGGTCGGCGTCCAGGTCCAGCATCCGGCGGCAGCGGCTGATCGCCACCGCCAGGTCCCGCAGGTCGCTGAGGGTGAGACGGCAGGCGATGTGGTCCGGGCGCGGGGCGAGGGCGGCGATCCCGTGCCCGTACGGCAGGCGCAGCGTGCGGCGGTAAGCGCCCTCGCGCCACTCCTCCACACCCGGCACGGCGGTCGCGGCGAGATGGCCGAAGAGGTTGTCCGGGTTGAGCGGGGCACGGAACGGCAGCCGCAGGGACAGCGTGCCCGGCGTGGTGTCCCCC